>JACCXF010000242.1 GCA_013697295.1 Actinomycetota bacterium | reverse complement strand
CAGGAACGCAAGGAGCGCCCATACCTTCTTACCCTTGGGGGAAGGTGTGGGCACTCCGTCTCGCTGGACGTCCGGAGTGCCCAACAGGTTGATCGTCAGTTTCGCCACTGTGTCTCGATTATCTTTGGTTTCCAGATAGCCGGACGCCCTCGTCGTACAGGCGGCCGGCGTAATCAGGGATTCGCCGCGGCGCTTCGCAGGATCGCGTCGACCGACACCTCGACGTCCTCGGTCGTCGTCGACCAGTTCGAGATCGAGATACGCATCACGTCGGATCCCTTCCACTTGCTTCCGCTGAGCCAGCAGGTACCGTCCTCCTGGACCGCCTTGATCACGCGGCGGGTGCGGTCGTCGTGGTCTCCGTTCTCGGCCATGAAGCGGACGAGGACCTGGTTGATCACGATCTCGTTCAGGATCTCGATGCCGGGCTCCGCGCCGAGGCGCTCGGCGAAAAGCCAGGCATGCGCGCGGCATCGATCGATCATCTCCCCCACGCCGGACCTGCCCAACGCGCGCAGCGTCACGTAGACGCCGAAGCCGCGGGCGCGCCTCGAGAACTCGGGGTTCCAGTCCATCGGATCCCGCTCCCGCTCGTCCGCCGCATGGACGAGGTAATCGGCGTGCACGCTCATCGCCGCCTTGTGCGACTCGGGATGCGCGCAGAAGACCAAGCCGGAGTCGTACGGAACGTTCAGCCACTTGTGCGCATCCGTTGCCCACGAGTCCGCCCCGTCGAGGCCCGTGACCAGATCGCGGCACCCGGGCGAGGCGGCGGCCCACAGACCGACGGCGCCGTCCACATGCACCCATGCCTTCGCGGCGTGCGCCACGTCGCACACCTCGTCGAAACGATCGAACGCGCCGGAGTTGATGTTGCCCGCCTCGGCCGTGACGATCGTCGGGCCACTGCCTTCCTCCAGCGCGGTCTGCAATGCGTCGAGTCTCATCCGAGACTGGCCGTCCGTCTCGACGAGTCGTAGTGAGTCGGTGCCGAGCCCCAAGTAGCGGAGCGCCCGGCCGATGGTTGCGTGTCGCTCCTCGCTCGCGATCACTCGAAGGTCCGGCGCTCCTTGTAACCCGCTCGCCTGCACGTCCCAGCCCTCTCGCGCGAGCACGTGGTGGCGTGCCGCGGCGAGGCCGGTGAAGTTGGCCATCTGGCCCCCCGTAACGAAGCCGAACGAGCAGTGGTCCGGCAACCCGAGCAGCTCGAGCAGCCACCTCCCCGCTACCTCTTCGGCGACGGTTGCCGCTGGTGCCGCGACATAGAGACCGGCGTTCTGGTCCCATGTCGACGCCAGCCATTCGGCAGCTACCGCCTCGGGCAGCGCTCCGCCGATCACGAATCCGAAGAAGCGGGGACCGGCCGTCGCCATCAGTCCCGGCTCGGCGGCCTCGATCAACTCGTTAATGATCGACTCGGAGTCGGCGCCTCGCTCAGGAAGCGGGCCGCCGAACGCCTCCCGCAGCTCTTCGACGGTTGCGGTCGGCGAGACCCTGCGCTTGCCGAGTGCGGAGAGGAATTCGACCGAATAGGACGCGACGCGCTCGAAGATCCTGGTGTTCACCTGTTGGCGCCTTTCCCGTCCTCCGCGACCTCATTGTGGACGAAAAAGCCAGGACGAACAATGCGCAACTATGGCCTGACACCTGATTCCAGCGCCGACTATGAACTTCACAGAGACTCGAACGCTTCCCGCGCGAGCTCGAGGGCGCGCCCAGCATCCGCGCCGAGCTGGCGCGGATGAATAGCGAAGGCTCGCGCCGCTTGTGCAAGGTCCTCGTCGGTCTCGCTGTTGCGCGTCCGCCTCGACTCGGTGACGAAGGTCCCGTGGCAGCCGCGCGTGGCAGCGATGAGGCCTTCCGCCTCGAGCTCCCGGTACGCCCGGGCGACGGTGCCTGTAGCCAACCCGAGGTCCTTGGAGAGCTGCCGGATCGCCGGAAGTCTGCTGCCGGGCGCCATAACCCGAGTGGTGATCATCGTGGCGACCTGGGTGCGGATCTGCTCGTAAGGGGGCAGCGGCGACGCGGCGTCGATCTCGAGGATCATGCTGCCGACTGGGAGGGGAGCGCTCAACACGATGGCCGTGTGGTTTGGTCAGGTCGAGCCAGAAGCACACAGCCGAGAAGTACAGCAGCGCGGACATCAAGGCCAGCGCCCACCCCGCCGCCCCGTCGAGAGCTGTGAAGACGCTCACCTGCGACCCGACGACGGTAAAGAGGAGGCCCACGCCCGCTCCGGAAAGCGAGTGCACCGAAAGTGATCGGATGGCATCGTTCACTGCCAGAAGATCGGCGGCGACTGCAGGTTGGCGGCGAGACACGATCAGGCGCTGAAGGGACTTGATAACGATCCAGACGACGACGCCCGCCGCTCCATAGAACGCTTATGTCCGCAGCTCGGGTTGGGGGATGTCGATATTAGGAAAGGGAGACATGGCATAGATGCCGACCAGCGCGGCCGAGATCACAGCGAGCCCGCGCTGCAGCACGATCACGTAACCGGGTAGGTAGTTTTCGAGCCGGAGCGGTTGAGAGCAAGGCGGCGCCGGCACGCTGCCCGGAGCGGTTGAGAACGATCTCGGCAGCCATCGCGCCGAGCAGGTAACCGGCCAGGATCAGGACGAGGCCGTTGTCGATGAAGAACGGCCGATCGGTGAGCATCGAGTAGCCGATCGGCAGCAGGAAGCCCACCAGGCCATCCGCTGTGCGCCAACTGCCGCTCCACACGAGATACCTGCGCAGAGCCTCGCGGCTGTCGGGAGTGAGAGCGAGCCCCGCCGACTTCGCCCTCCGGTCTACCTGCCCCGGATGCGACCTCAGTCCGTGAAGACGGACGGCAACTCCGGCGTACTTGCATCAGAGTCGAACCACCGGTAGCACGTTGAACTCGCGCATTCGGCGTTTCGCTGGGCTGGGCTTTTCCTTGGTCAACCGTTCCTCTCATAGAGCACGGACGTAGTCTCTGAATATGGGGAAGAACGCCGTTGCTCCTTAGCACTGTCGGCCTCCTGGCGCAGTTCCTGGCGCTTGGAGCAGCCGCTTGGCTGCTGATGCGCGAACCAGCCGAACCTGAGGGTCGGGTTGCCTCTCTAAGCGTCCAGCGCGGGCATCTCGGTTGGGCTTCCTGGATCGTCGCGATCAGCGGGACCCTTCTGGTTACCTTCCTGATCGCTCGACGCGATGCTCTGGGGGCAAGCGTGGATCCCGTCACCGACGTTCTCAAGATCATCGCCTTGTGGTGTCTGTTGTTCGTCCTACTTCCCCTGTCCCTGAAGCGGAGCCTTGGGGCCGCAAAGGTTCACATCAGTCTTCCCGTGGTGGCGACAGGCTTGCTGCTGATCTCCGTTGATGCGGTCCTGGTCGTGGACCCACGAGGAGCCGGGAACTTCGGCGGCCTGGTCGGCGTCGGCGGCCTGGCGTTCCTGGGAGTCGGTCTCGCTTCCTTTTCCCTAGGGTTGGGGCTTATTCCGGCGATCCTGGTGCACGCGACGACCCCGCGGTTTCTCACATGGTGGCTATACGGGACTTTGGCCTTTCCGATAGCCCTGGTTCACGCCCTGCTGCGCCGCGGCCGTCCACCTGGAACCTCAGATGCCAGGCAGCGCCGAATAAGAGCGCTCGTCGTTCTTGTTCCGTTGTTTCTCTACATGTCCGCAACGTTGAGGAACAAGTTCCTTCTCTATACGTCACCTCCCTCGGACGACCAATACTGCTTGTCCGTGCCAGACCGTTCTTCTGCGACTAACCCCTTTCGACCCATTCCAGACGTTCCCAGAACCGTCCCGCTCATCCAGGGGGGCGGCACGATAGACGACGTGAGTTGTCTGAACGAGACGAGCATCTACGGAATCGTCAAGCCCGCTACGATCGGCGAGCTCCGGGAAACACTGGCATTCGCGCGTTCGAAGAGGATCAGAGTCTCGATCGCGGGAGCACGCCACAGCATGGGTGGCCAAGCCTTCGTAGAGGACGGTCTGGTGATCGACATGACGGCCTTCGACCAGATGACAGTCGACACGGAGCGAAATGTTCTGACCGTCCAGAGCGGCGCCACCTGGAAGAAGGTTCAAGACTCCTTGGATCCCCGCGGATTGTCTGTTAAGGCGATGCAGTCGGTAAATCCCCTAACGGTAGGCGGGACGATCGCTGTGAACGCGCATGGAATAGACCACCGGGTTGGAGCCATCGCGTCCACCATCCGGTCGCTTCGGGTAATGCTTTCCGACGGAACTCTGCTGACGGTCAGCAGGCATCACGAACCGGAGCTCTTTCGGGCGATAGTCGGCGGCTACGGGCTGCTTGGTGTGATCGTGGATGCCGATATTGAGGTGACCGACAATGAGATGTACGAGCTCGAGCGACGGGTCATCGACTATCGAGAGTGGCCCGATCTTTTCGAGTCGGCGATCGCCGGGAATGACCGGTATGAGTTGCTCTACGGCCACTTGTCGACTGCCCCCCACAGCTTTCTGAGGGAGATGCTCCTCTACACTTACGGCCCTACGAATGGGCCCCACGAACCGATACCGCCCGTCCGAGAAGCAGGATACGTGAGGGTCAGCAGGCTCACCTTCAATATCGCCAAGACCGGGCCTCTTGGACGCTGGGCCAAATGGATGGTCGAAAAATACGTCCTGCCGCACGTAAGGCCCTGTTACGAGTCTCGAAATCAAGCGCTGACCGCGCCCGAGGCATGTCTCGTATCTCGCAACCAGGCTATGTACTCATCGACTGATGCACTCAAGAGCAGCATCAAGAACCGAACCGAAATATTGCAGGAGTATTTCGTTCCCAGGGACAGGCTGGTGGAGTTCATCGATGGTCTCCGTGGAGCCCTAGCCGACAGGAAGGCCGATCTTCTCAATGCATCCATTCGAGTCGTGCACAAAGACAACTTGGTCCTTAGCTATGCCAAAGACGATGTCTTTGCGGTCGTGCTGTACCTCAGCCAAGGCACGAATTCGGAGGGGAACGCCGACATGGGTCACTTGACGAGACGGCTCATAGATCTGGCGGAATCGCTCGATGGAACCTTCTATCTTCCCTATCAACTCCACTACACCAAGCAGCAGCTCAAGGCTGCATACCCAGAACTGGATGCCTTCTTGCAGCTGAAGAGGAAGTATGACCCTTCAGGAATCATCAGCAATCGGCTATACGAAAAGTACTTCGACTGATGGACTACCGCGCGGAGAGGTGCCACTCAGTCATTCCAAAACCCAATTCGACTCGACGAAACGGGCCCGCTTGATAAGGAGCGGGCGCGTCGAGCAGTGTTCCGGCAACCAAGCAGCTCGAGGAGCCACTTCCCCGCCACCTCCTCGGCGACGGTTGCAGTCGGCGAGACCCTGCGCTTGCCGAGTGCGGAGAAGGGAGTCGACCGAATAGGACGCGACGCGCTCGAAGATCCTGGTGTTCACCTGTTTTACGCCTTCCCGTCCACCGCGTTCTCACTGTGAACGAACACGCCAGGGCGCACAATGCGTATTACCCTCCCGAGCTAAATCCGCGTGTGAACGTGACGGGTATTGTCATCGCCGCCTGACGCCGACTAGTCTGACGGCCCATGAGTCCTCGCCTAGGCGGCCTTGCAGCGGCCCTTGGAGGTGCATGCTGGAAAGTGAAATCCGGCGCCATCCTCTTGACCGGCACTCAGCCCCCAGTACTGTTCGGCGTCGCGCCGTTGTTCTTTGCGGCGGGAGTGATCGGACTGCGCGAGCGGCTCTCGAAAAGAGGCGGCGTCCTCGGCCTCGCCGGTCTCCTGTTGGCAATACTGGGTGCGGTGGCCACGGTCGGCTCATTGATCACGACTGGTGGCGGCACAGAGACGACGAGTGAAGAGGACTTTTCGCCGCTTATCTTCGTCGGGTTCTTTGCCACACTGATCGCTCTGCTGCTCGTCGGCCTTCCGATATGGCGCGGCGAGGCGCTCCGCCCAAACTGGCACATGCTGCCGGTTGGTCTCACGATCAGCTTCATTCCACTGATGATTGCAGGCGGACTGCTCGAATCGATCCACGAACGCCTTCTCGAGATTCCGCTACTGATCCTCGGCGTTGGTTGGGTGTTGCTCGGATACGCGATCGCCGAACGTGAGACCGGCCTCCCCTGAAAACCCTCAACTAGCCGGGGGCATCTACTTCCTGGGCCTCCGGAAAGACCTCGCGACCGCCCGAAATGGAGTCCCCATCATGTAGCCGCCCGATCGAATGGCTGAGTTGTGCCAGATGTTCTTGGCCTTGGACCACTGACGTCTCTTGTCGACGCAGACAACTTTCGTCGACACCTCGGCTCCCTCGACTCCGAAGTGTGCGGCTAAGGAGCTGAGGGTATGCGTCCAAAAGGCGTCTTCTTTCTTGTGCCCACCCATGCCCAGCGCAAGCTCGTACAACGGATCGTTCGCCCGCAGAAGCACTTGCGTCTCGGCTACCGTCTGGCCCTCGTACTCCAGAGACGTGAACGTAATCCACGCAGCGAACATGTGACCCTGGGGAGTCATCAGCGTGAAGGCCTCGTCGTCGGCAAACAAGACAAGAACACCGGTCGATAGTTTGAGCTTCCCCGGCATACTGAGGTTCAGCAATGCCACTTCTCCTGGTGCTATTCCGGTGACCGGTCCGTAAAAGTTGGCGCCCTCGGGCCAGAAGAGCGAGAAGTTTTTCTTCCATTCCAGGATCACCTCTCTGGGTTCCGCTTGCCGGCCCAGACCGATCCGGTATGTCTTTTGCCACATCTTTCCGAAACCTTGAACCGGACCCATGACTCGGCGGCCGGTGACGTTGATGTTGATGGCCGACGCGGGAACCTCGCCGACTTCGAGGCGCGTCACAGGTTTCGACCAATGCTCTGCATCTCGTGGGATCAAGGTGTGGGCTGGGGCGACCTCCTCCGGCTCGGGAGATTGCGTCACGGTGGACTCTTTATCCTCAGGCGGCTCGGGTGAAAGTGGCATATCTACCCCCTTCTCACTGCGCGCCGGCTGCTGCCAGAGCGCTGGTTTCGTCGTCGTGAATCTCGATCGCTTCATCAAGTCGCGTCAGTTCGAAGATCTGGCGGTAGTGCTCCGAAAGCCCGCAGGCGAGCATCTTCTGATGATGCCGGTTGGCTCGCACAAGGAGGGTGACGAGGAGCCCTATCCCGCTACTGTTCATGTACTCGAGATTGGTCAAATTCAAGATGATCGTGCGCGTCTTCTTGGATACCGCCTCTTCGTAAGCGTCCATCAGATCTTTTTCCGAGGTTTGTGTGACCTCCCCCTCGACTTCGATCACGCTGGTCCTTTCGTTCACCTTCTTGACGCTTGCATTCAGAATGTTCTGGGTCACGTTTACTACCTCCTCTGCGAAGCCTCGTCGGGCCGCGACCCGGCAAGGGCAGCGGATTCGTCTGGGTAGACCGTCATGAAGTCCGTAACGCGAGTAATCGCAAAGATCTCCTTGTAGTGATCGCTGAGGTTGCAGGACAAAACGGCACGGTCATCGTTGCGGGCTCGAGCGAGAAGCGTGACGATCAACGCGATTCCGCTGCTGTTTATGTAGTCGACGCCCTTGAAGTTCAGCAGAACTACGGGTTTGTCATCGCGTTTGACCTCTGAATAGGCAGCTTCTAGCCGATCGCCGGCGCCGCTGTTGATCTCTCCTATCAGGTCCATGATGGCGACGTCGTCTCTCAGTCGCACATGGGTGTCAAATGCGGTGTTCATCGCCGTGCCCCTTCCTCAAGTTGAACGCGAGCTCGATCGTGTGATGAGTTCCCTCACTCGACAGCCTCATATCGTCGACCATGTTCCTTATCAAGAAGAGACCCCACCCGCGGGGGGATTGTTCGCCGGCCAGCTTTGCGTCGATGTCCGGCGTTTCTGCTTCCGGGATGGGGCGGTCCCCCCCGGAGTCCGTGACCCGAACGAGGAGCTCATTGTCGGAAATAGAGAGGACCGACACCCGAACGGGAAGGTGGGGCCGATTCTCGTTGCCGTGCTCGATGGCGTTCATGGTTGCTTCAGAGACGGCCGTCTTGATCCGATCGAGCTGCCGGGATGGAAGATCCAGTTCCCGGACGGCTTCGACCACTCTTTCCATGGCTGCGCGTTCGTTGCCGGGCAGGCTTTCCAGCTCGAAGTCCGCGAGCACTACGGCATCTCTCGGAAGTTGCCCGTGGGACCCATCTGGGGCGGACTTCTCGATTTCCCCAGGTGGACTACCAAACCCGGCAGAGCCCCCGGCTCCGCGACAGAGGGAGACGAGTGTGATGTCGTCTTCCTGTTCCCATTCCGCTCCGGTGAACTGATCCAACTCGCTCAAGATGTCGTCTATGAGCTCGTTGCCCTCCAGCCCTCCGGCAACGATGCTCCTGAGCCGAGGAAAGCCGAACATCTCGCGGTCGTCGTTGTGAGCTTCGGCAATTCCGTCGCTGTGAAGTAGGAGGCTTTGTCCCGGGGCGACGGAGGCTTCCCTTTCCTCGTACCTGGAACCGGCCATGAGTCCCAGCGGCATACCGGTCGCCCGGATTTCGACGGCTTCGTCACCGGTGTTCAAATAAGGAAGGTTGTGACCTGCGTTCGCGAATGTCAGAGTTCCGTTTGCCGGGTCGAGGACCCCGTAGAGACACGTCACGAACATATGGGCCGGGATATCCGAGACGAGAAGGTCGTTCGCCCTCTCGAGCACAGCACTTGGCGTTACCAGGCGGGGAGCATCGCTGCGAAGGATGCTGTGGGTTGTCGCCATGACCAACGCCGCTGGAACCCCCTTATCGGTGACATCGCCCACGACCACGCCCATCTTCCCGTCGGGGAGCTCGATGAAGTCATAGAAATCGCCCCCCACGGCCTGCGCCGGACGGTAGAACGCGGCGATGTCCCAGCCCGGCAAGTGGGGGAGCTCCTTGGGAAGGAATTGCTGCTGGATCAATTGGGCCACTCGCAATTCCTGCTCGAGTCGACCTCTTGTACGCATCTCCTCTTCTTGCTGCCGTACCAACTGAGCGACGCGCACTGCCGGCCCGACATACCCCACGAGATCGTCGAGGAGCTTCCGCTCGTCACTTGAGTACTCGCGGCCGCTACGATGCGGGCCCAGGTTGAGCAGTCCGACGAGATCGCCGTGACTGATCAGCGGGATCACCAGCTCTATGCCCGCGCCCTTCAGAGCCTCGACAGTCGGAGAGTCAAGCTCCAGGCTCGACAGCCGGACCGCGCCCGAGTTGGATTGCACGTAAGCGACCAGCGGATCGGAGGGGCTGATATCGAAGTCCGTGACCGTAACGAAGCTCCCCCCGTCTTGATCTTCGGCCTTGGCAGCGCGGCCATGGTGTGCCCTGGTTGGCCGCTTCCTCGCCCACCTAGTCATCCGCGTCTCGCTCCCTCATGCACTGAAGGATCGCGGCGTATCGCGTGAACTCAGACCTGATCAAGAGGTCTTGACCTCCGTCGACTCGGAAGATTCACGGGGTGCCTCCGCAATCGAACAGAGCCACAATGAGATGTCCTTAGGTTGCATCGTTTCCTGGACAACACCTATCAACTCCGCCGTCAGAGCATCGAGGTCGACCTGCTCCCTCGCCCGGTAGCTAAAGGCCTCCACGGTCTTGGTGGCATCGTACTTCCGCCTGTAGAAGCGCCGATCGATGAATCGCTGGACGCGATCGCGGACGGGACGGAACAAGGCCGCGACGGCAAGGGTCGATCCGACTACGACGAAGTCCGGCGTCCTCTTGTCTGCAAAGAACACACGGCTTAGGAGAAGTATGACGCCTATGTACACGGCGGCCAATATTCCCGAAAGTATCGTGTAGACCAGTGCGCGGTTGATGACCCTGTCGATCTCCCACAGTCGGAAGTGAAGGAGACCGACGAGGAGCGCTATCGGAATGACCGCGACTATTATTCGGAATATCCGAAAGGCGAGGATGGCAGTGTTGCGTCCAGAGAACTCCGCGCCGATGAAGACGGGCTCCTCAGCAGATGCAGATTGGTAGATGGCAACGTTATGAAGGTCGGCATCTTTGTTCGTGAACTCCAAGGTGAGTTGCCGATCGGCCGGCAGGACCAGCTGGTTCTTGTCGAACTTCCCGTCGATTGCCGCTATAGAAACAACCGACTGTCCGTCGCCACCGGCGCCGGGAGTGACGATCACTTCGCCTTTCATTGTGGCTGAATGAGGATCGCACCTAAAGAAGTATGTGCCCGGTGGGGGGGTCGTGAACTCATAGTCGCGCTCGACCTGTCGCGCCTCCGAGCCAAAAGCGCTCGTAAAGATCAGCAAAACCGCGGCAGCGCCCAGCGAGAGGAGGAGTGCCCAAACAAGCAGCTTTGATTGCTGGCGTTCCCGGGGAGATTCGGCCCGGCGGAAGCGGCGAAGTTGCGAACTGACTCCCGCAATTGGAGTGACGATGCCGAACACCACGACGAGACCGACCACATGGTCTTCAACAGTGAGCAGGGAAAGGAGCGCGGCGGCAACCGTGACCAAGACCAGGAAGGGAACTTGCAGGGCCTGGAGGTGTCTGCTCTTCAGCAGATTTCCCGTCGGGAACAGCAGCAGAGCATAGATGTAAGCGACGCCGGCCCCGATGTGGACGAGTAAGTGCCACAAGTCCACCACGCCCAGGGTTGACGTCGGCAGCACTTGAAAAGCGTCATGGCCCTGGAGATTGAAAGCCACGGACGTGCCGATCATCCCGACGGCGAGGAGCCGGGCGGTGATCTCGTGCGGGCGAAGGTAGATCAAGAAGAGACCAAGACAGATGTTGAAAACGCTGAAGAGGTAATCGAGGACGACCTGACCGGGTGATCCGGCGCCGTGCGAGGCGCGAGCGATGTTTTCGGCCAGCTCGGAAACAACCCCGCTCCCACGTCCCCAATCGTGCAAACGGTCGTGAAGTGAGGGCAAAGCCGAAGCGATGGCGGGAACCAGTCCCAGCAGCAACCACACGACCACGCTCGCAACGAAGAGTCCGAAGAACGACATGAAGACGAGATGTGACCGACGGCTTGGCTCCCGGCGCGGCGGCGAGGCGGCCGGCTCCTGCCGTGGTGGAGGACTTTCCTCGCGACGCGCCAGATCCAGCTCGCCCGAGCTCGAGCCAGCACCGGTGGCGACCACAACGATCGTGATGATCCCGGCCGCAACACCGACCAGCAGCATGATGCGCCAGCCGGCGCCGGTCATGACCACGAGAGCCGCGCCCGCGATGCCGGCCCCGATCAGCGCCGGGAACAACCTCCTCACAAACACCCCTTAGGTAGCTTTACAGATCAATGGTGCCCGGAAACGGAAGGGGTAGCAATGGCCTTTGGATGTTCATGTGACGTCCCGTTTCTTGAACAAGATGACTCCGGCCAGCAGCAATGCCGATAGGTAACAGAGCATGATTAGCCCGGCCTCCAGAATCGACCGGCTGGCATAAAGGGTCTCTTGTCTTTCGCCGGAGAGGAAAACGCCGGCGTTGTCGCCCAGGAGCCACATTGCCCACCCAGGTCGCCAGGATCGAAGAAGCCCTTCGATGACCGCCAGATAGATGAATCCCGTCCCCAATGCGGCCGCAGTGTTCCGACCGATCGATCCGATCGAGAAACCCAGCCCCGCGGCGAAAGCAGTCAGCGCGACTGACCTCAAAGTGCCGCCGGCCAGCTCGGCCATCCACGCGGCATCCACCCCCTCGGTCGAACCCTTGAACAACATCATCGGGAGGAGTGCCAGGCCGACGAGCAATGACACCGCGAGAATCATCGCGGACACAACGAGCACGCAGGCGAAGGACTTCGCAAAAAAGACTCGGACCCGTCGCGGCTCCCACGTCAACGACGTCGTGATCGACCCGCTCCGCCACTCGGCGCCGATGAACGATGCACCGAGCAAGAACATAACGATGCTGAGCTGCCCATTCGTAGCCGGGATGATCCAGGAGAGATCGGTGATCCGAAAAGGAGTTTCCGAGTCTGCGTTGACGTAGGCCAATACCCCCGCCAGAGCGACGCCTATGACGGCAAGGATGGCAAATACGCGAAGCAGCCTACGGGCGAGCATCCGCTTTATCTCTACGATCAGGAGTCTTTTCATGCCGCTTCCTCCACGTGGTTTTGTGTCAAAGCCAGGAAGACAGCCTCGAGGTCGGCCTCTTCCGGCCTCAGCTCATTGGGATAGAGGCCCCTTTCGGCAAGCGCGCGCGCAACATGTGAGGCCCGCGATGGGTCGAGAGCTACGCGAATGACATCATCCCCTCGAGCGCACTGGAAGCCGGCCCCCTGCAGCGCCGATACGCCTGCGTCGAGATCTTCGAGCCTGACGAGCACTCCCTTTGGCCCTCCGCCGGCAAGCACCTCTTCCACCGATCCGGCGGCCACACACCGCCCGTTGGCGATGATCGCTACTCGATCGCAGGTTTGTCGGACCTCGCTGAGGATGTGACTGGAAACGAAAACGGTTCGACCTTCAGCCCCCAGGCCTCGAAGCACCTCTCGCACCTCCTTGATTCCGGCCGGATCCAATCCGTTGGCCGGTTCGTCCAAGATCAAGACATCGGGGTCCTTCAGAAGCGAAGCAGCAATGCCCAACCGCTGACGCATACCGAGTGAGTAGGACTTCACGAGGTCGCCGGCGCGTTCCGCCAGGCCGGCGCGCTCCAGGGCACGCGCAACTGCCACATCATCAATGCCGTAGAGCCCCGCCAGCAGTCGCAGGTTCCTGCGTCCGGAGAAATTCGGGGTGAAAGAAGGGGTTTCGATCATCGAGCCGACCTTCGAGATAACCCGGCTCAGATCTCTCTGAGGATCGGCGTCGAGAAGCCTGATGACCCCTGAAGTCGGAGACACAAGGTCCAGCAGGCAGCGGATCGTCGTCGTCTTCCCTGATCCGTTGGGGCCAAGGAAACCGAAGACGCCCCCCTCCGGGACGGACAGGTCCAGGCCATTCAGGGCCGCTGTGGGGCGCCCGCGGATGCGCCGGTACCGCTTGGACAGCCCCTGGATCTCGATTACTGCCATCTCCGTGACCGCCTTTGCTAGAGGGCTTTTGGCTCATTTTCGGTGGGGAACGTCCGGAAAGCGTTACGAAACCGCCCCTGCAGAGAGTTTCGTTGCGACCTTGGCTCTTTTTCGCCTAGCATGGGCCTGACAAGAAGGTGCCCCGGGGCTCCCCCGATCCCCGCCGGAAAAAGGCTTGGACAGGTAAAAAAGAGGAGGCTCGTGGCCCACCTGGCGATTTCCCTGCTCGGACCTCCGCGGGTCGAGATCGACGGGTCACAAGTGGAGTTCGATACCCGCAAGGCCACCGCGCTGCTTGCCTATCTGGCGTTGAGCCCGGAGCCACATCGTCGCGACGCTCTCTCGGCGATGCTCTGGCCTGAGTACGACGAGAGCCACGCTCAGGCATCCTTGCGTCGCACCCTATCCACGGCCAAGAAGGGCTTGGGGGGTCGCTGGCTTATCGCCGACAGGGCGACCGTGTCGCTTGATCGCACCGACCTCGCCGTCGACGTGACTCGGTTTCGCGAGCTGTTGGCGGAATGCGCGACGCACGGGCATGCTCTCCTAGAACCATGTAACAGGTGCGTATTTCTCCTCGAGCGGGCCGTTGCTTTTTGGCGCGGAGATTTCCTGTCCGGGTTCTCGCTCAGGGACAGCCTCCCGTTCGACAACTGGCACTTGTTCGAGGCAGAGACGCTTCGCACAGAGCTTCATTCCGCTCTTCAAGAGCTCTCACGTGGCCATGCTCAAAAGGGCTCATGGCAACCGGCAATCGAACACGCAAGGAGATGGGTCTCCCTCGATCTCCTGAGTGAGAGCGCTAACCAGTCACTGATGTCCATGTACGCCCGGTCTGGGCGCAGGTCGGATGCGGTAAGGCAGTACCGGGCCTTCGTCAAAGTTCTAAACGAGGAGCTTGGCGTCGCACCGCTCCGCGAGACAACCGACCTCTATCAGATGATCGTCAAGGGAGATTTGGCCGGCTCCTCTAGCGGCGGGCCCGATGGCTTCGCTGTCAGTGCTGTGCCATCCAACCGCTCCCAAAACAAGCCCCCCTCTCGAACCCCCTTTGTCGACCGCGACAAGGAGCTGGAGGTCCTTGTTAGGTGTCACGGCGCCGCCGACACAGACGATCATCTCGTGGTGGTTACGGGAGAGGCGGGGATCGGCAAGTCGCGCCTGGTCGAAGAATTTCTCGCAATAGCCGGGCCCAAAGAGGTTTCAGTTATCCGGATCCAATGCCACGAGGGCGAGTCGGACCTGGCTTTCGGACCATTGGTTGAGGCCCTTCGCATCACTTTGGCCGACGCCGAGTTCAGGCCATTTCTCGAAGCCGTCCCCGACCATTGGATGAGCGAGCTATCCCGGCTGCTTCCCGAGTTCGCTGAGGGTCGCGCCATCTCCATGCCTGAACCAGTGCAGGGTCCCGGAGCCAGGGCTCGGCTCTTCGAAGCGATCGCTCAGGTGATCACCGGGGCGTGTGCGCGGTCTCCGGCGGGCATCTTGGTTGTCGAAGATCTTCAGTGGGCGGACGACAGCACCGCGCAGTTCATTTCCTATTTCACCGCGCGACTCCGAAGGCAGCCGATACTCGTGATCGTCGCCTGGAGGACCAACGACTCTTCCCGTCAAGACCTCGACCGGTTATTGGTGCGATCCGCCGGCTCGGTTACCGAGCTGAACCTCAAGCGCCTCGACGAGAACGCAGTCGGTGAGCTCGTCAATGCAGCTGGAATTCCGGAATGGAGTTCGGAAGTCACCGATCTCCTCTATCGGGAGAGCGAGGGTTTGCCTTTCTTCGTCGAAGCGTACCTGCGCACGGCGCTGGACAGCCCGGACATTCTTCGAGAAAACGATTTGCCCCTGCCGGGTGACGTTCGCGACCTGATCAGAGCCCGGGTCGCACCGATTAGCGAAACAGCCCTGCAAGTTCTGGGCGCGGGCGCGGTTATCGGGAGGTCCTTTGATTTCACTCTGTTGAGGAATACCAGTGGCCGTGGCGAGGAAGAGATCTTGAGATCGCTAGAGGAACTGGTCGCACACGGCCTTGTCGCAGAACACGATGTTGGGTCATCGACCACTTATGACTTCGCGCACGAGAAGATTCGAGCTTTCGTTTACGGCGACATGAGTCTGGCGCGCCGACGAGTGCTCCACCGGCGCGTTGCGCATGAGCTTGTTTCGAATAGCGAGTCGAAGCTCCATCCGGGCTCGAATTGGGGTCTGATCGCGCACCACTATCGTCTCGGGGGAGACGAAGGAAAGGCGGCTGAGGTCTTCGAGCGGGCGGGGACCGAAGCCCGACTCCTTGGAGCCAACCGGGAAGCGCTACAGCACCACGAGGTTGCCCTCGCGCTGAATCACCCCGACACACCCGGGCTGCAGGAATCCATCGGCGACCTGCAAACGCTGTTGGGAAACTATGACGCTGCGGTCGTTGCATACGAGGCGACCGCAGCTCTGGTGCCTACAGACCGGCTTGCTGAGATCGAGCACAAGATCGGAAACGTCTACCATCGCCGGGGACTGTGGAAGGAGGCCCGAAGTCATTTCGACGAGGCTGCCTGGCTTCTTGGGGGCCGGGGCGACGACATAGCCCGCGCGAACCTCCTCGCGGACTGGGCGCTAACGGTTCATCATTCGGGCGATCCCGACTCTGCGCTAGAACTCGCCCAAGAATCGCTCAATCTGGCGGGGCGTGAAGGCGACGACCTCGCCCTGGCCCAGGCTCACAACATCCTGGGAATCCTGGAGGGCAGTCGCGGACGCTCGAATGAGGGAAGATCCCATCTCGAGCAGAGTCGAGCGCTGGCCGAGAAGGCCGGGGTGAAAAGCGCGCAGGTCGCAGCCATGAACAACCTGGCGCTGACCCTGCGGGCGGACGGGAACCCCGAGAAAGCGCTCGCCGTCACCGAAGCGGGGCTTGAGCTGTGCATGGCGATCGGAGACGTGCATCGTGAAGCGGCCCTGCACAACAACGTGGCGGACCTGCTCCACAGTCTCGGTCGGCCGGAGGATGCAATGGTTCACCTCAAGAAGGCGGTGTCACTGTTCGGCGAGATAGATCGGCCGGGCGAGATGCAGCCGGCAATCTGGAAGTTGGTGGAGTGGTAGCCGTGCTAGTCGAAGAACGCAGGCATCGGATCCGTATCCGATGCCAGACGTCGCGGGCTGGCCCACGCGTTCAGGTTTTATGACGGGAAGATCAAGGGTTCTTATCCGCAATCACTCAAAGTCGGCGAGCAGCCCTCACCTCCTTGGCAGCTGGTGTCGTCGTTCTTGAAATTAGCAATGCCTTCATCGCCTTGCCGGGCGTGACCCGAACCGAGGTGACGTGGGCGAACATGCTCACGCTTCTTTCTCATTCCTAGAGGGACACCAAGAGAGTTGAGGCCCAAATCAAGGCGGGCTCGCTCACGACCCCAGGACCGCAGCGGCGATACGCCGGTCACCCCTCACCGTGAGGCTGGAGAATGGGGCACGGCCAGCCGCCACCCCGAGGATCCGCTCGGCCGGCGCTTCGACCACAGCGTCAGGAGCGTCGAGGGGGCCCACACCGACACGAGTGCGATCGATGTGAATCACTGTCCCGTCGACATGCAGCTCGATGGCGCCGGGACGGCGACGCGGCAGCAACGCTTGGAGGGCTACCACCAACCACTGAGGGCGGAAAGTTTCGCCCTCAGCCCGCTCCCCCATCCATCGACCCCCCCACAGCACGAGGTCGTGGATCGGGGTCTCGAGCCCTCGACCTGCATCGGATAGCGCATAGGTTCCGTCCGTGGAGCGCTCTATCAGTCCGTCGCCTTCGAGGCACCGAAGGCGGTCGGCAAGGAGATTCGTGGCGATCCCGGGCAATGCCTCGCGGATACCTGAGTAGCGGCGTGGCGCAACCAGTAGCTCCCTCACGATCAGCAAGGTCCAACGGTCTCCGATGTGGTCGAGCGCTTTGGCGAGCCCGCAGTATTGACCGTAGGTCTTAGGCATTACGTCACCCTACCGGGCAGGTACTTGATTTTCTTGTCTATCCGCTTTATTTTCTTGTCATGCACCTCCATCGGTTGGGACAGCGCACCTCGCCAGCCCTCGTGCTCTTGCACGGGATCCCGGGATCCGCTGGTTCGTGGACAAAGGTTGCCGATCGTCTGGCCAGCCGTTTCTTCATCCTGGTCCCTGATCTACTCGGCTTCGGCCATAGTTCCGACGCAGAGGACATCCACGCAGAGTCCCAGGCCATCGCTCTCGAGCTCGCACTCGAGGCAGCGGGTGTCGATCGCGCCACGGTTGTAGGCCATGACTTCGGGGGGCCCATCGCACTATCCTTCTACCGTCGTCGGCCTCAGTTCTTACCGCACTGATGTTGTTATCGACTAATTCCTTCCCGGACACGTCGATCCCGTTCCCTCTCTCCATGGTCAATGCCCCGGTGATAGGGAGGGTGATGGGTCGCGTGCTGTTCTCGACACCGTCCCTGCGCTTGATGCTTATGCGATATGGAGGAACTCAACTTGGTGAGGCGCGCTCGGTGCGCCGCATCTTCACCGCGTCGCTGGACAACCTCGCGCAGTTGTATGGCGACTACCCGGGAATCCTCCACTCTGTCGACGTCCCGGCGAGTGTCGTGTGGGGGGATCGGGACCCGTTCTTCCCGGTCGCACAGGCCGAGCGCACAGCATCGCTACTGGAGGATGTGAAGCTCCATTTCCTCTACGGCGCCGGCCACTTCCTGCCAGAGGAACGCCCCGAGGAGGTAGGGAACGCGATCGAACTCCTGGTGGCGAGAGCGACCGAGCGGGCTGGCGCACCCGGATCTAGGAAACATCACTCCTAAACGCCGTCAGCATGGTTGCACAGCTATGCACGGCTATGCATCATCCGTGGCGATGTCCTGCAGGACCTCGATGATGTGCCGGATGTTGTGGCTCTCGAAGATCCGAATGAGTCCGAGGCCAGCGTTGAGGACCCATCCTGGCGGATTACGAACGAGCCGGCCGAGTGACGTCGTCGTTCGGTCGAGCACGTCGATCCGACTCGGCCAGGCACTCGAGGGGATGTAGGAAAGTAACTCCGCAACGGTCCACGCCTGCTCCCGGGCCCGTTCGATGCTGAAGTTGATGGCAGCACGATGCGCCGTGGGGTCGATCCGCCGAAGCAGCGGGATCAAGGGTGACACCCGGCCGATCTGAGCCTGGACCACGCTGACCCGCGAGCTCAAGATGTCATTGATCGTTCGGAAGTCTCGCTGCAGCTCGTTGAGCTCGCTGCCCTTCGAGACCTCCGCTGCGGCCACACCGAGATCCAGATTGATGTGGGCGTTGATGCCGAGCAGCAGATGCTGCAGCACCAGCGGCCTGGCCCCCGTCGCGCTCTCGAGTGCGAACAACCAGGAGCGGGACGGGTTGTTGCCGGCCCGATAGGTGCGCACGGCCTCCAGGTAACGATTGGCGAAGATCACATCGAGGCGCTCCATCCGGGGACCGTCCTGGAACAAACCGTTCGCGATGCCCTCTCGGACCTTGATCGTGACGCCCTTGTATAGAGCCGCGAAGTAGCCGATGCGGCTCTTCTCGGCTGAGGCCCACTGGATGATCTCGTCCAGACGATCGATCACCTCATCGATCGTGTCGGGCCGGATTCCCCCCGTCACGGGGAGCGGGTGAGTTGCGTCGCCACCTGGTACCTGTCGCCCCGGTAGAGCGAGCGCACGTACTCGACGGCCGTGCCGTCTGTTGCATGCGTGGTGCGCTCGAACAGAAAGGCCGACCGACCGACGGACACGTGAAGGCGTGCCGCCTCCTCGTCGTTGAGCGTCACCACGGATACCCTCTGCAGGGCCTGGGCGAAGCGCACACCCCACTTCGACTGCAGGATCTCATACAGCGAAGCGTTGGCGAGGCTCTCGCTTTCCAGGCCGGGGAAGCGGGCCGCCGGCAGGTGGGCTCGCTCGTATGCCATCGGCTCGCCATCCGCAGTGCGGATGCGTTCGATACGCACGATCGCGTCGCCAACTCCGAGGCCAAGCTCTCGCGCGACGATCTCGTGCGCCTCGGCCACCTCTGTCGATAGAACCTCTGAACCCGGGACCATCCCCCTGGCGCGCATGTCTTCACTGAATGAAGTCAGTTCCTGCGTCTGCGTGAACTTCGGCTCTGCTACGAACGTCCCCTTGCCCTGAACGCGATAGATGAGACCCTTGGATTCGAGGCGCTCGAGCTCCTGCCTGACCGTCATGCGCGCTACTCCGTAGCGTTCTGCGAGCGCGCGCTCCGACGGCAGCATCGTGCCGGGCCTCAGCGAAGCTCCGAACTCCTCGAGATACTCCCCCAGCTGCTCGCCTTTTGGACGCTTGAAGGACAGCTCGTCGGGCAGCTCGTTCGTCACCTCAGGTTCTCCCTGCGTCCGCCGTGAGTTCCGCTCGACCGTTGCGGTTGTACCACCACCATCCGAAGACGGGTATGCAGAGGATCAGCGTCCACTTCCACACGAGCACTCGTCGAACTCCGTGCCGGTTCTGCAGGTCGGTCAGGCCCATGAAGGTGGGCGCCCACCACGCCACCGCCATCACGATGACAATCAGAACCTCCATACGCAGAAGATACCGGGGCACCCGGGATACCCGGGCGCCCCGAGATCGTCAGGCCGTGGCCGGTTCCGCCCTGCCGCGCTGAGGCGCGGTCGACACCGGCTCCTCTGGCGGCTCCCGTCCGGGCGTCATCAGGTTGAAAGCGCGGATAGCGCTGCTGAACAGGAAGAAATACACGAGGCCGAACACCAGGCCGATCGGCCACACCAGAAGTGGGTTGGTGGACTCGCCGTAGGCCAGCAGGTAGTCGATCAATCCGGCAGAGAACCCGAACCCGACGAGGATGTCGAATGTCTGAGCGACGACCAGCGCGACCCCGCACAAAATGGCATGGACCCCATACAACACGGGCGCTAGGAACAGGAAGCTGAACTCGATGGGTTCGGTGATCCCGGTGAGGAACGATGTGAAGCCGCTCGAGAACATCACTGCGCCCGTCGGTTTCTTGTTCTCAGGATGTGCCGCCCGGTACATTGCCAGTGCGGCGGCCGGCAGGCCGAACATCATGATGAAGTACCAGCCGCCCATGAAGATCCCAGCCTCGGGATCCCCGGCGAAGAAACGCGTGAGGTCACCGCGCACTGCTTCTCCACCCTCCGGCGTATAGGTCCCGAACTGGAACCACACCAACGCGTTGATGATGTGGTGCAGCCCGATGGGCAACAGGGCCCGGTTCGCGACCCCGTAGACGAACACCCCGAAGGCTCCGGCGCCGACGATCCAGTTACCGAAGTCGTCGATGGCGCGCCCGATCGGGGGCCAGACGAAGAACGCGATGAGACCGACGAGCATCGCCGCCAGCGCGGTGACGATCGGGACGAAGCGCCGGCCCCCGAAGAATGCGAGGTAATCGGGTAGATGGATGTCCTTGTAACGGTGATAGAGCATCGCTGCGAGCAGCCCGATGATGACTCCGCCGAGCACCCCCATGTTCGCGGTAACCGGCTCGCCGCCCTCTACCTCCTGGACGATCGTGATGCTGTTGATCCCTGCGAGAACGACGTAACCGACGCCGGCCGCCAGCCCTGCGGCACCCGCGCCTTCCGTGAACCCGATGGCCACACCGATCGCAAACAGGAGCGGCAGGTTATCGAACACACCCTGGCCGCCGGCCTGCATCACTATCCAGATGTCGGTGCCCCATTCGAGCCAGGAGACCCCCTGGAAATACTCACCAAGCCGCAACAGCAAGGCCGCGGCCGGGAGCACGGCGATCGGCATCATCAAGGACCGGCCTATGCGCTGGAGCACCCCAAACATTCATTCCCCCTTGTCCAAGTGATCTTTCGCAGTGGTCTAGACCACCGTAGCACTTGCCCTTGCGTTGGTCTAATACTTACGCTGGCGGGGTGCCAGATGACCCGGTTTCCGAGAGAAACGCCGACCTCGAGCGCCCTCTGGACACCCTGTCGACGCGCGCGATCATCGGTGTGATGAACCGGGCAGATGCCGGCGTGGCGGAGCGCGTGGCCGAACATCTCGACGAGCTGGGGCGGGCGATCGACGCCGTCGCCGCCCGCATGCGGGACGGTGGGCGACTGATCTACCTCGGCGCGGGGACCTCGGGCCGGCTCGCGCAGGTCGATGCCGTGGAATGCGTTCCCACGTTCAACCTCCCCGAGGGGATGGTGCTGGCGATCGTCGCTGGGGGCCGGGAATCGCTGGAACGGTCGACGGAGGAGGCCGAGGACGACGAGAGCGCAGGACAACAAGCCGTGGCTGCCCATGACGTCGGCGCGCGGGACGCGGTGGTAGGGATCAGCGCCAGCGGACAGACCCCCTTCGTCGTCGGAGGGCTCGGGGCCGCGCGCGAGCGTGGCGCACTGACGGTCTCCATTACTTGCAACCGCGACACCGCCCTGTCGCGCCTGGCCCACCACGCCGTCGAGGTGGAGGTCGGCCCCGAGATCGTTGCCGGATCGACACGCCTGAAGGCGGGGACCGCCCAGAAGATGGTTCTGAACATGATCTCGACTGCAACGATGGTGTCCCTCGGAAAGACCTACGGCGGGCTCATGGTCGACGTGCAGCCGCGCAACCAGAAACTGCGGGCGCGCGCCCTAAGGGTGGTGGTTCAAGCCACCGGCGCCATGCAGGACGAGGCAGCAGCGGCACTAGATGGCGCGGACGACGACGCAAAGGTCGCGATCGTCACCCTGTCGACGAAGTGCGCACCCGCGCACGCCCGGGAAGTCCTGGCGCGCGCCGGTGGCTCGGTACGCCGAGCACTCGAACTCAGTAAGTGAGGCCGAACCCGTACGGGTACAAGATCTGCGATGGATCGTCGGCCCTGGGGATGTCGACCGGTAACAGACCCGACGGCGACTCCTCTCCGAACATGACCTCGGTCACCGAGTTGAGCGACACTTCCTTGTAGCCATAAGTCGCCACGTACGTCGGAGCGCTGTCGAAGTAGGCGATGTCGTACGGATCGCGGACCGCGACGACCACTACCGGGGTGCCCGTTGCAAGTAGATCCTTGACCAGTTGCTGCTGGCCCGAGGCAGCCCACGCCCGCTGGGTCGTCACCACGATGAGATCGGAACCCTCAGACCGCGTGACCGCTGCTTGCCGTTGGGCCACGGAGGGATTCGCACCGGTCTCATAAACGCTCGTCGCCGGTCCCCGTTCGGATATATGCGAGGCAAGCCTCGAGGTCGTAGTCACGCCCCAACCGGTGACGAAGACATCGTCGTATGCGTCCGGCTCGAGGGGCAACCTGTCTTCATCGTTCTTCACTACGGTGACGGTGCGATCGGTGATCGCGTCCGCCGCCTGGTAGTTCGCCGGGGTCCCGACGACCGAAGTCACCTGCGATTCGTCCACGTAGGGATCCTCGATCAACCCAAGTCGCTGCTTCAACGTGAGGATCCGTTGGACCGAATGGTTGATGCGCCCCTCGCCGATCTCGCCACTGCGCACCGCATCGAGCACGGAGTTGAACGCGATGTCGAGCTCCGGGGGCATGAGGAGGATGTCCACACCAGCCTTGATGGCTTCAACCGGAACACGGGCGTCGCCGAACATCTCCCGAACACCCTGCATGCCGAGCGCGTCGGTGATGACGACGCCGTTGTAGCCCATCTCCTTGCGGAGCAAACCGGTCATAATCGGTTTGGACAGTGTCGCCGGACGCCCGGAAGCGTCCAGAGCGGGCACGACGATGTGTGCAGTCATGATGGCGTCGATGCCCTGGGCGATGGCCGCGCGGAATGGCGGCAGATCTATCTGGTCCAGCTCGGATCGTGAGTGGGTGATGACCGGCAGGCCGGTGTGACTGTCGGTACTGGTGTCGCCGTGTCCCGGGAAGTGCTTGGCCGTCGCCGCCACGTTCTCTTCGTACCCGTGGACCTGCGCGGCTGTGAGGTCGGATACGAGACTCGGATTCGACGAGAAGGAGCGCACGCCGATCACCGGATTCTGCGCGTTCACGTTCACGTCGGCGACCGGAGCGAGGTCCTGGTTGATGCCGATGGCGGCCAGCTCCCGCCCGGTGATCTGTGCAGCCGAGCGCGCGAGCTGCGGATCGCGGGCAGCGCCCAGGGCCATGTTGCCCGGGAACTGGGTTGCCGGCTCCAACACGCGTGCGACGATCCCGCCCTCCTGGTCGGTGGAGACCAATGCGGGAACCTCCGAACCAGAACCCGTCGCGACGCGTTGGACCCCGTTCGACAGACCTGCGATCTGCTGAGGGTTGTTCACGTTGTTGGACCACGCGAAGTAGATGACCCCGCCCAGGTTGTACTTCTCGATCAATTGCTGCGTGTTGTCGACGCCATACTCGGCGCGATTGGCCGCGACCATCGCGGGGTCGGGATCGTCGACTCTCTGGCCGTACCCGAAGGTCATGAACATCTGGCCGACCTTTTCCCTCAGGGTCATGCCGTCGATCGTCCGTTTCACCCAGTTCGACGGCGGTGGCGCCGCCCCCGCGGCCGGAATCGTGAGCGCAGCGAGTAGCACTGCCGTCACCGCCCAAGCGGTCACAACGCGTCGGGTTACGAGCATGGGAGTCCCCCCTAGCCGGCAGCGAGCCGGTACAGTGGTCTAGACCACGAAGCTTCATACTGGTATAGACCACCTGGTCAAAGCGGTCAAATTCGGTCAAGGAGGGCGCGTGAAGCTCGGCGTGGCGTCGGCCGTGGTCGGGGGCCGAAGGGTTTACGGAGACGTCGAGATCGCCGACGGTGCGGTGACCGCCGTAGGGGTTACGCCTCCAGGCCGCAAGGGGATCGCGACGGCCGGCTTCGTCGACCTGCAGGTCAACGGATTCGGCGGGGTGGATTTCCTCGACACCGACGAAGCGGGATACGAGAAGGCGGGGCGGGCGCTTGCCCGGACCGGCGTCACCGCTTACCAGCCCACGTTCATCACGTCGCCCGAGAGCGATGTCCTCGCCGCCC
>JACCXF010000292.1 GCA_013697295.1 Actinomycetota bacterium | reverse complement strand
GCAATCCGATCGACGGACGGATGAAGCGCGAGGCAGACGGGGGCTCGGACGAGGCGATCTAGATCTGGAACGCCGCGGTCCCCAAGACCCCGGCGCTGGTCGTCCAGCCGACCTCGGCACGCGACGTCGCGACGGCTGTTCGCTTCGCCGCCGAGCACGGCCTCCTGCTGAGCGTCAAGGGCGGCGGCCACAACATCGCCGGCACCGCCATCGCCGACGGGGGCCTTACGCTCGACATGTCCCGCATGCGCGAGCGACGCGTCGACCCCGGCGCGAGGCTCGTGCACGTCGGGCCCGGATGCCTGCTGAAGGACGTGGACGGGGCGACCCAGGAGCACGGGCTGGCCACCGTGCTGGGGTTCGTATCGGAGACGGGCGTCGCAGGCCTGACCCTCGGCGGCGGCTTCGGCTACCTGGCGCGCCGGTTCGGCTGGGCGGTCGACAACCTCGAGGAGGTCGAGATCGTCACCGCGGACGGGCGGATCCGGACCGCCAGCCGGGAGGGGAACGAGGACCTCTTCTGGGCGATCCGGGGCGGCGGGGGCAACTTCGGGGTCATCACTCGGTTCACGTTCCGAGTGCACGAGGTGGGGCCCATAGTGACCGGCGGCCTGATCGGCTGGAGCGCCGAGCGGGCGGACGATGTGCTCGAGGCCTACCGCGAGCTCACCACGTCGGCGCCCCCCGAGCTGACGGCGGCGGCGATGATCCGCCTCGCCCCGCCCGCGCCGTTCGTCCCGAAGGAGTGGCACCTCAGGCCGGTCGCCGGGATCCTGGTGTGTCACAGTGGCCGGGATGCCGAAAGCGATCTGGCACCGCTCCGCGCGATCGGGGAGCCGATTTTCGACCTCGTCGGCGAAAAGCCGTACGTGCTCCAGCAGTCGATGCTCGACGACATGGAGCCCAAGGGCCTGCACCAGTACTGGAAGGCCGAGTTCCTGCCCGACCTGCCGCGCGAGTACCTCCCCACCTTCCGTGATGCCGCGCTGCGGGTGGCCTCGCCGTTGTCGTTTTCGGTAATCTTCCACCTCGAGGGCGCGCTGAACGAGCGCGAGGACGACGACGGCGCGGTGGGGAACCGCGACGCGCGGTTCATCAGCGGGTTCTCCGGCGTATGGCCTCCGGGCGGAGACGGGGATGAGATCGTGACCTCCGTCAGGGAGGGATGGGAGCAGATCAGGCCGTTCTCGACCGGCGGGAACTACGTCAACTTCCAGATGGCCGAGGACGACGCGACCAGGACCGCCGAGGCCTACGGCGAACGGCTGGAGCGCCTCGGACGGATCAAGGCCGTCTACGATCCCGGGAACCTGTTCCGGATGAACCGGAACATCCTCCCAGCAGCATGACGACTATCCCGTGGCGGGACCATCTCGGGCGCGCAGGTTCGTGTCAGGCCTGCGCGCGACCGTAGGAGGTCAAGCACGCTCCCGACTGCGGGTTTGCGCCTTGGGTCGCATGTACCACCCAAGGTTAGGTCGCACTTGTGCCCCCGGCAGGAATCGAACCTGCGACACACGGTTCAGGAAACGGTGTGGAGACACCGTTCTGTGCCTTTGTTCCGACGACTTGCCCATGTGAGTTCCTTGCCATCTAGGGGTTTTCCGTCCCTTTGACCTGGACTCCCCACAGCGTCGGTTCGAATCCGAGGATCCAGGAGGCGATAGGACAGGTCGGCGAACAGGTTCGCGATCACCACGAGCACTACGATCACAAGTACCGCCCCTCGAACGATCGGGAAGTTCCTCGATGAGATCGCATCGACGACCAGTGCCCCGAGGCCGGGTCGGCTGAAGATGATCTCCACGAACACCGCGCTGCCCACAAGGTTGCCGAGCCCGACTCCCAAGACTGCGACCGTCGGGATGATGGCGTTCTTGAGCGCGTCCCTATACATGATCCACCGTGATGGGAGCCCGAAAGCCCTGGCAGTTCGGATGTAGTTAGCCCCGAGGACCTCCAACGTGCTTGTGCGAACGAGTCTCGCGAGGTACTCAATCTACGTGATCGCGAGCGCGATGGCGGGCAAGACGAGGTGCTCGAGATAATCCAGCGGGTCGGAGAACCGGCCTGCTCCGCTCGAGGGGAGCAGCGACAGCTGCACCGAGAAGAACAGCAGCAGGTAAAGGCCGGCGACGAACGACGGCACGGTGATCAACGTGATCGAGATGACCGCGGTGAGGCGATCGATCCATCCGTTGGGATGCATGACCGCGACCACGCCACGCCCAATGGGATCCCGATAAGCACGGCGAGTCCCAACCCCGCCACGGCCAGCACCACCGTGTGGAGGGCTGCGTCGCGGACCAACGTCGCGACCGGCAGACGGCTCACGAAATCTGACCGAGATCTCCCCGGATTGCTCCGCTGAGGAAGTTCCAGACCTGCGCGACGACCGACTCGTCCAGGTCCATCTCGGGTCGCACGAGACGAGAGAGCGACTCGCTCGCGCGAGGTCCCAGGATGATCTTCACTGGATCGCCCGGGACGAGATGAACGAGGACACTCAGGAACACCATCGACATCACGATCACGACGCGAGCCAGCCCGAGCCGGATGACGACGTATCGCCTCACGGTCCGGTCACTCCGGGGGGTTGCTGTCAGCGGTGAGACGCATGAGCGCCTCGTTCCCCGCCTCTCCGAACGGCGTCGCCTCGAAACGCGCGTAACGCTCATCGCGCAGGAAGCGACGGAAGTGCTCGTCGAGCGCCTCGCGTGCACGATCGGTGTCACGCTCCCGCAGGGCTTGCAGGATCGGGGGATGCGCCGCGACGTCCCAGAGCTGAGGAGTATCTTCTGGTGGGATCGAGCTCAGCAGGGTGATCTCGTGCATCGGGGCGAGCAGGATCTCGAGAGCAGGCGAATGGATCGCGTGCAGCAATGCGAGGTGAAACGCGAGATGTTCACCGTGAGCTCGCTGCCAGTCACCTTCCACCACCGCTTCGCCGAAAGCCGTTAACGCCCGATCCATCGCGACCCAGTCCTCGGTGGTTCCGCGGCTCGCCGTGAGGGGTCCCATCTGGATCTCTATCGACGCTCGAGCCTCAGTCACCTCGCCCATGGTGAGTCCCGATCTCGCCAACAGGAGGGTGAGGGCCTCTCCGAACGCCTCATCACTCGGGTCGGTGACCACGATCCCCTGACCGGCGCCCATGCGTATCAGGCCCCGTGCCACCAACGTCCTGAGGGCATCCCGGACGACGCTTCGACTTACGCCGAAGAGGTCGCATAACTCTGCTTCGGTCGGCAAGCGCTCTCGGGGCGCCGGCTCGCCGCGGAGGATGCGCAGCTGCAACTCCGCTGCCACCCGATCGCTCAGGCGGATACCTCCGAGTCGGGGGTAGCCCCGCGACTCTGGCAAGAGGGACGAGGTGCTTTCCGTGTTTGGCATGCTCAGGTCAAGAGATTATATTACGTATGATGCCCTCCGAAGCGGTTCCTTGGTGGCGCGATTCCTCGCTCGGAGCCGCCGGCTCCGCCCGGATCTCCGCGATCTCGGCGTGGCAACTGGCACCGCTCGCCACCGAGCCGATGCGATTCAGCGAGGTGGCGCCATCCGTCGTTCCGAGGCAGACGGTGGTCTCCGTGGAGATCTCGGACGAGGGCACGACCGAGACCGGGATCGCCGCAATCACTCGCTACCTGCCAGAAGGGTGGAAAGAGGCTGATCCGCCGCTCGAGAACCTGCTCTCGAGCTGGCTCGGGTTCCCTGTCGCGGCCCTTCCCAATGAGCCAACGACCGAAGACATCTACGAACCGAGTGGTCACTTCCTGCAAGCCGCTGTCACGCTGGCCGGCCTCGATGCGCTCGGTCGACGAACCGGACTCCCGGCCGCGACGTTCCTCGGGGGGATCCATCGATCCTCGCTTCCAGCCTACGCCAGCCTGCCGAGCTTCCCGGACGTGGACGGAGCGGTCGACTGCGCCGAGAACGCCGCAGACCAAGGGTTCCGGTCGGTCAAGCTCCACGCATCCGGAGTGGTCGATGTTGATGTGGAAACGATCGCGGCCGCGCGCCGCCGGCTGGGGCCTTCGATGCGGCTGATCTGGGATGCCAGCCGAGCCTATGACGTGAGCGACGCCCAGCGCGTCGGTCACACCCTCGACGAGCATGGCTACCTCTGGTTCGAAGCCCCGTTGGAGGAGGACTCGAGCCCTGCGCTTGAACGGCTGGCTCGGCGTGTGAGCGTGGCTCTGGTCCCCGACGGGATGGCACAGCGATCGGTGGGTGACTGGGCTCGCGACCTGACCAACGGCATCTGGGGGGGCCTGCGGCTCGACCTGACCCGTGTCGGAAGCATCTCCTTCGCCTTGCGATTGGTTCGACTGGCCGAATCTATGGGCGTTCAGTGTGAGATCCAAAGCTTCGGGTTCCCACTCAGCCAGTATGCGAACCTGCAGCTGATGATAGCGACGAGGTCGTGCCGTTTCTTCGAGTGTCCGTTCCCCTCGGCCGGTCTCGAGGATGGCATCGTGAAGGCACCCGAAGTCATCGACGGCAATGTGCGGCTGCCGGCCGCACCAGGACTCGGGCACGGCGTCAGCGTCGCCGAGATCGGTCGGGACCGTCCGTTGCTGACGCCTCTGTCCTCGTGATCGACTCAGCGTGTCGATCAACAAAGAGGCACCGTCCAACGAAGAGGAGGGATGATGGATCCGAACGGGAACACTTGGTCCTACGCGGATCCCCGCGAGTACCTGCGCCACGCGCAGAAGGGCCTGCAGGGACTTCCCCCGCTGATCATCACCGTCGCGATCACCGGAGGAGCACAGGGGAAAGAAGAGAACTCCGCGCTCCCCGAGTCGCCCCAAGAGCAGGCTGCGTCGACTTACGAGGCGTGGAACGCGGGAGCAAGCATCGTGCACGTCCATGCACGCCGGGCCGACAACTTGAGCATGATGGCGCACGAGACCGAGCGCTATCGAGAGATCAACGGCCTGATCCGACAGCGTTGCCCCGACATCATCATCAACAACACGATGGCGGGCGACGTTCTAGATACTCGACCCGACGGCCATTGCGGGTTCGAGCCCGGAAGCCTTCACGCGGGTCCGGAGATGGCAAGTGTCGACTGCGGCCCCATCGCCTACCGTTTCGCGTTAGCGAGGCGTGAAGCACCTCTGTCGGGCCGGTCTGCGGAGACGGTTGTAGATGATCTGTTCGTGACCACCTTCGGGGAGTTGGAGCGGCTCGTCGACAGATGTGTGTCCCTCGGCGTGAAGCCGGAGTTCGAGCTCTTCAACTCCGGGCAGTTCTCGATCCTCGATGACCTCGTTCAACGCCCGGGCATGGAGCAACCGTATTGGGTGCAGTTCGTCATGGGGGCGCAGAACGGCAACTACGCGACGCCTATGGATCTCCTGCACCTTGCGAACCTCCTGCACCCCGGCTCGATGTTCAGCGTGATAGGGATCGGTCCCTACCAGGTCCCGCTCCACGCTTTAGCGATAGTCCTTGGAGGCCACGTTCGCGTCGGCCTCGAAGACAACCTCTACCTTGCTCGCGGCCAGAAGGCCACGAGCAATGCGGCGTTCGTTGAGCGGATCGTCCGGCTGGCGGAGATCGTCGGGAGAAGGGTGGCCACTCCGACCGAAGCTCGCAGCTTGCTCGGTCTGAAAGAAGAGCCCTCCGAGTATCCGGAGGGCGACCGGGTGGCGGTCGACAGATGAACGGCGAGCTGGCCGGGCGCGTCGCGGTCGTGACCGGCGCGGCGGGCGGGCTTGGCTCGGCGGTGTGCAGGGTGTTCGCGCGGGAGGGAGCGAGCGTCTTGCCGGTCGATATCCGGGGAGACTCCTGTTTCCTTGCCGACGTGGGCACCGCCGAGGGCAACCGAGCCATGGTCACGGAGGCGATCAGCCGTCATGGTCGACTCGACGCGCTCGTTCTCAATGCAGGCGCTCAGTTCATCGCTCCCATCGCGGACTTCCCGGAGACCGAATGGGACCGGCTGTTCGACCTCATGGTCAAGGGACCCTGGCTCGCGACGAAAGCCGCCTGGACCCATCTGGTGGAGAGTGGGGATGGGCGCATCATCGTGACGGCATCCAGCCTGTCGCTCACCGGGGAGGAGTACAAGGCTGCGTATGTAGCCGCGAAGCACGCGGTCACAGGCCTCGTCAAGGTGGCGGCGCTGGAGGGCGGGCCTCACGGGATCCGGGCGAACGCCGTTGCTCCGGGGCTGATGTGGACGGGCCTCATGGAGAATCAGCTCGACGATCAGATGCGCCTACGGAACTTGAGTCGTGAAGCGCTGCTCGAGCGGATCGAGCTCTCTCAGCCCATCCGCGCTGTGGAAACCGAGGAGGTGGCGGAGGTGATCGCCTTCCTCGCCAGCCCCCGAGCCTCAGGTGTCTCTGGGACCTGTATCCCGGTGGATCTGGGTCTCGTCGCCACCTAGCCGATCGGAGGAAGGCCCTGATTCCGAGTTGCGCACTCGGGGCAGGAGTGATAATCATACATCATATCTATGCCCGAAGAGTGAGGTAGACAGCCATGGATCAGGGGGATGTCGTGCGTGGGCGGATGCCTTCTACGAGCTCGGCGAGCAGCTGCGAGAACGGGAACTCTTCTACGTGAGCTACGAAACACAGCCCGATCCCTCGTGGTCGATGGTGTGGTTCACTGCGACCAGTTCGATCAATGGAACTGGATGTACTGGTGCGACAAGGAGTTCGACTCACTCTATGACGGTGCACTGACCGAGAGCGACGAGACCAAGCGGAGCGAGATGTACGTGGAGATGCAGAAGCTCTGGGACGCCGCCGCGCATACCGTGTGGCTCGCGTGGCCGACGAAGCACTACGCGTTCCGCAAGGGACTGCAGCCAGCTCTAACTCCGACATGGACGGGTACTCCCGCAAAGGTTCAGTCAGTCGTAGAGGGGCCTCGACCCTGAGCGAGCGTGGCAGACAGCCTATACCCCGACGGTCGCAGGAGCTAACCCGCTGAACTCCTCTCGTGGTGACGTTGTCGACGTGGCGGTCATCGGCGCCGGACTCGCAGGTCTCACCGCCGCTCGTGGGATCGTCGCCGCAGGCCGCTCCGTGGCTGTGCTCGAGGCGCGGGACCGGGTAGGCGGCCGGACACTCGATGCGCGGCTGAGCGACGACGAGGTCGCGGAGATGGGTGGGCAGTGGATCGGTCCCGGGCATGATCGGATCGCAAAGTTGGCCGCTTCCCTCGGGGTTGAAACCTTCCCGACCTACAACGACGGTGATGCCGTCATTGTCATCGCCGGGCAGCATCTCCGCTACACAGGTGACCATCCGGCGCTCGAACACTCCGTGCGGGCCGACCTAGAGCAGGCGATCCACAGTTTCGAAGCGCTTGCGGGTCAGATCGACTTGGAGCACCCGTGGGAATCGCCCGAGGCGGAAGCGTTGGATGCCGAGACGTTCGACGCATGGCTCCGGCATAACGTCAGGACGGATACGGCTCGCGAGATCTTCGGCCGATCCGTTGACGGCGCGATCGCGGTCACGGCTTCTGAGCTCTCGTTGCTCGGCGCCCTCGTCTTCATCAGAACGACGCAGGACTTCGGAACGATGGTGGGGGTTGACGGCGGTGCACAGCAGGACAGGTTCGTAGGTGGCTCGGGGAGGCTCGCGCACCTCTTGGCCCAGGCGCTGGGTGACGCAGTCAGACTCGGTTCACCGGTCCGACGGGTCGAGGGCCCGGCGACCACCGCGCGCGTGCTCGCCGATGGCGTCTCCATCGAGGCGGAGCGAGTCATCGTGGCCGTTCCTCCAACGCTCGCCGCCGAGATCGAGTACGAGCCTCAGCTGCCTGCACTTCTCGATGGGCTTCTTCAGCGGATGCCAGGAGGATCTGTCATCAAGGCCAACGTCGTCTACGACGAGCCTTTCTGGCGTCTGGAGGGTCTTTCGGGTCAGGCATTCGACCCGTCCTTGCCGGTCGCATGGACCATGGACAATTCACCTCCCGCAGGTCGACCGGGCGTGCTCGCGGCGTTCTTCGAGGCGCGCGCCGCACGACGGTTCGCCGCAGCCTCGGTCGCGGATCGTCGCAGGGTCACCCTCGAATGCCTCAGCCGCTTCTTCGGACCACGCGCGGAGAAGCCGGTGCGATACTTGGAGGTCGACTGGTCTGCGGAGGAGTGGACGCGGGGATGTTACTTCGGCCAGAGGATCCCAGGTGCGTGGACACGATTCGGACGTTCGCTGCGTGAGCCTTTCGGGCGTATCCACTGGGCGGGCGCGGAGACGGCGGTGATGTGGAACGGTTATATGGAGGGAGCCGTGAGTTCGGGGGAGCGGGCAGCCGCCGAGGCGCTGCAAGCTCTGGAGGGATGAACACCA
>JACCXF010000289.1 GCA_013697295.1 Actinomycetota bacterium | reverse complement strand
GCGGGAGGACGTTGCTCGGGGCTGACAGATGGATCATCAATCCAATCGGATTCGGCTTCGCTGGGAATATGGAAGAGTTAGATTCATGCGATACGTGAGCCTTTCTCTTCCCTCAGGCCGCCTTGGTCCGTTGGCATCAGAGAGGAAGCTAGAGGCTATAGCCGAGGCGGTCACCTGGCCGGGTGGACGAAGCCCGGGCGGCGCAGAACGCGTTCCGCCGATTTCTGGATGCGGCCCAAACCTGCCCTGCCCACACAGTGGTGTTGTTCACGCCGGCCACTTACATGTTACGCATGAGGATGGCACGGAGGGGCGAAGTCGGACCGGGTGATGCTTGCGAAGTGCTACTCAGAACTGAGCCGATAACTGTGATGCTTTCGCTCGTCATAGAAGTGCGTATTCGCAGGTCAGCACACCGCTTATGGCTTGCGTACTTTTAATCCGGCGGGCAGGGTTCGAGTCCCTGGGGGCCCACCACTCGGTGTCGTGCTCCGGGTGATGCTTGACACTCCGGCGTCACCTGATCGTTTACACAGCTCCGCCTGATGGTTTACAGGTGTACCGGCTGATCGTTGACAGTGGCTCTGGCTGATCCGTTACACCTCGCGGTCCTCTAGATCCGACCCGTCGGAGGAGGGAGGCCCGTGGTGCACCTGGTGGAGATCGGCGTCATGGAGCAGCGCTATCAGGCAGTCATGGCCGTGGTGCAAGACGGCTGGTTAGCCTTTGAAACGCAGTGTGACTGGGAGACAAGCGTGGGAGTTTCTGACCTGGTGGCATAAGCGCCCGGGGGGCCTGAACCCTCCCGGTCTTTCTAAAGCTACCGAGGAGCCTCCGTGGATAAGAGTGAAGCTTAGAACTCAGATCGGCCCCGGATCCCCCTTCAGCGCGAATCCCCTTCCGCGAGGCCGGCCGTCCCCCTGACTTCGCGAAAAGGATTCGACGGTTCGGTGAAAGTCCCTGGTCCGGCGGTCGGAGGGAGCCGCCTATACCTGCCTTAACAAAGGGGAACGGAGAGCCTGTCGTCCTCCGATCCCCTCTCAGAGACTCCGCCACCCCTATTGGAGTGCGATCCAACCTCGATCTAACAGTTGCCCGGCACAACCCCCTGCGTGATGCTCAGGGGACCGGCCTCCGGGACCTCGAAGAAGGTCGCGACTAGCACGGTCACCTGGTCCGTGGGATTGAAGGCGGTGTGCACATGTCCTCGACCGGAATCGACGAAGGCAGTTCCGCCCGGATACGAACGTTCCACGCAATCGCTGGCTTCGACATACACCAGCTCGCCCTGGGCAACGTTGACGATGACCGGACCGGGATGGCTGTGCCATGGGAACTGGGCACCCGGCTGCACCGTGATGCGCGCGACCACGGTTCGAGAGGGCTCAATCGAGTTGATGACGCGGCTCGATGATGTCCCATCGAGCTTGTAGCGGAACTTGAGCGCAACGTCATCGGTGAATGTGCTGCGTGGCGTAAGCAATTCGACGGCGATCGGAGGAGGCCCCTCCTGTGCCCCCGAAGGCAGAACGGATACGGTCGTCAGAACGAGGACTGCCAACACCCCGATGCTCACAAGTAAGACTGCTCGTCTCACGGGATCTCCCTCCTGAATCCGCCACGGTGGCGGCATCTTACAGATCCAACCCCCATGTTCTTCCACTGTCTAGGGGGAACACCTGCTTGCGTTGTTCTCCTTTTTGCCGTGAACGTTCAGATGGCTCTCGTCTCCTTGGTTTCGTTCTCCGTGCTGGCGTGATTTTTCGACGCAAACTGAGCCGATAACTTTGGCGCTCCGTTCGTCAAAAAGGTGCGCATATGCAGGTCAGCACACCGCTTACGGCTTGCGTACTCTTAATCCGGCGGGAAGGGTTCGAGTCCCTGGGGCCCACATGTAGGTTTAAGAATGTAGCTTGCGGGTGTTCCGGTCGGCACGAAGTGAGAAGTCTCGCCGAGCGATCGCACTCGATTCGTCGACGACAGCCCTCGAGGAGGAACGATGCCTGCCAAGCACATACGGCTGGGCCTGTACTGTCCCGGGTGAATGCCCGGCTACCACCTGCCGTATTTTGCGGCGGAAGTTCAGGACCTATACCAGGCGCACGGGCTCGAAGTCGAGATCGTTTATCCAGAGCCCGGACCGGAAAACATCAAGGCCGTCGCGGCCGGACGCTACGACCTCTGCCTAACGAGCGTTGCCCATTTCCTTCGCGCCGTCACCGAAGAGCCCGGTTTAGCAGCTCGTTTCGTTTTCATGGTCGCCAGACACACGCACATGGCGGTCTTGGGTGCGCAAAGCACGTCCAAGGGCATCGAATTGAGTGATCTGGATGGAGCCTCCTATCTCGGTGACCGGTCGTCGCCGTTCGCGCGCGAGTATCTGCACCTGGTTGAGCGGATCGGGATCGGACAACCCTCGTTTATCGAGTTGCCCTACGGAGAGATCAAGGAATCCCTGGCTAGCGGGAAGGGCGACTTTACGGCCGACTACCTCGACCTCCTCCCGGACTACCAGGCACCGGCGCGAGAGCGTGACGGGAGGGTTACGGCGATTCCGTTCCACACCGCAGGTATCGACGTCTACGGAAGCGGGCTGGTGGCCGGCGTCAGCCAATTGGAGACGCGGCCCCAGGTGATCCAGGCGGCCGTGGCCGCGATCCAAGCCGCTCTGGAACAGGCTCGCAAAGACCCTCTCCCCGGTGCGCGGGCGCTCGTGGAACGATTCCCGGATGCCGGTCTACAGCGGACGCTCGACAGCTGGAGAGCCAGCGAGGAGCTCATCTTCCTGGACGATGGGCACCCGGCGGGGACCATGGATCCAAGGAAGTGGCACAGGACGATCGAGCATCATGCCCACGTCCACGAAACCACCCGCGTGCCTTCGGAGACCGTCTACAGCGCGCTCGTTTAGGCCATCGGCAAGCAGAACCCGGGGCGCCGGGGCCGGGCCCAAGCTGCTTTCGATACAACCCCCGCTTCACTGCTGCGAGCATCGCGATCACTCTGATTTTCTTCGCCCTGTTCGGAGCGATCTTCGTCCTCACCCAGCATCTGCAGTTCGTACTCGGTTACTCGGCGCTCGAGGCGGGTTTCCGAGTCACCCCAATCGCAACGCTCGTCATTGCCGCCCCGATCGCGGCGCGCGTCGTCGAACGCGTCGGGACAAAAGCCGTTGTCACGGCGGGATTGACGGTTGTAGCGATCGCGCTGTTATTGATCTCGGGAGTAGACATCGACAGTGGATACGGCACAGTCGGGTGGGCCCTGGCGCTGATGGGCCTCGGTATGGGCGCAACGATGGCGCCGGCGACCGATTCGATCATGGGTTCGTTGCCGCTCGCGAAAGCGGGGGTTGGGTCGGCCATGAACGACACCACCAGGATGGTCGGGGGCGCTCTAGGGTCGCCGTGATAGGTAGCGTCCTGTCGTCTTCCTATGGCGAAGCGATGGTCCCAGCGGTCTCCAACCTGCCTGCGCCGGCGGCCGCGGCGGCAAGCGACTCTGTAGGTGCAGCACTGGCCATCGCGGGGCGCATCGGTCCCCAAGCCGGCGAACTGATCCAGGCCGCCCGTTCTGCGTATGTCGAGTCGATGGGGGACGCGGTCATTGTCGCTGCGGCGGCGGCTTTGCTTGGAGCGATCGTGGCGTTGGTCTTCCTGCCTGCAAGGCCGCGCGATGGTGCTACTCGTTCCGATGACGCGGCCCGTCCTCTCGAGACGGTGGCCGCGCGTTGATCGGCCCGGCCCGACCAGCACCCAGCGAAGTAAGAGCACCCGGGCGTCCCCGCGACGCCCGGGTGGAGCGAGCGATCCTCGACGCTGCACTGGATCTCTTCCTCCAGGTCGGGTTCGACGCAATGAGCATCGAATCCGTCGCCGAACGAGCCTGCGTCGCCAAGACCACCATCTACCGGCGCTGGCAGTCCAAAGAGGAACTTGTCGTGGCAACCATCAGCTCCCTCTACGAAGGGATGGAGTTCCCCGACACCGGCGACGTGCGAGCGGACCTAACCAACGTGGTCAGCCACATGCACCGGCTCATCCGAACCACGAAGGCCGGCCAAGCACTGCCCCGGATGACCGGAGAGCTCGCGCGGGATACGCCACTGGGCCACGCGTACATGAAAAGTGTCATGGAGCCGAAGATAGAGGCCGCCGGTGCCGCACTCCAGCGGGCCAAGGATCGAGGCGAGCTGCGGCCAGACCTCGACGTCCAGATCGCCATCGCGTCGATCGTCGGCCCGATGATGTTTCTCGTGCTGACGGGCAGGATCGCGAACTTCGGCGACGACCTGGCGGCACGCTTAGTCGATCAGGCGATCGACGGAATGAGGCGAGCCGACTAGCCGCTCGTGTCGACCTAGCATCAGTAGGACCGTCGGAGGGCCTGATGAGTCTCCGCCTCGTCGAGGTTCGCCCAGGCTTTCAAACGAGCTCAATCGAGCAGCTTCCCTACCTCTTCTGGTATCGCCAGCGGCGAGAAGTCCCCGTCATCGCGCATCCTTTGCGCGGCGTTGACCATCGCCGCGACCGCAACCCAAGTCAACGGGCCACCCACGCTGACGCGCTGCGCGCCTGCGTCTGTGATCTCGCTCATCGAGAGGCTCGGACGCGCCAGAACGTTGACCGGCTTGGACGTCGCCTCGCACACTGCGCGTATCTCGTCGATGCTCCGCAGTCGCGGCGCGTACAGCACGTCGGCGCCGGCGCGATCGAAAGCCTGAAGTCGGGCGATGGTGTCGTCGAGGTCGGGGTTATCACGAACAAAGTTCTCCGCGCGCGCAGTGAGCACGAACGGAAAGCCGAGACCGCGCGCCGCCTCACACGCGGCGGCCACTCGTTCGACCGCGTGATCGAACCCGTAGATCTCACCCGCCGGGTCGTAGTCCTCGATCGAGCCACCGACGGCCCCGGCCTCGGCGGCCCGAGTGACGGCCGTAGCGACCGTCGCAGGCTCCGGCCCGTGGCCGTTCTCGAGATCGACCGACACCGGCAGGTCGGTGGCCCGATTTAGCACCCGGATGTGTTCGACCACCTCGTCGAGCGTCGCATCGCCGTCGCTCCGACCGAGCGTGAACGCGAAGCCCGAGCTGGTAGTGGCCAGCGCCTGGAAGCCGAGCTTCTCGAGAACCCGGGCCGAGCCAGCATCCCAGGGATTCGGAATGATGAAGGGCTCACCCGCGTGCAACGCCAGGAAAGCCTCGGCCTTTTGCTTCTGGGTGAGCTCCATGATGTGACTCCCCTTGTCGATCGCCCAATGCCTCAATGCCGAAGGATCTCAAGGTCTTCAGTATGGGGCAGGTTCATCGAGCCAGGGTGCGATTCCATGGGGTGCCCATTTTTTGTCACGCGATTGGTACATGACAGAACAAATCGTCCCAACCCCCTAGCCGGGACCGATAGCGAGCGTCTACCATCAGGACCTCATGATGAGAGGTCGTAGGCATCGGAGTCTGCAACCGGCATTCAGGGGGTCCAGTTGAAGAAGAAGCTCAGCATCGTTCTTGTAGGCACGCTCTTTTCATCCTTGCTAGTGATGGCTGCTTCACCTTCCGTCGCTAGACGGAATCCGAACGCGCTCGACGTATACACCGCCACGGTGAGCGAAAGCCAACTCGCTCGGATCGATGAGCAAGGGTTCGATGTCACGGCCCAAGAGGCTGCTCCAGGCGGTTTCAAGGTCGACCTCGTGATGACGCATCAACAGAGCGCCGAGCTCGAGCAGCGCGGCATCGACACCAAATTGGCGCGAGTCAAAGGCGGGAAGACCGTGAAGCAGTTCGCTGCCGCTCAAGCAGCCGGCGGCTACGAGGTATGGCGCTCCTATGACGAACCGGGTGGCTATCGCGATCAGATGTACGGGGTCGCGCGCCGGAATCCGCAGCTCGCGAAGCTCGTCAAATTGGGCACCACGATTCAGGGGCGCGAGATCCTCGCGCTCAAGCTGACCCAGGGTGCACGCGACGTCCCGGACGGCAGCCGTCCGGCAGTGCTCTACAGCTCCACGCAGCACGCGCGCGAGTGGATCGCCCCTGAGGTCAACCGCCGCCTGATGAACTGGTACATCGACCGCTGGCGAGCAAACGACAAGGAGATCAAGAACCTCCTCAAGAGCACCGAGCTGTGGTTCGTGCTCGTCGCTAACCCCGACGGCTACCAGTACACGTTCGAAGCCGAGCGCCTGTGGCGCAAGAACCTGCGAGACAACGATGGTGACGGCGAGATCACGATCGTCGACGGCGTCGACCCCAACCGCAACTACCCCAATCACTTCAAGTACGACGAGGAAGGCTCCTCGTCGATCATGTCGAGCCAGACCTATCGGGGCTCCGGTCCGGCTTCGGAAGCGGAGACCCAGGCGATGAAGGGTTTGCTCGATCGGATCGGCTTCGCATTTCAGGTCAACTACCACTCGGCCGGCGAATGGCTCCTGTATGCCGAAGGCTGGCAGGTCGCCACGCCCACCGCCGATGACCCGATCTACTACGCGCTGTCGGGCAATCTCGACACACCGGCGATCGCCGGTTACCACCCCGGATTGAGTTCCGACGTCCTCTACGTCACGAACGGCGAGACGACGGACTACGCCCACGGGGGCACGGGAGCCCTGGCTTGGACCCCCGAGCTGTCCGAAGGTTGCGAGGGCTGCGGCTTCGTCTTCCCAGACGACGACGCGCTCGTTCAGGCGGAGTTCGAGAGGAACCTGCCGTTCGCGCTGTCGGTCGCCAGGTCCGCGGACGACCCGGACGACCCCGAGTCATCCCTCGGCATCGAGACCGAGCCCTTCTACCTCGAGAGTGAGGATCCCTACAAGGACGGCATCCCCGGGGCGAACTTCGCATTCGACTACTCCTACGGTGATCCGCAGCCGGTGCAGGTGCTCGCCAAGCGCAGCCTCGGGCCCATAACGGCGCAGTACCGCATCAACGGCGGGCCGGTGCAGAGCGCGCCCACCTCTGAGTGGGCGGGCGGCGAGACCTACAAGCCCGCCGACGTCTGGTACCACGAGATGCGCGGCATGGTCACCGGAACGTCACCCGGTGACTCGGTCGAGGTGTGGTTCACGGGCGGCGGCGAGCGCAGCGAGTCGTTCACCTACCGAGCCGTCTCCGAGACGGGTAATGACGTTCTGGTCGTAGCCGCCGAGGACTACACCGGCGCATCGCCCGTGCAAACGCCGGGGCCGCACTACCTGCAGTATTACCTCGACGCGCTGGACGCCAACGGCGTCGCTGCCGACGTGTACGACGTTGACGCACGCGGGCGAACGGCCCCGGACCACCTCGGGGTACTCAACCACTACGACGGAGTCATCTGGTACACGGGCGACGACATCGTCACCCGCCAGGCGGGGTGGGGGGGCGGTAACGCGGCGAGGCTCGCCATGGACGAGATCCTCGAGTTCCGGGCCTACATGAACGAGGGCGGTCATGTGGCGTATACCGGCAAGCGCGCCGGACAACAGTACTCGGGTGCTGGGGTTGGAACCCAGAGATACGACCCGAAGGGCGAGGGCCCATGCAATCCCCCGAACCCGACATGGGATTCCAGGCGCTGCCTTCTGCTGCGCGGGTCCGGGGACCTGACCAACGACGTTTTGGAGTACTGGTTCGGCGGCTTCGTACAGATCGCGGACGACGGCACAAATGACGAGGGGGATCAGTACGACGTCAACGGCGTCGACGATCCATTCACCGGGCTGTCGTGGGGCTTCAACGGCCCCGACAGCGCCGACAACCAGAACAGCAATTCGTCCTTCGTCACCACCAGTGGCATCCTGCCGCCCGACGAGTTCCCGCAGTTCCTCAGCTGGCCGTCATCCCGCTGGGACAAGCCGGGCGGGCCGTTCGAGCCCCACACCGGCTCGCGGTACGCGTATTCGCAGATCGCCGACGTCACCTACAAGCGGCTGACGCGTGAGATCTCGGTGCCAGCCGGCGGCGGCGATCTGACGTTCTGGACCTCCTACGACACGGAGGAACACTGGGACTTCCTGGCGGTGGAGGCACGGCCGGCCGGTAGTGACGACTGGACGACACTGCCGGACGCGAACGGGCACACGTCGCAGGACACCGGCGATAGCTGTCCGACCGGGTGGTTCGAGCTGCACCCGTTCCTGGAGCATTACCAGACGCTCAATGCAGACGGGACATGCAGTCCCACCGGCTCGACCGGTGAATGGAACGCCGCGTCGGGCAACTCCAACGGATGGCAGGAGTGGTCCATGGACCTCTCCGATTACGCAGGCGGCACCGTCGAGGTCTCGATCGCCTACATCAATGACTGGTCGGTGCAGAACCTCGGCGTGTTCGTCGACGACGTGACGCTGCCGGATGGCACGACCACATCGTTCGAGGGGGACTCGGGTGGCTGGCAGGTCACCGGACCGCCCGAGGGCAGCGGAGCAAACGCCAACGACTGGACATTCACGGACGCGAGTGGATTCCCGGTTGGCGCCTCGATCACCACTCCCGATTCGCTCCTGATGGGTTACGGGTTCGAGGGGATATCGACACAGGCGAAGCGCAACGAGGTCATGGACAGGATGCTGGAGCACCTGCTGCAGCCGTAAAGGCGAGACGCTAACAAGAGAGAGGGGCGGCACCAGGTGCCGCCCCTCTTTTATTTCCGGCCCCCGGGTCAGCCACGCCGATGCATACTTTGGAGACCCAGCATCGGAGGAAGGGGCCCCGTCATCGGCGGAGCTGCCGGTGCGCCCAGGGGAGGATCGTTGGAAGCGGTGAACGTAGAGTGACGACCGAGCGAGCGGATCACTTGCGCGCTTACTTCAGCGACTCCCCTGTGGGAATGGCCTTCGTCGATCTCGACGGGCGCATCCAAGATGCGAACCCCGCCCTCGAGGAACTTCTCGGCTACTCGTCTCACGAACTGATCGGTCTCAGCCTTCGGGACCTGTCACCCACCAAGGCAAACCCGATCGGCGGCGATGACCTCCGTGCACTACAGGAAGGCAGGAACGAACGCGCCACCACAGAAACGCAATCCATCCGCGCCGACGGAAGCGCATTTCTGGCCGAGTTGAACGCGTCGAAGGCGCAGGGGGTCGATGGCTTCGTAATCACGATGCAAGACATCACCCAGAGGAACGCTGAGCTTCAGGCCGTGTCCGAGGAGCGCGAGCTGCTTAAGCGCGTGGTGACCAGCTCTGCGGACGCCATATGCCTCGTTGAGCTCTCTGGAACGATCATCGAGTGGAACCCCGCGGCCGAAAGGTTGTTCGGGTGGAGCAAGGCCGAGATCATAGGTCAACCCCTTTCGACTCTCCTTCCCCCCGAGGCGCTCGATCAGGCCGGCGACATCCTTAGGCGGGAACGAGAGGGCTTGATCGTCGAGGAGATCGTCCTCCGGCTCCGCAAAGACGGAACGGCCTTCGAGGCGGAACTTACGGCTTCCGGAGTGCGCGACCAGCGGGGCAACATCATCGGCTATGTCGGCAGCTACCGGGATGTCACCGAAAGGTTGTTGGTGGAGACCGCGTCCTCCGCAGTTGCGTCCGATCTCGATCCGCTTAGTGCCTTCACGCGCTTCGCCGAGGTCCTCAAAGAGGTGTTCCCTTTCGCACAGCTCACGCTGAGCGTCATCGAAGGCACCGGTTACAGACGCGTGGTCAGCGTGGGCAACAGTGGGGGGGCTTTCACGCGCGACGAGATCGTTCCGCTCGAGGGGAACTCGGTGAAGGAAGTGGTGGATTCGGGAAAGCCGCTGATCGTCCATGACACGCGCATCAGCAGATGGCCCTTTGACCAGCTGCTGGCAAAGCGAGGCATCGGCTCGTACATCGTCGTGCCTCTGCTCGAGAACGATCGAGTCTTCGCCACGATCAACCTTGGATTCGCCAAAGTGCAGGTTCCATCGGAGCAGATGCTTCATCTGCTTACCTCGATCGGGCAAGGCGTCGCTCAAGGTGTGAAGAACATCCTGGTCTACGAACAGCAGAAAGAGTCGATCGAGCGTCTAAGAGCAGTCGACGATATGAAGAACTCTTTCTTGCAGGCAGTGTCTCACGAGCTCCGCACGCCCCTGACGGTGGTCCTGGGATTGACCCTGACACTCCAAAAGCATTCAATCACTCTTGACGAGAATCAACGCAAAGAGATCCTGAGGATGCTCACTTCGAACGCACGAAAGCTGGAGCGTCTCCTTACCGATCTCCTGGATCTCGACCGACTGACCCGTGGCGTACTCGAACCGCATCTCCGTCAAACTCGCCTCGACGACCTGGTGCACCGGATGGCGAAAGAAGTCGATCTGGGCGATCGAACTCTCTTTATCGACGCGAACGAGGTCGAGATCCTGGTCGATGCAGCCAAAGTGGAGCGGATCGTTGAGAACCTCCTCATCAACGCGATACGTCACACGCCGGAAGGATGCACCTCCGCCCGGTCGATCCTCGACCCAGGCGCGGCCACCATGGAGTTTGGCGAACCGCG
>JACCXF010000200.1 GCA_013697295.1 Actinomycetota bacterium | reverse complement strand
CGCTGAACCCCGAGGTCATCCGAAAGGATTTCCCGATCTTCGAGACGCAGGCGCATGGGAAGCGCCTCGTTTACCTCGATTCAGCCGCGACATCACAGAAACCACGCCAGGTCGTTGACCGCATAGTGCACTTCTACGAAACCGAGAACGCGAATGTTCACCGCGGGGTGTACGAGCTCGGCGAGAAGGCTACCGCCGCATACGAGGTGGCCCGCAGCGCGTGCGCTCGTTTCATCGGGGCCAAGAGCACGCGCTCGATCGTGTTCACACGCGGGACGACCGAGGCGATCAACCTCGTTCGCTTCACCTGGGGACGCGCGAACGTCGGCGAAGGAGACGAGATCCTTCTCACAGAGATGGAGCATCATTCGAACCTGATCCCGTGGCAGCTCCTCGCGCAAGAAAAAGGCGCCACGCTGCGCCATCTCCCGATCGATGATGAAGGGAAGCTCCGCATCGATCTGTTGGGCGACTACATCACCGACAAGACCAAGCTCGTCGGGATGAACCTCATGTCGAACGTGCTTGGGACGATCAACCCCGTGCGCCAGGTGGCGGATGCTGCCCATTCAGCCGGAGCGCTGATCCTGGTGGATGCAGCTCAGGCGGCACCCCATTTGAGCTTCGACGTGAATGAACTCGACGCCGACTTCCTCGCTTATTCAGCCCACAAGATGTGCGGTCCCACCGGCGCCGGCGTCCTCTACGGCCGTGAGCATCTACTCGATGAGATGCCCCCTTTCCACGGCGGAGGCGAGATGATCCGCGAGGTGTGGGCAGATCGGGCGACCTGGAACGAGATCCCTTACAAGTTCGAGGCCGGGACCCCGAACATCGCTCAGGCGGTGGGCATGGGCGCTGCGGTTGAGTACCTGGAAACCCTGGGGATGGACGAGGTTCGCAAGCACGAGATGGAGCTCACGGGCTACGCCCTCGAGCGCATCGCATCGACGGGCGCCACGATCTACGGACCGAAGGACGTGTCCGAACGTGGCGGCGTCGTTTCCTTCAACCTCGACGAGGTCCATCCACACGACATGGCTACGATCGTGGACCAAGAGGGCGTGTGCATCCGCGCCGGGCACCATTGCGCTCAACCCTTGATGCGTCGCCTCGATGTTCCAGCAACGGCGAGGGCGTCCTTCTACATCTACAACACGCAGGAAGACGTGGATGTGCTGATCGACGCTCTCGAGAAGTCGAAGGGATGGTTCGCGTGAGCCTCGAGGAGCTGTACAAGGAAGTCATCCTCGACCACTACAGAGCCCCTCGGAACAAAGGCCGCGTCGACCCACATGACGTCGCTCTCGAACGCAACAACCCGCTGTGCGGAGACGAGATCGAGCTATTCCTGAAGTTCGATGGGGGCAATATCGAGGGCATCGGTTTCGAGGGGAAGGGATGTTCGATCTCCCAGGCCTCCGCCTCGATGATGACCGAGAAGGTCAAGGGGATGGACGCGAAGGAGGCGGCGGCGCTGGCCGAGACCATCAAGGCAATGATGGCTGGTCAGACCGAAGGGGACCCCGACGAGCTCGAGGATCTGGTCTCGCTCAAGGGCGTGGTGAAGTACCCGGTTCGCATCAAGTGCGCCTTACTTGGTTGGAACACCCTGCTCGAGGCCCTCGAGGACGGCGCTCGGGCCTAGACTCTGCGGATCACGTCTCTTCTTCGGCTGAGAGCCTGGACATGGCGCGTCCGAGAGGCGATGCTCGAGTCAGTCGCACGATGAGGGAGGACTTCACATGAGACGCAAGCTTTCGGTCGCCATCCTTTGTCTTGGGTTGGTTGCTCCGCTTCAGGCCGCGCCCGTGCAGGCACACGACGCGCCCAACCGGTGCGGCCACAAGCCGGGAGGCGGGGCGGGTTGGTACAAGGTCAGGGGACACGAGGTCTCTTGCACCCAGGCTCGTAAGGTCGCGCGGCGTTGGGAGGACAAATGCGTGGCCCCGCCGGGATGTAACGCTACCGGTCCGGACATCATCCACGTCTGGCCCACCTACACCTGCCGGGACGATCAAGCCGGCTACGAATCGGTCAGGGTCAAGTGCACCGCCCGAGGAGATCGCATCGTTCACTTCTACTGGGGATCGTGACCGGAAGAGTCCTTACGGGCACGGGCGCGTGGTGGCTCGAGCTGCTGATCGCTCTGCTCGCCGCTTCGGCTATCGGCGGCGGCGTGGCGATGGGCGGCCGGGATCCTCAGAAGCGACCTGTGGTTGCCAATGTCATGAGCCCCTCGCCGAGCCCGACGACGCTCGAGTCAGCGGGGAGACCTTCTGCAAATCCCTCATCCTCCTCGAGCCCAAGAGAGAAGAAGCCGCTGAGGCTCAACGGAGCTGGAACGCTCCAGCTCGTCGAGGGGACGAGCGGGGTCTTCGGAAGTGGCCCTCTCCATGGTTTCGCGATCGAGGTCGAGAAGGGGCTGCCCATCGACGCGCAGGGATTCGCGGACGACGCTGTCGACGTGCTGGCCGATGAGCGCAGCTGGATCGGCGTGGACGGCATCTCGGTGCAACGCGTGCCGGTGGCGTCGGCCTCGTTCCGCGTCACCCTCGCTGGTCCCGCGCTGACGGATCAACTTTGCGAACCCTTGCAAACGAACGGGATCTACTCCTGTTTCAACGCCGGGAGAGCGGTCATCAATTTCTATCGGTGGATGGAGGGTGCGAGCTCGTACGGGGACGACCTTGCGTCCTATCGTCAGTACGTCATCAACCACGAGGTCGGTCATGCGTTCGGCCACGGCCACGTCGACTGTCCGGCAGCCGAAGCACCGGCCCCGATCATGATGCAGCAGACGAAGGGGATCGCCCCCTGCGAGCAGAGCCCCTGGCCCGCAACCTCCTGACAACTCTTCCTAGTTCGAAACGAGCTCCACGAAGACCCCCTCGAGAGACCGTCAGCGATACTTAGCACTATTCACCAGTTGCTAAGTGTGCGAAA
>JACCXF010000147.1 GCA_013697295.1 Actinomycetota bacterium | reverse complement strand
CGATGCCCACGCGCGATGACATTCGCAACGTTGCGATAGTCGCCCATGTCGATCACGGAAAGACGACGCTGGTAGACGCCATGTTGTGGCAATCCGGCGCCTTCAGGTCGAATCAGGACGTCGCGGAACGAGTCATGGATTCCGGGGATCTCGAGCGCGAGAAGGGGATCACGATCCTCGCCAAGAACACCTCCGTGCGCTACGGGGGCGTCAAGATCAACATAGTGGACACGCCCGGCCACGCGGACTTCGGTGGCGAGGTCGAACGGGGGCTGACGATGGTCGATGGGGTCCTGCTGCTGGTCGACGCTAGCGAGGGTCCCCTTCCCCAGACGCGCTTCGTCCTTCGCAAGGCGCTCGAGGCGCGGTTACCGGTCATCCTGGTCGTGAACAAGGTGGACCGGCCAGATGCGCGCATCGCCGACGTGCTCAACGACGTCTACGAGCTGTTCCTCGACCTGGATGCCGACGAGCAACAGATCGAGTTCCCCATCGTTTACAGCAATGCGAGGGCGGGATGGGCGTCGCTGGACGAGGGCCAGGAGGGAAGCGACCTGAAGCCGTTGTTCGAGACCCTCCTCGATCGCATCCCGGCTCCTTCCTATGACGAGAAGCACCCGCTTCAGGCTCTGGTCACGAACCTGGACGCCGATGCCTACGTCGGACGGCTGGCCCTGTGCCGGATGTTCCACGGCACGATCACGCGCGGCGAGCCGGTTGCATGGTGTCGTGCGGATGAATCCATCGAGCGCGTCAAGATCACGGAGCTGTACGTCACCGATGCTCTCGATAGGGTCGATGCTTTGGAGGCGGGACCCGGCGAGATCATCGCCATCGCGGGTCTGCCGGATGTCACGATCGGCGAGACGTTGTCCGATCCTGAGGACCCGCGCCCGCTTCCGGTGAGCCATTTCGATGACCCGAGCCTGTCCATGACGATCGGGATCAATACCTCTCCTCTCTCGGGTCAAGAGGGGAGCAAGATGACGGCTCGCCTCGTCAAGAACCGATTGGATGCCGAATTAGTCGGAAACGTTTCGATCCGAGTCCTCGAGACCGAGCGGCCGGACGCATGGGAGGTTCAGGGTCGCGGCGAGCTACAGCTTGCCGTCCTCGTCGAGATGATGAGGCGCGAAAGCTTTGAGCTCACCGTCGGCAAACCGCAGGTCGTTACGAGAGAGGTCGATGGAGTTCTGTCCGAACCGGTCGAGCGTTTGACGATCGACGCGCCGGAGGGTTTCATGGGTGTGATCCAACAGATGCTCGCGCTACGGCGAGGACGCCTGGAGAACATGGTCAATCACGGCACGGGGTGGGTGCGCATGGAATACCTTGTCCCTGCGCGCGGGCTGATTGGGTTTCGCACCGAGTTCATGACCGAGACACGCGGCACCGGGTTACTCCATCATGTCTTCGACCGATACGAGCCCTGGCACGGAGACCTCCGAACCCGTCCGACGGGGAGCCTGGTGGCGGATCGTCGTGGACCAACGACATCGTACGCGCTGGCCAATCTCCAGGAGCGCGGCGCGATGTTCGTCCCACCCGGTATCGAGGTCTACGAGGGGATGATCGTCGGCGAGAACGCTCGTTCCGACGACATGGACGTCAACCCCACCAAAGAGAAGAAGCTCACCAACATGCGTTCGTCCACTGGTGACGAGCTCGTGCGTCTCATCCCGCACAAAGAGATGTCCCTCGAACAGGCGCTCGAGTTCATCCGAGAGGACGAATGCGTGGAGGCCACTCCGAAGACCGTCAGGCTCCGCAAGGTCATCCTGGATGCCCACTCTCGCGCCCGGGCGTCGAGAAGCGAAGCCAAGTCCCGCCTGGGCTGACCTCACAGCTCGAAGGAGATGCGGTGCCCGACACATCAACGCTCGCACTTTTTTCAGTCGCGTCGCTAGCTCTGCTCATCGTGCCCGGGCCCGCCGTGCTTTACATCGTGACGCGGAGCATCGACCAGGGACGGACGGCTGGGATCGTCTCGACGCTGGGGATCCACGTAGGAACCCTGGTGCACATCGCGGCGGCGGCTTTGGGGCTCTCGGCCCTTGTGGTCTCCTCGGCCCTGGCTTTCAACACGATCAAGTATCTGGGCGCGGCGTATCTGATCTGGCTCGGGGTTGGCAAGCTCCTGGGGCGCGATGACGACGTGAACGAGTCCGAGGTCAAGACGCAACGACTCTCTCGCATCTTCTATCAAGGGATCCTCGTGAACATCCTGAATCCCAAGACCGCTCTTTTCTTCCTAGCGTTCCTACCGCAGTTCGTGGACGTCTCGAAGTGGCGGGTCGGTCTGCAGATCCTCGCGCTGGGAGTTGTCTTCATGCTCCTTGGTATGTGCAGTGACGGGCTCTACGCAATGGTTGCATCGAGCGCGGGCAACTGTTTGCGTGGCAACGCTCACTTCGCTCACTTCCGGCGGTACTTCTCCGGGGGGATCTTCGTGACGCTGGGTGTGGCCGCCGCACTCTCAGGTTCTCGTTCGACCCTCGAATAGCTTCAGGTTCGAACGAAAAAAGGGAGCCGGGGGCGTTACAAGCTCCCCAGAATGGCAAGGACATACCTGGAGACTCCCCGATAACCACGATCCGTACGAGAAGGTGGAGCCGATGCCAGAGGACATGAGGGTTGCCCCCCACAACGTGGTGGCGGCCTACGTCGAGCGAGATGCCGCGCTTGCGGCTCGCGAGCGACTGCTTCAGGAGGGTGTGGATGAGGGGTCCATCTCGATCGACGCACGCGCGGACGCCCTCATGGTCGCAGACGCCGAGATGAGGCAAGAAGCCGATGGTCTGGTCGGCGGGCCCGGTCTGGTGGCGACCGAGAGTCAGTCGAAGGGCGCCGGCGCAGGATTCTTGATCGCAGGGGCCATCGGGGCCGCGATCGGACTCGCCATCGGCGCTATCGTGTTCGACTCGACCTTCGGTCTGATCGTGTGTGCGATCGTCGGCGCGGTCGCAGGGGCTATCTTCGGCGGGACCGCCGGCGGATTCGTTCGAAGCCGCACGAAAGAGAAGCCGCGTCGTTCTCTTCAGGGTTACAACGTCGCACTGGGCGTGCATTCCGACAGCGCCGACAGCGTCGATCGGGCCGAGGCGATACTGAAGGCGACGGCGCCGAGCCGGCTCGAGCGCTTCAACCGGGGAGACACGCCCCACCAGGTGCCGCTCGACCCCAGCGGCTGATCGCAACTCGACGGTAGAGAGAGAGGCCATGACCTACGTGGAGGACAAGGACTTCGAACGAGAGGAAGCGGGTCCGGAGGGCAAGCCGGACGACGCTCCAGGGGGCGCCGAGGAGGAGGAGCGTCAGCCGGACGAAGGCGAGGTCGAGGAGACGGGGGAGGAATCGTTCCCCGCGAGCGATCCACCTTCCTTCTAGTCGCTCAGGCTCTCGGCCGACTCAGACGAATCGCAGGTCGGCGCGCTCTTGATCGTCGACCACCCGGGCGCAGGTGGGGCAGTACCAGCGCGCCTCCATCGGGGTGCCGCACGACGAATGACGGGGGGCCTCGACGGTGTCCGATTGCCGTGCCCCCCACTGGGCGAGAAGCCTCAGGGCGCCCGCCAGCGCGGAGCCGGCGGCGGTCAGCTCGTAACTCACCCGGGGCGGCCGGTCGGAGTACGGGCGCGCCCTGACCAGCGCCTCTTTCTCGAGGTGTTTCAGCCGCTGCGACAGGATGTTCGGGGCGATCCCCGGCAACTCCTCCTGGAGGTCGCTGAAACGCCGCGGCCCCCCCATGAGGCCTTCGATCACCAGCAGGGTCCACCGATCGCCCACCCGTTCGAGGGCTTCGGCGAGGGGCGATCCCACCGTCTTCTCACCTTCGGTCGAGGTCATCTCGCCATCGTAGTCATGCACCAGGGTCATTTGCCGTCCCCCTTCGTCCGTAGTAACTTGCAAGTCACAAGTTACTCGACGAAGGGACCGGCGTGGATCTGATCGACGGATTGCAGAGCGTGGTGACCAAGGTCGCGGGCGAGGTGGGGGCCTCGGTCGTTGGGATCGGGAACCGTTGGGTGCAGGGCTCCGGGGTCGTGGTCGGCCCGGGTCTCGTGCTGACGAACGCCCACAACCTCAGGCGGGACGAGATAACGGTCACGTTCAACGACGGACGCACCGGGACCGGCACCCCGCAGGGTGTCGACGCCGATGGCGACCTGGCGGTCCTCTCGGTCGACACGGGCGACGCACCGGCGGCGAAGTGGGGGAGTGACGCGGCTGTGTCGATCGGGACCCCCATCTTCGGGCTCTCGAACCCGGGAGGCAGAGGCCTGAGGGTCACCTTCGGCCTCGTGTCCGGAACGGAACGGACCTTCCGCGGCCCGCGCGGCCGTCGCATCACGGGGACCCTCGAGCACACGGCTCCCTTGCTGCCCGGATCCTCAGGTGGCCCGGTCGTGGATCGGGAGGGCCGCTTCGTGGGCATCAACACGAACCGACTGGGCGAGGGCTTCTACCTCGCCATACCCGCCGGCGAAGACCTCAAGAGGCGCGTCGACCTACTCGGTCGCGGAGACTCTCCCGCTCGCCCGCGCCTGGGAGTGGGTCTCGCGCCGTCCCACGTGGCACGAGGGCTTCGCAAGGCGGTGGGGCTTCCGGAAGCCGATGGCTTGCTCGTCCGCATGGTCGAGGAAGAGGGCCCTGCGGCGCAAGCGGGTCTGCAGGAAGGCGACCTGATAGTTGCCGCGTCCGGGACGCCTTTGACGACCGTGGATCAGCTCCATGACGTTTTGGATGCTGCTACGGACCGGCTCGAGGTGACCGTGCTACGAGGAACCGAAGAACGCAGCGTGTCGATCTCGTTCGAGGAGAGCGGCGCGTGACGGATGTGATGGGCCCGGCGGGGCCCGGAACCGCCGAGGCGGAGCATCGCGCTCTCGACGCCTATTCGAGCGTCGTCACGTCGGTCGCCGATCTGTTGATCCCGTCGGTCGCGAGCCTGAAGGTGATGCGAGCGGTACGGGGTGGCAGGCGAGCCGAAGGCGCGGGATCGGCGGTCGTGGTGACACCCGACGGTTTCCTGCTGACTTCCGCGCACGTGGTCGGCACCGCCTCCGAGGGCGTCGCGGGATTCGCGGACGGTCGACAGCTCGACTTCGAGGTCGTTGGTCGCGACGAGCTGTCGGACCTGGCGGTCATACGCGTCTCCGGAGGAAACCTTCCGGCCGCGATCCTGGGCGATGCAGACGATCTGCGCGTCGGGCAACTTGTCGTGGCCATCGGCAACCCTCTCGGTTTCGAGGGCTCGTTGAGCGCGGGGATCGTGAGCGCTCTGGGTCGCTCCTTCGCGACGCGGTCCTCGGGCCACGTGCGCTTCGTCGAGAACGTGATCCAGACGGATGCGGCACTGCATCCGGGAAACTCCGGAGGCGCCCTGTCGGATAGCGCCGGGCGAGTCGTGGGAGTAAACACCGCGATCGTCGGGCCGGGCATCGGACAGGGCCTCGGGCTTGCCGTGCCCGTGAACCACACCACCCGGAGGATCATCGCGACCCTCATGTCCGAGGGGCGGGTTCGCCGCGCCTTCCTCGGCATCGCCGGGGGTCCACGTCCGCTCCCACCCAAGGCGGCGCGCGAGTTGGATCGAAGCGCCGGGGTCGAGGTGGTACAGGTCGTCGAAGGAAGTCCGGCCGCGGCCGCGGGCATCCAGCGCGAGGACATCATCGTCGAGGTGTCGGGGACGGTAGTGGAAGATGGCAGCGACCTCCAACGACTGATGACCGGCGATTTGATCGGGAGACCCACCGACGTGCTTGTGTTCCGTCACGATCGCCTTCGCCGGATCATCGTCGAGCCCACGGAGCTCACCCCGAGCGGTTAGTTGGACGGTCGCGCGCTGCGACATACTGGCGGCGTGAGTTCCTATGACGCCGTGGTGGTGGGCTCGGGCCCGAACGGACTCGCTGCGGCGATCTCCCTAGCGCGCGCGGGCCTCTCCGTCGCCCTGTACGAAGGCTCGTCCACTCTCGGGGGAGGTATGCGTTCGGCGGAGCTGACGCTGCCTGGTTTCGTGCATGATGTGTGCTCGGCGATACCCGCTCTTGCGAAGGCTTCTCCCTTCTTCCGGAGTGTGGACTTGGCGGAGCAAGGCGTCGAGTTGATCCATCCGCGCTATCCCTTCGCCCACCCGCTGGACGATGGCACCGCCGTGGTGGCGCACCGCTCGGTCGAGGAGACCGCCCGGGGCATGGGCGTCGACGAGTCTGCCTACCGCGCGCTCATGTCGCCGCTCGTCGCCGATGCCCCGGCATTGTGCGATTCAGTTCTGGGACCGCTTCGGATGCCTCGCCAACCTCTTGCGCTCGCGCGATTCGGTCGTTCGGCGGTGAAGTCCACTGACGCCCTCGCCCGCTCTCGCTTTCGAGGGGAGCGAGCCAGCGCCCTTCTGGCGGGGGTCTCGGCTCACTCGATGATGCGGCTTACCGAACGACCGACGGCGGCCTTCGGATTGATGCTCACCGCCGTAGCGCATGCCTATGGATGGCCGGTTGCTCGGGGCGGGATGCAAGTGCTCGCGGACGCGCTGGTGCGGACGGCCCGCGAGGCCGGCGTAGACATCCACGTCGACCGGCCCGTCACGCAGATGTCGGACCTCCCTGCTGCGCGGGCCTTTGTGTTCGCCCTCACGCCGCGACAGGTGCTGGCGATCGCGGGCCACGAGCTGCCCGGCTGGTATCGCCGCGTCCTAGACCGGTTCCGGTACGGACCGGGCGTGTTCAAGTTGGACCTGGCGCTCGATGGACCGGTCCCGTGGAAGGCCGAGGAATGCTCGGGCGCGGGAACCGTCCACGTCGCGGGACCCCTCGCGGACGTCATGTCGTCGGAGGACGATGCCAATTCGGGCCGTCACTCCGAGCGCCCGTACGTCCTGCTGTGTCAGCAGAGCCTCTTCGATCCCACCCGCGCGCCGGAGGGGAAACACACGGTCTGGGCGTACTGCCATGTTCCATCCGGGTCGACGGTGG
>JACCXF010000145.1 GCA_013697295.1 Actinomycetota bacterium | reverse complement strand
GCGGGTGCACCTTACGAGAAGTTGCTCGAGGTCTCGGGCGTCGCCGGGTCCACGGCGACGATGAACGATCTCGATGATGCGCGCACGATCTTGTGGATCGGTCCGGATCCGAAGGAAACTCTCCCGGTTCTGTACCTTCGCATCCGCAAGGCCGTCCTCGAATCCGGAGCGAAGCTCATCGTGGTGGCTCCGCGCCGCATGTCGCTCGACGGCTTCGCGACGCACGTGATCCGTTGCGAACCCCACGGCGAGGCGACCGCGCTCAAGAACCTGTCTTCGGGCATCGCGTCTCCCGGTGCCGCGGCGAACGACATCGGTGATCCCCTCGTCTTGTGCTGGGCGCCGTCTTCGCCCGGCCGGGATGAGGCCTCGACGCTCGACGCGCTCTTCGAACTGGCGGGCGAACACGAGACGAAGTTCCTCGTGGGACCGCCTCACGCCGGGTCACAGGGCATGATCGACATGGGGGTGCACCCGGCTCTGGACGCAGGCTATGCGCCGGCATCCGAAAAAGGGATGGACACTCGCGCGATCCTCGAAGCCGCTGCCACCGGCGAGCTCGACGCCCTGTTGATCTTCGGCGCGGATCTCACCGGGGACTTCCCCGACGCCGGGCTCGTGCAGCGGGCGCTCGATTCCGAGGTGTACCTCGTTGTGATCGAGTTGTTTCCGACGGACACCGCGACGCGCGCAGACGTTCTGTTGCCCAGCGCCGCCTACTCCGAACGCATGGGTACCTTCACCAACCTCGAACGCCGGCTCCAAAAACTCGAGCCGCTGAACACTCCGCCGGGCGGCGCGCTCGAACCGTGGCGAGTCTGCGCGCGCATCGCGTCGGCGCTCGGGGATGACTGGGGGGTTTCGAGCTTCGACGAGGTGTGGGAGGCGATGCAGCAAGAGGTTCCAACGCACGCTGGGATATCGGTCGGCTCCCTGACGCAACCCTCGCCGCCCACGGCGTTGAACTACGAGACCGGGTTCGGATCCAGGGGGGCCGAGGCCCAGGTTGCCGGGCCGGGTGGCGGTTATCCGAAGGGACATCGTTCGGGCGCGCCCTTCCAGACCGGCCAGAACTGGCCTTTGTCATGGGAGATCCGCGCCTTCGAAGCCGGCCAGCGGCCCGGCATCGTGCCTGCCGCTCTGCCTCGGAAGGAGACCGCGATGAACGGGCACTCGCCCGCGTCCGCTGTCAGAGCCGAGGATGGAACGCTGGCTCTCTACACGCAGCGCTTCATCTACGACCAGGGCACGATGGTGTCGCGCTCCAAGGCCCTGAAAGCCATCGCGAAGAAGCCGTTCATCGAGATGCATCCCGACGATGCCGCCTCTCTCCAGCTCACCGACGGAGGTGAGGCGATCGTGGAAGCGAACGGGACTCAGGTCCGGTTACGGGTCGTGCTCGCGGACATCGCGCGCGGCGCGGTGTTCATCCCGTACGACCAGGAGGGCCTCAGAGCGAACTCACTGATCTCGGGGACGGATCCTCGGGTCGAGGTGAAGGCTCCGTGAGCGGGATCGTGGATGCGATCGGCATAGTCGTGATCATCGGTGCGATCAAAGTGATCGTTGCGTTCGTTGCTCTACTCGTGGTGACCTTGGTCGTGGTCTGGGCGGAACGCAAGATCATCGCCGACATGCAGTCCCGGGTCGGGCCCAACCGTTGGGGTCCCTTCGGTTTGCTTCAGACCCTCGCCGACGGCATGAAGCTCTTCTTCAAAGAAGACTTCCGCCCGGCGTCGGCGGACCGGTGGACCTATGCGCTCGCCCCGGTAGCTGCGATGGTTCCGGCCTTCCTCGCCTTCGCCGTCGTCCCCCTTGGTGATGACGTCACGATCGCGGGCCGCGAGATCGATCTGGTGGTCACCGACATCAACATCGGAGTGCTGTACTTCCTCGCGATGGGGTCCCTCGGGGTCTACGGCATCGTCCTGGCTGGCTGGGCTTCGGGATCGAAGTTTCCGCTCCTGGGCGGAGTTCGCTCCACGGCGCAGATGATCTCGTACGAGATCGCGCTCGGCCTCTCGTTGGTGCCGGTCGTGCTGGCCGCGGGGAGTCTATCGATGGTCGACATCGTCGCTCAACAGGCGGACACGGTGGGCAACGTCACCTTCTTCGACGGGATCCCGGTCCTCGAGCAGGTTGCGGATCTGTTCCGGTACATGCCGAACTGGTACATCTGGTCGCAGTGGCCGGCTTTCGCCATCTTCTTCATCTCCGGGATCGCCGAGACGAATCGAGCACCATTCGATCTTCCCGAGGCCGAAACGGAGCTCATCGCCGGTTTTCACACGGAGTACTCGGGGATCCGGTTCGCGATGTTCTTCCTGGGCGAGTACATACACGTCGTCGTGATCTCGGCGGTGGCGGTGACCTTGTTCTTCGGAGGCTGGCACGGGCCGGGCTTCGATTTCCTTCCGTGGTTGTGGCCGCTGGTCTGGTTCATGCTCAAGACAACGGTCTTCGTCTATCTCTTCGTGTGGCTCCGTGCGACCATGCCTCGCCTTCGCTACGACCGGCTCATGTGGCTGGGATGGAAGAGGCTGATACCGGCGGCGCTGGTATGGATCATGGTCACCGCGGTGGTGAACACACCCGGGATCTCCAGGAACATCCGCCTCGCGGTGTTCGGAGCTCTCTTCCTCGGCGTGGTTACCTGGGTATTCCGAGGCGATCCGCGCATGAAAGACATCGTGACGCCACAAAGGAGGACCACGCGTGGCGTTGCCTGAGATCTTGACCGGCATGAAGGTCGTCATCCGCAACGTCTTCCGGCGCAAGGAAACGCGCGGGTATCCCGAGGTCCGGCGGCAACCGTTCCCGCGCTTCAGGGGACGACACGTTCTCGACCGTCATCCCGACGGTCTCGAGAAGTGCATCGGGTGTGAGTTGTGCGCCGGCGCGTGCCCCGCCGATGCGATCTTAGTCGTGGGGGCCGAGAACACGCCCGAGGCGCGTTTCTCTCCCGGTGAAAGGTACGCGCAGATCTATCAGATCAATTATCTACGTTGCATCTTCTGCGGTCTGTGCGTTGAAGCCTGCCCCACCGAGGCGTTGCTGATGACGACGGAGTACGAGATCTCGGGCTCCTCGCGCGAGGACCTGATCTTCTCGAAGGATCAACTGATCATCGATACGCCGATCGTTCGCCACTGGGACACGAAGAAGGAGTACCCGCCGGAGTCGAGCTTCGACATCAAGCAGCTGGGGACGAAACGATGATCGAGATCATCGTTTTCGGGGTGGTCTTCGTCGTGGCTCTGGGCTCCTCGCTCGCGATGCTGTTCGCGAAGAACGCCGTCCACGCGGCGCTCTTCTTGGTCGCCACGCAGATCGCACTGGCGCTGGCCTTCCTCCTCGAAGGGGGACAGTTCATCGCCGCTATCCAGATCATCGTCTACGCCGGCGCCATCATGGTGTTGTTCCTGTTCGTCATCATGCTCCTCGGGGTCGATAAGAAAGAGCCACTGATCGAGCCTCTTACGGGACAACGGCCGCTCGCGATCGGGCTTGGGGCGGTGCTTGCCGCCGAGATGCTGTGGGTTGCGTGGAGGGGCATCGAGTTCGCCGCAGGCGGCGGGGATGCAGCAGGGCGCCTGGTCGACACGAACCAGGATCCCGGCAACGTGCTTGCCGTTGCGCGCGTGCTGTTCAGCAAGTACCTGCTTCCGTTCGAGGCGACATCGGTGATGCTCGTCGTGGCCATCGTCGGCGTGATGGTGCTCGCGCGGCGGATGGGTATGACCACGCCGGGGGAGGTCGCTGCCGGGGCGGGGGAGGAGAGCGATTTGGCCTCGCCCGGCGGGGGGGCGACGGGATGAGGGTCGCTCCCGAGTACTACCTTTCTCTCGCTGGGCTCATGTTCGTGATCGGCGTGGTGGGCGCCTTGATCCGAAGGAACGCCATCGTCATCTTCATGTTCGTCGAGCTGATGCTCAACGCCGTGAACCTGGCCTTCGTTACCTTCGCGCGCATGTGGGGTCATGTCGACGGACAGGTCTTGGTGTTTTTCGTCCTGGTGGTAGCGGCTGCGGAGGTCGTGGTGGGTCTCGCGATCATCCTGTTGATCTCGCGGAACCGGGGTTCGTCGGACGTCGACGACGTCAACCTCTTGAGGTGGTGATGTGATGATCGTCGCCGCCGAAGCCGGAGCGACTCACGCTCAGCTGGCCGGCTGGATCGTCGGCCTGCCCCTTCTGAGCGCGATCGTCCTACTGCTGGTCGGGCGCCGCGCCGGTCGGAGGTCGGGCATCGTGGCCTCGTTGGCGATCGGTGCGTCGTTCGTCCTCGGCGTCATCTCGTTCTTCGATCTCCTGGGCGCGGAGCATGGGGCACGCAGTGCCACTCTCAAGCTCTTCGACTGGATATCCGTCGGGAGCTTCGACGCCAGCGCGACGTTACTGGTCGACGAGCTGTCGATCGTCATGGTGCTGGTTGTCACCGGCGTGAGCACCCTTATCCACATCTATTCGATCGGATACATGGCCGACGAGGCCCGGTATTCCCGCTTCTTCGGTTACCTCAACCTCTTCGCCGCTTCGATGTTGCTGCTCGTTCTGGCCGACAACCTTCTGCTCTTGTACGTCGGGTGGGAGGCCGTCGGTCTTTGCTCGTACCTGCTGATCGGCTTCTGGTTCGAGCGGC
>JACCXF010000135.1 GCA_013697295.1 Actinomycetota bacterium | reverse complement strand
TCCGGCGGTGCTGGCCGGCCGCGCCGGTGATGAACAGCGGGATGAAGATGAAGTTGAACGGGATGATGGTCCCCCAGAAATGGATCCGGTTGGCCGTCTCGTTCATCATCCGCCCGAACATCTTCGGGAACCAGTAGGTCAGCGCCGTGTAGGTCCCGATGATGGCGATCGGGAAGAAGGTGTAGTGGAAGTGCGCGACCACGAAGTAGGTGTCGTGGAAGTAGATGTCGGCGCCGCTCGCACCGAGGAAGATGCCCGTCACGCCGCCGATCAGGAACTCGACGATGAAGGACAGGGCCCACAGCATCGGGGACTGGAACGTGATCGAGCCGCCGTACAGCGTGGCGATGTAGAGGAACATCATCTCGGCGATCGGGATCGAGATGAGCACGGTCGTGATCGTGAAGACGTTGGCCATCCGCGGGTCGATGCCGGCGATGAACTGGTGGTGCGCCCACACGAAGAAGGACAGCGCGCCGGTGGCGATCGCCGTGTAGAGGATCGTCTGGTAGCCGAACAGCTTCTTCCTGGAGAAGACCGTGATGACCTCGGCGGTGATGCCCGTCGCCGGCAGGAGCACCACGTAGACCTCGGGGTGGCCGAAGAACCAGAACAGGTGCTGCCACAGGACCGGGTCGCCGCCTCCCCCGGGTTCGAAGAAATGGAAGCCGAACTTGCGGTCCAGCTCGAGCATCGTCACGGCCAGCGTCAGTGTTGGGAAAGCGAAGACGATCGAGATGGCCATCGCGAGCTCGCCCCAGACGAAGATCGGGACCCGGTTGAGCGACATGCCGGGAGCCCGCATCTTCAGGATCGTGACGATGAAATTGATCGCGCCGCCGGTAGACGAGATGCCGAGCAGGATGAGACCGAGGCAGTAGAAGTCGATGTTGAGCCCTGGACTGAATTGCTCCGACGCTAGCGGTAGATAGTTGAACCATCCATCGTTGGGGGCCGCGCCGACCAGGAAACTCGAGTAGAAGAAGAGCCCGCCGGCCACGAATAGCCAGTACCCGAAAGAGTTGAGTCGGGGGAAGGCCATGTCTCTCGTCCCGATCATCAGCGGCACGAAATAATTGCCGAATCCCGACAGCATCGGCATGGCGAACAGAAACATCATCGTTATGCCATGCATCGAGAAGAGCTGGTTGAAGAATTCGGGTTGGACGATCTCGAGGTTCGCGTCGATCAACTGGGTGCGGATGAGCAGTGATTCGATGCCGCCCAGAATCATGAACACGAACGAGGTGTAGATGTATTTCAAGCCGATCTTCTTGTGGTCGACCGTCGTGAGCCAGCTTGCCAGCCCGGGCCGTTCCGCCCAGATCACTCCGAGTCGTGCGGCGAGTGTCGCCATCAGTCCAGTCCCTCGAGGTAGTCGAGCAGGACGGCGAGCTCGTCGTCCGTGAGGTCTGTTGGCGGCATCGCCACGCCCGGTTTGATGGATTGTGGATCCGTGATCACGCGCTCCAGGTTGTCTCGATCGTTCGGGATGATCCCGGAGAACAGGGTCTCGCGATCGCCGAGGTGCGTCAGGTCCGGCCCCACCGTGGCCGTTGCCTCGGTCCCGCGGATCGCGTGGCAGCCGGCGCACGTGCTGTTCAGGAACACCTCACCCCCGTCCACCGGTGCGGTTGCCGCGTCTTCCGCCTCGCCCCCCATCCATTCCTCGAAGACGTCCGGCTCCTCGGCGACGACGTAGAAGGCCATCTTTGCGTGCTGCAGACCACAGAACTCCGCGCACTGACCCCGGTAGCGTCCGGGCTCGTCCGCTTCGAGCCACAGGTAGTTCTCCCGGCCGGTGACGTGGTCGATCTTGCCCTGGAGCTGTGGGACCCAGAAGCTATGGATGACATCGGCGCTCAGTAGCTTCATGCGAACCGGTTCACCGGTTGGGATGTGTATCTCGTTGGCGGAGATCGCCCCGTTGGGGTAACGGATCTCCCACCACCAGTCGTGGCTGACCACCTCGAGAGTGATGTCCGCGGTTCGACCGCGTTCGGATAGATCAGACATGTCGCGGAGTGCGACGATGAATACGCCGATCAGGATCACAGCCGGGAGGACGACGCCGGCGAAGATGATGAAGGGGTCGCCCCACGACACCTCTCTCTCCACGATGACCCGTCGCCGGCTGCGAAGCACCGCCACAAGCAGGAAGCCCACCACGACGAGGAATACGGCAGTGGCTATCCAGAGAAGCAGCCACCACAGGCTCTCGACCCGTGACGCGGCCGGTCCCCGAGGTTCGAGGATCGAAGGGGCGTCGCCATCACACGCAGCGAGAGCGAGGAGGCACAACGCGAGAGTGAGCGCGAGGCGTGCCGGTGCCGCGCGGAGCTTGAAAGTCCGCGACTCGCTACGTTCGGTTTGCGTCGAGAGCTCCCAGCGCTGCGTGACTCACCAAGTCTCCGGGGGCCGATTGTGCCTGCACGCGAGCCCGTGACGCAAATCGACCGTCAGGGTACTCAGATCTCGGTGATCTCGATCGCGTCTACGAACACCGGCACCTTTGGTGCCACCGCCTCAGCAGAGCCTTCAGGAGCGTCGGCGTTGATCGGGACCTTGCCGAGCGTTTGAAGTGTGGCCCAGGAACTTTCGTCGACCAGACCGAAGATCGTGTAGTTTGGGGGATAGGTCGCGGGCTCCGGGTCGCCCTCCTGGACCCCCTCGTAATCGTGGATCACGATGAAGAACTGGCTGCCTCCGGTGCCGGGACCGGCGTTCGCCATCCCGACCACCCCGTAGACGTAATCCTCGGGTTTCACACCCCCCAGCTCGTCGGGGATCGAGTAGCCCGGATCGTCCGGCGCCTCGCCGTTCACACCGTTCGGGTCGCCGGTCTGGAGGACTGCGTTCTGCTCGATGCGGTGCCATGGGAGTCCATCGAAGTAGCCCTCGCCCGCGAGGAACACGAAGTTGTTGACGGTCGTAGGAGCCACTTTCTCGAGAAGGTCCATCTCGATCTCGCCGCATGAGGTCTGGATGACGGCGCCGTAGTCGACCCCATCCTCCAGTTGCATGTCCGGACGAGAGTCGAACTGGGGCACCTCACCCTCGGGCGCGTCGGTCTCTTCGCAACCCTCGGGCAGGGAGGGGCCGGACGCTTCCTGTGGCGTCGCGAGGTCGTCTCCGCCGAGGAAGCTCCCCGCCACGATCCCGACGAGTGCCACCAGGACCAGGGCGATAACCCCGAGACGGATCAGCCTCCTGCGCCTCAGGGCTGCAGCTTGTTGCGCCAGGACCTGATCCCGGTGCTCTTTCTTGCGCGCTCGCTTTTCCGGTCTATGGGCCAATGTTCCTCCACCGTTGCCGGCGCCGCCTCGGTAGTTCCTCTCTCGCGGGCCCCGAATCGATCAGGCGAGCGAGATGATAGGCG
>JACCXF010000129.1 GCA_013697295.1 Actinomycetota bacterium | reverse complement strand
CTCCGCTGCGGTTGCCAGCGGCGAGCCGATCATGACCGCGTCGGCCCCGCACGCGATCGCCTTGGCGATGTCACCGCCGGTTCTCATCCCACCGTCGGCTATTACGTGGCAGTAGCGACCGGTCTCGTCGAGGTGACGGATCCGTGCGCCCGCGGCATCGGCGATCGCCGTCGCCTGAGGCACACCCACGCCCAGGACTCCGCGGGTCGTACAAGCGGCCCCCGGTCCAACGCCGACCAGAACGCCGACGGCGCCCGTGCGCATCAGGTGGAGCGCGGTCGAGTACGACGCGCATCCGCCGACGATGACCGGGATCTCGTAGGTCGAGATGAACCTCTTGAGGTTGAGTGGCTCCGTGCGCGTCGACACGTGCTCCGCCGAAACGACCGTGCCCTGGATCACCAGCATGTCGAGCTCGGCCTCGAGCGCGACCTTGTGGAAGCTCTCGACCTTCTGTGGAGTTAGCGACGCGACGGCGGTGACGCCGGCGTCCTTGATCTCGCGGATGCGCTTGTAGATCAGCTCTTCCTTGACCGGCTCCTGGTAGATCTCTTGCATCCGGAGGGTCGCCTTGTCATCCGCCAGCTCCGCGATCTCGGCCAGCACCTGATCGGCATCCTCGTAGCGCGTCTGGATGCCCTCGAGGTTGAGCACGGCCAGACCACCCAGGCGTCCGATCTCGATCGCCATGCGCGGCGAGACGACCCCATCCATGGCCGAGGCCATCAAAGGCAGATCGAGCGTGAAGGCATCGATCTCCCAGCTGATGTCGACGTCGTCGGGGTCCCGGGTCCTCCGGGACGGGACGATCGCGATGTCATCGAAGCCGTAAGCCTTCCGGCCGGACTTCCCTATGCCGATCTCTATCTCCACCTGGGTGGCGCTCCTTCCTCAACGGCCGGCAGAGCCAGCCTCCCTCGTTCGATTCTCCGGGGGCGCTGCCGCTGGGTCAACGACCCGTCTCACCGGCGAGCCCCTCACCTGCGCCTTCGGCGACAAAATGATTTCGCGGTCCGTAGGAACGCCTACTGATCCCGATCCAGTCGCACCAGACGGCCGGCGAGCTCGTCCTCCAAAAGCTTCACGTCGGCGTTGACCATCAAACGCGCCAGCTCCTCGAAGTTGGTCCGCGGCTCCCATCCCAAGACCCGCTTGGCTTTGCTTGGATCTCCGATCAGCTTGTCGACCTCGGCCGGACGGTAGTAGTCCGGGTCGACCTCGACGTACTGCTCCCAATCGAGATCGGCGTGGCCGAAGGCCACCTGCGCAAACTCTCGCACGGTGTGCCCCTCGCCCGTAGCGATGACGAAATCGTCCGGGGTGTCGTGCTGCAGCATCATCCACATCGCCTCGACGTATTCGGGCGCATATCCCCAGTCGCGCGTCGCGTCCAGGTTCCCGAGATAGAGCTTCTCCTGAAGGCCCGCCTTGATACGGGCGACCGCCCGGCTGATCTTGCGAGTCACGAACGTCTCGCCACGGCGCGGACTCTCGTGGTTGTGAAGGATGCCGTTCGTGGCGAACATCCCGTATGCCTCGCGGTAGTTGACCGTCATCCAGTGAGCGAACACCTTCGCGACGCCATACGGGCTGCGGGGGTGGAAGGGTGTGTCTTCGTTCTGTGGAGGCGGCGCCGAGCCGAACATCTCGGAAGATGACGCTTGATAGAACCGCGTGCTGATCCCCGAGGAACGGATCGCCTCGAGGATCCGGACCGTCCCCATCCCGGTTGCGTCGGAGGTGTACTCCGGGACATCGAACGAGACCTTCACGTGCGTCTGGGCCCCCAGATGGTAGATCTCGTCGGGTTCGAGCTGCCGGATCAGGTTCACGAGGGACCCGGAGTCGGACAGGTCCCCGTAGTGCATCCGGAAGCGGACCCCCACCTCGTGAGGATCGCGGTAGATCGCGTCCAGGCGTTGCGTGTTGAACGAGGAGGCTCGGCGAATGACCCCGTGGACCTCGTAGCCCTTGCCGAGCAGGAGCTCGGCGAGATAGGAGCCGTCTTGGCCGGTCACACCGGTGATCAGGGCGGTCGTCATGGCGCCAGGATAGCCCGAACCCCCTCCCCACCCCGGGGGCCAAAGCGCCGCGCAAGAGGCCAGTTCGTCGCCACTTTATTCCCCTCGAAGCCGCGAAAGTGAGCTTGTGAACCATTTCACATCTGCTTGCAAGAGTTTATGGAAGAACTTGTCGGGTAGTCCTTATAGGTCCGACCGTTATCCACCCAGGAGGCTCGCATCTCAGGATCCTCAGCACCCATCCGCTTCAGTAAGAGAGCGATCGAGCGCGCGCGCCGCAGGCGCCGTCGTCGTCACCTCATCGTTGGCGCCTGGGTTACCGCTGTCGTTGCCGGGGTCCCTGGAGCCTCCGCAGGACTGGGTCTGCTGGCCCCAGACCCGTCGGAGCCCACGCTCCAGGTGTCGGACATCGTGACGGTCGAGGGCTCGAACCCGGTGTCGTCGTCGACGAAGTTCCGGCGCGAGGTCTTCGAAGCCAGGCCCACGCCGCCTAAGCCGACCCCAACCCCAGAGCCGGTCGAGGCCGAAGAGGTCGCGCCGGAGACCGCCCCCGAGCCGCCCGCCGGCGGATCCGTGTCGGACATCATCTATGCAGCGGCAGCGGAGTTCGGGCTGGACGGGGGCTACCTGCTCTCGGTGGCCGGATGCGAGTCCGATCTCGATCCGGGCGCCGTGAATCCCGCCGGCTATCACGGTCTGTTCCAGTTCGACGAGACCACCTGGGGTGCCTACGGCTACGGCTCGATATACGACCCCACCGCGCAGGCGCGCACCGCCGCACGCCTGTTGGCTGCGGGCGAGGCCAGCCGCTGGCCCAACTGCGCCTAGCTTTCTTCTGTCTTGCGGGCCGTCATGAAGTGGTGGACGTGCCCCGGCTCCGGGTTCAGGTCTCCCGTCCTGTCCAGATAGGCCCGCACGGCGTCCGGTAGATCGTGCGACGCCACCTCGGAGAATCCGAAACCGTCGTAGAAGACGATGAGCTCCTCGTGGCAGCAGAGATAGAGCACTCCGCCCATAGCATTCATCGCGGCCCTCATCAGGTCACCGCCGATGCCCTCTCCCCGGCGAGACTCCTCAACCAGCACGTCGTCGACGACTACCTTCTGTGGTTCGACTTCGATCAGACGGACGCACCCGACCACTCGACCGTCGCGAGCGAAGTAGGTCACTCCCTCGGATAGATCCGAATCCGTCCATCCCTGCGCCGCGAGCAGCTGCCGGATGTCGTCCCTATCGTGGCGCGTCGCTCTCGTTATGAACATCGTCCTTCTGCGGCCTCCCAATCTTCTACGGTCAACGCGAACATATTGTGATCGGCCCAGCGGCCATCGATCTGCAGATACTTCTCCGACACGCCTTCGAATCGGAACCCGTTCTTCCTGAGCACCTGCATGGACGCCTCGTTGCCTAAGAGCGTTCCCGCTTGCACCCGGTGAAGCCCGATCGGTCCGAACGCCAGGGTTAGAGCGAGCCCGACCGCTTCGGTCGCATAGCTGCGCCCCCTGAACGCGTCGTCGACCCAATAACCCAACGTCGCGTTCTGCCACGCGCCGCGGGCGACGTTCCGAAGAACAACGTTACCCACGAGGCGATCATCTTCCTTCACGAAGATCCCGAAGACGTAGCCCTCGTCACTCTGCCACTCGAGGTTGGCGCGCTCGATCTCACGTTCTTGCCCATCGAGCGTGAAGAAGAACCGGCTCTGCCGCGGGAAGAAGGGAACGAACGCTGCGCGGTTGCGGACGCGCAGATCGAGCAGGGCAGGGGCATCCGACGGTTGGAGCGGTCTGATGCGAACCCGGGTTCCTTCAACCTCCACGGGGTCGGTTCTATCAGACGGTCAGGATGCCGGCGAGAGCGCCTCTCGCGCGTGCAAGAGTCCCTCGAGAGCCTCGGGAGGCACAGTGACGTTGTGCTTCCCTCCGGGTAGGCCCCGGTCGGGACGCATCTCGCCGTGATAGTCGCTCCCACCGCTCAAGACGAGCCCGCGAGCGCGCCCCAATGCACGGAAGGGTTCTTGCTCGACCTCCGGCAGATCGCCGTGATATCCCTCGATCCCCCGCAGACCCGCCTCGACAAGTTCGTCGACGAAGCGCTCGAGCTCCATGATGGGCAGATTCAGAGTGAAGGGATGTGCGAGTACCGGGACGACGCCCGCCTCGATCATCAACCCGACGGCCTCCTGGGGTCGGTACAGCTTGCGGGCGATGTAGCCCTTGGCCCCCTTGGCGAGGTACTCGTCGAACGCCGTTTGGTAATCCGGCACCGCGCCGTGTCGTACCAGAACGGCGGCGAAGTGGGGCCTGCCGATCTGCGCCCCCGGCCCCCCGGCTTCCATCTCGACCTCCTCGAAGGTGAGTGGGATCCCGAGCTCGTTCAAACGGTCGACGATGATCTCGTTCCGATGAGCGCGGTGGTGCTGCAGCTCGGCCAGTGCAGCCGACAAAGGGTTGCGTGCTTCCGGGATGAAGTACCCCAGCAGATGCATCGTCGGGCGGGCGGTAGGCGAATAGCCGCGCGCGGCGAGATCCTCGACGTCACACGAGATCTCCACCCCCCGGAGCACCTCGATGCCGAGGTCCCGCCCGGCCGCCACCGCCTCGTCACAACCAGCATCGTTGTCGTGATCGGTAACTGCGAGGACCTCCAGCCGCGCATCGACCGCCTTCCGGACGAGCTCGCGGGGCGAGTCCCCTCCGTCGGAGACGGTCGTATGCGCGTGGAGATCGATCAAGACGCGGAGTTAGAGCTCGAGATACTTGCTCTCGACGAGCTTGTCGATGACCTTCTGCGCCGATTCCTCGGGACTCTCCTGGTCTGTATGACACGTGACCTCGGGACCAGCAGGCGCCTCGTACGGATCGTCGACCCCGGTGAAGCCCTTGATCTCACCGGCGCGAGCCTTCGCGTACAGACCCTTGGTGTCACGCTCTTCGCACACCTCAAGCGGGGCGTCGGCGTAGACCTCGACGAAGTCCTTGATCATCGTCCGGGCCTCCTCGCGTACGGCCTGGTATGGCGAGATGGCGGCGGTGATCACGAACACGCCGTTGCGCTGCAGGAGATGCGCAACGAAGGCGATCCGCCGGATGTTCGTGTCGCGGTCCTCTTTCGAGAACCCGAGGCCCTTCGAAAGGTTCTCGCGGACCACGTCTCCGTCGAGGATCTCGACGGGTACACCTGCCTCGAGGAGCTTATCCTCGACGAGGTGGGCGACGGTCGTCTTACCGGACCCCGAGAGGCCCGTGAACCAGATGACCGCGCCTCGTTCTCTGTTCGACTGCTTCATGTTTGTTCTCCTAACTCTTGAGCGCGCTCTTGCCGAGCGCTCCTTGGGCGGGCTCCAGACCGAAGAGGTCGAGGATCGTGCAATGCACGTCCCATAGGTGCAAGCCCTCACGTGGGCCCGTCTCTTGACCGGGAGCGTTGCTCATGATGAAGATCCCCTGCTCGGCGTGGTTCGCCTCGTCCGGGCCGGTGTCGTTCTCGAACGTATAGATCCCGTCGTGTCCGAGGGAACCAACCGAGCGCCAGCGGAGCTCTCCGAAGATCACGATGAGGTCCGGGGCAACGCCGTTGTTCGTTGTGTACAGCTCCTCGGGCTTGAGGGCCTTGTTCCCCATGGGCACGCCCTCGTGATCCACCATCGCCTCGATCTTGTCGATCAGCTCCTGGCGCACCTTCTCGTAGTCGGCCTGGGGAATGGTTCCGTTCGGCTCGCGTCCCTCGACGTTGAGGAACAGGCGTCCGTAGTACCCGCCGTCGCCCCACGCCTTCGTCTTCGACCAATCGATGTTCATCTTGTTGATCGGAGTGATCTCGTTGGGTCGCTCACCCTCGAATCCGAGGTATCCCTCGTCATTGAGCCACTCGTTGAAGCACACGCCTCCGACCATGGCTTTAGCGCCGTGGTCCGACACGACGAGAACCGTCGTGTCGTCGTCGGCGTACTTCGTGAGGAGCTCGCCGATCTTTCCGTCGAGGTAGCGGTAGTAGTCGCGGAGCGACTCCTGGTATGGATTGTCCGGCTCGTACCGAGGGTGCTCGGGATCGATGTACGACCAGATCCCGTGATTCAGCCGGTCGGGACCCATCTCGACCATCATGAAGAAGTCCCACGGCTTGTTGGCCAACAGGTAGTCCGCATTCTTGAACCGAGCTTCCGTCATCTTGTAGGACTCGTCCAAGATGTACTGGGTGTTGTCGGTGCGGAAGTTGCGCACGTCGAAGATGTATTCCCCAACGTTCTCCTTGAGCTCCGCCTTGAGCTCCTTCGGATACGTGTAGTCCGCCTCTTCGTTCGGCGTCAAAAAGCATCCGATCTGCACGCCCTTGAGCTCCTTGGGCGGATACGAAGGGGGCACGGACATGATGATCGAATCCTTGCCCTGCTTCGACAGGATGTCCCACACGGTCGGTTCCTTGATCGCCCACGACGTCGCGAACGACAGCCCGTCGTACGTGTGGTCCTTGCGGTTGCGGAACCCGTAGATCCCGAGCGTGCCGGGATCCTTCGACGTCATCATGCACATCCACGCCGGAACCGTGATCGGAGGAATGATGGAGTCGAGAGGACCCCATACTCCGTTCTCGCGCAGCTTCGTCAGATTGGGGATGTCCCCCGCGTACTCGTCGAAGATGTGACGCGGAGGCGCGCAATCCAGACCGATGACCATGACGCGGTTCTTCTTCTCTGACGTCGCGGTCGAGGAGCCTTCGCTCTGACTCGCAGCGTCTCCCGCTTTCTTCTTGATCTTGTCGAGTAGACCCATTCAGCGGATCCTCCTAAGCCTTGCGGGCGTCGTCGATGAGGATCCGGGCCACCTCGGGTCGCGAGAACTCTGCGGGGGGCTCCTGACCTTCGCTCACCATCTGCCGGACCTGGGTGCCCGAAAGGAACACCCTGTCCTCCTTGCCGTGAGGGCAGGTCTTGTCGGAACCCATCTGACCGCACTTGTTACAGAAGAACGAGTGCTCGAACTTCAGGGGCCAGATACCGAGCTCGCCCGGCTCGAACTCCTCGAATATCAGCTGAGCATCGTACGTGCCGTAGTAATCCCCGACTCCGGCGTGGTCCCGGCCGACGATGAAGTGCGTCATGCCGTAGTTCTTGCGGAGGAGCGCGTGCCAGATCGCCTCGCGCGGACCCGCGTAACGCATGGCGG
>JACCXF010000121.1 GCA_013697295.1 Actinomycetota bacterium | reverse complement strand
CCATCGACCTGAGCGACGCGCTGGCCGAATCGGGAGCCACACCTCACGCCAAGCAGGGCTACCACGTCAAGCTGACGGTCAACGCCGACGGCTCGCAGGGCGCCGACTCGAAGCACAAGGTGTTCTGGGTGCAAAGCTGCGAATCGACGTCCTCGACTGCACCTCCGGGCGGGAGCAGCCAGCCTCCAGGTGGAAGCAGCCAGCCTCCGGGCGGGAGCAGCCAGCCTCCGGGTGGAAGCGAGGTGCCTTCGCCTTCGGTCGCCGGCTCGCAGCTCATCTCGCAGCCTCCGAGCGAGGCACCGGGCCCGCAACCCAGTCCCGGAACAACGATCTTGGGCCGTCGTATCACCACGGGTCCTTCCTCTGTTCTTCCCTTTACCGGCGGTACCGTCTCTACCCTGCTGATCCTTGCGGGGCTGCTGGTGGCGGCCGGCGGCGCCATGCTCCTCGGCGCTCGGAAGTATCACCAGACGTCGAACCCAACCTCCTAAGCGGTCGAGGTTTGGGCTAGGTAGTAAGGCCATCAAGGGTCTCTCCCACATCGGGAGGGGCCCTTAGGCTGTTGCGCTTCGAACGAGCCGACCGGGAGAACGTCGTTACGACGCGTATCGCTTTTCTGTCCTGTTTCTTCCCTGCCTTCAACGAGGCCGAGAACATCGCCCTGGTCCTTGACGAGGCTCTTCGCGTCCTTCCCGCTCACGCCGAGCGCTTCGAGATCATCGTGGTGGACGATGGGTCTTCGGACGCCACCTCGGGGATCGTTGCGGCTAGAGCCGAGAGCCATCCCGAGATCAGACTGGTCTCTCACCAGGGGAATCGGGGTTACGGCCGCGCCCTGCGCACCGGACTCGAGAGTTCGCGTGGGGAAGCCGTGTTCTTCACCGACGCCGACCGGCAGTTCCGTCTGACAGATATCGAACGCTTGATCGACGTCTTTGAGCCGGGCATGGTGGCGGTTGGCTATCGCATCAAGAGGCACGACCCATTCCACCGCCTCGTCGTAGCGCGCGTCTACCATCACGTGCTCCGCCTCGCCTTCGGACTTCGCGTCCACGACGTCGACTGCGCTTTCAAGCTCCTCGGAAGGGATGTCTTGAGCAAAGTGATGAACGATCTCGAGTCCGAGTCGGCGTTCATCTCCCCTGAGCTCATGATCCGCGCTCAGAAGAAGGGACTTCGGGTTGTCGAGGTCGGTATCCCTCACTACGCGCGCACCGCAGGCCGGTCGAAGGGGGCGACGCTCGGCGTGATCTTTCGTACCGTTCGAGAGATCATCTCGATGCGCCGGAGGATGGGCGCTTTAGAAGCGGATGAAAGCAAGCTCATAAGCCCGCCCCCCACCTAGTCTGTCCACGACCGTGAACAAGCCCAGCGAAGTCCGCTCCCTCACCCGTCGCGCGATCGACAAGGTCGCGACGCCCCGGGGAATAGCCCTTCTATTCGTGGTGGGCACCGTGCTGCGGCTCATCCTGGCGATCTGGGGCGGTTTTCAGGGCGACCTGGACATCTTCAGGGCGTGGTCGCTGCGGCTGGTCGACGTGGGGATCGACAACTTCTACGAGCCCGGCTACTTCGCCGACTACCCCCCCGGCTACCTGTACGTGTTGTGGTTCCTAGGAAAACTTTCGTCGTTGCTCGGCAGCGACTCACCTTCCAACTACCTCCTCAAGCTCCCCGCGATCGTTTCGGACGTGGGTCTCGCATACGTTGTCATGCAGACCGCCGCTCATGCCGCCCCTCCGTCGTGGAGGAACCGGGATGCGGTCAAGGCGGGAGTGGCCGCCGCCGTGTTGTTCAACCCAGCGTTCTTGTTCGTGTCTGTGATCTGGGGTCAGGTCGACTCCTTAACGGCGGCCCTCGTCCTCGGCGGCTTATTGTTGATCGCCACGGGACGTCGCTCGTTGATACGAGAGGCCGGGGGCGTAGCCGTGCTCACGCTCGCTTTCGGCTCCAAGCCTCAAGCGGCGTTCTTGTTGCCGGTGGCCGCTCTCCTCCTTATCTGGCGCTACGTAGGAGCGCCAGATAGACCGCCGCTGCGCACCGGAGCGCTCAGGCTGGGGGGCTTGGCACTGCTCGGCGCTGGTGTGCTCATCCTCCTCGGCCTGCCCTTCGGGCTGGACCCCCTTGACCTGGTCCACTTCTATCAAGGCGCGTCCGGCACCTACCCCTACACCAGCGTCTGGGCATTCAACCTTTGGGCGCTGGGGGGGTTCTGGCAAGCGGACGTCGGAGCGGAGGCGGTAACGATCTTCGGCATCCCCGCCTTCTATGCCGGCCTGACGGTTGTCGGGATCGGAACCATCGTCATCCTGGCGCGCCTGTGGCGCGCGCTACAGCGAGGAGAGCACGAGGCGCGGGCAGCGCTCCTCGCCGGCGCCGCCGTGAGCCTCCTCACGTTCGCTGTATCGACGCGAATGCACGAGAGGTATCTGTTCCTCGGGATTGCGTGCCTGGCCCCCTTCGTTGCGACGAGAGCCGCTAGGAGAGCGTACTGGGCGCTGACGGCCCTATACCTGGTGAATCTGTATTTCCCGTACGCCTTCTACGTCGAGGAGTACGTGGGGCGGCAATCCTTCAAGATCGACCCTCTGTTCAACGTTCTGTACGGGACCGAATTCGACAGCGTCCAACGCAAGGTCTTGGGGCTCGTTACCGGTGCCGCATGCTTGTTCACCGTGTGGGCGATAGCGCGATGGCTGGACTGTCGCCCGTTCACCCCGCTACGGAGCCGCGCGGAGTCTCGCGCAGCGCGCTCCGAACTGGCCCTTCGCTTCGAGTTCCACGCACTAGGGAAAAGAGGAGCTCTCCTGGGACTTGCGGTCTTCCTCGTGGTGTTGCCCACCCGTCTTATCGGGCTCTCCAGTCCCCCGGGGATGCAATTCGACGAGGTGTATCACGGACGTGCCGCCGGTGAGTACATCGCGGGCAAGGAGATATTCGAGTACACCCACCCTCCACTGGCGAAGGAGCTGATGGCGATCTCGCTAGGGACTATGTCGTCGGCGCGCGTCACGCAGGGAGCCAAGCTTCCAGCCGGAATGTCGGAGGGCTTGGTTGCAACCGACGGACGCGGCGTCTCGTGGGCATCATCATCAGGGGGAGGTTCATTGACATCCGGGATCTTCGACGGGGATTGTTCCGTTGCGTCGCGTGGCGAGCCCGTGTCTCTCGGCCTCCGACCGACCGCCTTGGTGCAAACGGCGGTCGGAGTCTTTGCGGGCGGAGTCGACGGTAGCGGAGGGTCCGTTGCTTGGGCGGTCGACGGAGCCGTCGAGTGGCGAGCCGAGATCCCAGAGGTACCGATCGCGCTTGGGGTCGTCGGGCAAACGGGGTTCACCCTTGACGCCGAGGGCACACTGCTGTCCGTTCGTAGCGACGGTGCACACTCGATCGTTGCTCGGGATGTCGGAACGATCGCGTCCGATCGCTCGGCGGACAAGATCTGGGCTTCACAGCCGAGCCGGGACCGAGTGCTCGCCTTCGATTCCGCCGGCGAAAAGAAGGCGAACATAACGCTCGCGGGGCCGCCGGGCCCGATGGTGCTGGCCCATGAGATCCCGCGTCTGGTCATCGCCGGCGCCGATGAGCCCCGCCTCGAGGGGGTGAACTCCAGCGAAGGTGAATGGGCCGGTCAGGACGACGGTCTTGAGGCAGATGCCTTCGGTCACGTTCCGGAATCGGATGTCGTGTGGGCCGTCGACGGCCGGCGGCTGCGTCTGATCGAGGCCCTTGGACTTACTGAGATCGGCGCTGCTGAGCTGCCCGAAGCCGCGGTGGCATTCGTTGGGGATCTAGAACGGAACCTGCTGCTGGCCATCGGGTCCGAAAGGCTTACATGTGTGTCTCAGGATCATTCGTTCGGATGGAGGTTCCCCAGCGCGATCTTGGGCGCGGCGACCGCAGCCCTGGCTTTCCTGCTCGCCTTGCGCTGCTTCGGCAGCCTCGTTACGGGCCTGCTCTCGTGTTTGTTCGTCACGGTGGATGGTCTTTTGTTCGTCATGTCTCGCGTTGCGATGATCGACGCGTACCTCGTGGCATTCATCCTCGCTTCTTGGTTCTGTGCCTTCTCGGCGATGCACCACTGGAGCCGCGTGCCGTCCGACGAGGCGCGCTCGGAGCGCTCCTTCGAGAGCAGCCGGAGGAGAGACGCTCTCCTTTGGTTGGGGGGTTCAGGATTCTTCGCGGGGGCCGCGGTCTCGTCGAAGTGGACGGGCGTTTATTCGCTGTTCGGCATCGTGCTACTTCTCGCGTGGGATGCGTTCAAAAAGCGCGACGGTGGCCTTCAGGGACTCTTGAGGAGGCGTTCCACCTCCATCCTCGCGACGATCGGTCTCGTCCTTCTCGTCCCGGCGATCGTCTACCTGTTGACTTACATCCCTTACTTCAGCCTCGGCCACGGTTTGGGCGACTGGGTTTCCCTACAAGCCAGCATGTACGACTACCACGCCACCCTTAAGGCGGGGCATCCTTACAGCTCGTTCTGGTATGAGTGGCCGCTAGCCCGCGGCGCGGTCTATTTCTATGCAAGCGCCAACGGGGTGCAACGCGCAGAGATATGGACGATCGGCAATCCTGTGGTTTTCCTTGGGGGGTTGATCGGCCTGGTCGGGCTCACCGTGTCCGCCTGGCGGAGGCGTGATGCGGCGCTTGGAATGGTCCCTTGGGCGGTCTTCGCGCTGATGGCGCCATGGATACTCGTGAGCCGGGAGCTGTTTCTGTACCATTACGCGCCGATCGTTCCATTCCTTGCGGTGGCTCTTGCATGGCTGGCCAGCGCGCGGTCGCCGGGACGCCGACCGTCTTGGATAGGTATCGCGACCGTGGCCGGAAGCGCGCTGTTTGTTTTCGCCGCCGCATTCCCGATGCTGGATGGATGGTATGTGCCGCAGTCGTATCTCGATCAGGTCCGGGCGTGGATCCCCTGGGTCTTCTAGCTTTCTTGGTGGGCTACCGCGCACCGTAGTGACGGTCGTTCGGGTTCCTGGGTCGTCCCGATGAGAACGTCAGCCTTCGAAAGGCGGAACGCCCACAGCTTCCGGCCCGTTGCCCTGGAAACGCTCGCGGAAGCCGTCCAGGGCATCCCTCGAGTATTCGGCGCACGCCTGGCTCGCCGCCCATCCCGTGGCCGCGTAGGTGGCATCCCCCTCGAGACCGTCGTACGGCACCGCGAGAACCGGCCGGGGGGCCGTGCCGGGCAGGTCGGGATCGTTGTTGGCGGTTTCGACGTACCCCTCGAGGCCATCGATAGCCTCCTCCGGCATGTCCGGGCTGTACCAGATGGCTATCTGGCCATGCTCGAGGTTATGCAAGACCGCGCCTTCTGGCTGCTCGGACGGGAAGAACCCGGCATCGAGCGGCGTGCCGAAGTGGTTCCCGGAGGT
>JACCXF010000080.1 GCA_013697295.1 Actinomycetota bacterium | reverse complement strand
CAACACCGTTGGAGGGCTCATCGGAGCGATCATGTTCTTCGCTCCTCTGACGGTGGGTCTCCGCTACCCTCCTGAAGCTAGGATCCGCCCTCCCTTTTGACCCGCCCATCCCGCGTCCGTTGTCGGTCATTGGGCGGCCCTCCAGATCGAACATGCACGTCCCTAGGACGTTTTCACCGAGGCGCTGAAGGCGCGTGACGAGGCCCTTGCGCGCGAGTTCAGATCGTCGGCCGCGGATGGACTGAGGTGAAGCCGAGTTCTGCCAGAGGTCCCCGTAGCGGTCCTCGAGCTCCTCGTCGGTCATAGGTCCTGAATCCTGATAACCGAGAGGACGGAAGGTAATCCAAAGAACAGGGCTCCTGACCTGCTGTTTTTGGTGCTCCGAGTGGGGCGTACTGGGATTGAACCAGTGACCTCTTGCTTGTCGAGCAAGCGCTCTCCCGCTGAGCTAACGCCCCCGGTGTCTCGGGTCGCATCCTATCGGAGAGGCGGCGAGCGGAATCGAACCGCTGTGCGGGGCTTTGCAGGCCCCTGCCTAACCACTCGGCCACGCCGCCGGGTCGGACGAACAGGCCCGGTCGCGCAGGATAACCGGGGCATCGGAGCCTAGGCTCGTCCTTGCCGCCGGTCCGCGAGCAGCGTCGTCGCGGTCCCCGTGACGAATGTCCAGAAAGCCCCGAGCGCCAGTCCTCCGATGACATCGGTGGGCCAGTGAACCCCGAGGTAAACGCGAGTCAGCCCCACGATGAAAGCGAGCGCAGCCGCAGCTGTCCAGATCCACACTCTCACCGGCCATGTCTTCCCACGGCCAACGAAGTAGGCGAGTGCGCAACACATCGCCGCAGCCGCGGTCGCGTGCCCGCTCGGGAAGGCGAAACCCCCGACATCGACCAGCGGGTCGAAGCTCGGCCGTGGCCGCATCACGAGAACCTTCACGATCTTGGGAAGGGCGATGGCGCCCACGGTGGTAGCTGTGAAGAACGCGGGCCAGCGCGTCTCGCGCGTCCGAACGTAGGCCACCACTGCGGTCACGCTCAAGACGACCGCCACGAAGGCAGAACCCCCTGGTGTGGTCATCGCTTTCATCGCGTCGTTCAACAGCGGCTCGCGATGGTCCTGGAAGAAGAGCACCAGCGGAGCGTCGAAGAAGGCCCGCTCCTCGGGGTCGATCACCTCATCGAGGACCGCTCCGAAGATCGCAGCCGCCCCGGCGGACAACAGCAGCCCGGCGGTCAGGTAGAGGCCATAACGCGCCGTCGGGTCGAAACGCCTGAGCAAGAACGAGATCTGCCGGTCATAGCGCTCGCGTTGGCGGCGTACCGCCGGACGCTCCAGGAGGTCGTCGCGTAGGCGGCGCAGTTCGGGCAGGTGTCGCGCGGCCCAGCGGCCTGCGAGGACGAAGAGCCCGACGATCACGGCGAGAGCCAGCAGCACGAGGCTGGCACGACCCGCCCACCTCTCGACTAGGTGGTAGCTCCCTCCCGCGATGTAGCCGAGCGTGATGAAGACCGAGACCCAGATGGTCCCTCCCGCCATGCTGAAGGGAAGGAAGGTGCGGTACGGGATCCCGGCCGAGCCGGCGAGAGCCGGCAACAACGCCCGCAGGACCCCTACGAAACGGCCGAAGAACACGGCCCGACCGCCGCGCCTGCGCAGGTACCCGGCCGCTCGCTCCCACCGTTCCTCGCCCACCCGCCTGCCGAGAGGGCCTTTCTGAAGGGTGGGCCCGAAACGCCGTCCGATCCAGTAGCCGGCCGAATCCCCCACGATGGCTCCGACGCACCCCACGACGAGCATCAGCGGAAGCTCCGCGCCTCCCTGGTAGACCAGCACGCCTCCGAGGATCATGGCCGCCTCCCCCGGCAGGAACAGGCCGATGAACGCTGCGGACTCCCCCGCCGCAAGCAGGAACACCAGGACGTATCCCCACGGAGAGGCCAACCCGAGCAGCCAGTTCACCGGATCGCTCCTGTCCGCTTGTCCTGGCCCCGAGTCCTCGCTAGGGTCACCGCCACATGACTTCTGACTGGGGCGAACGCGATCGAGCCGTCGTATGGCACGGCTTCACCCAGATGGACTCCTACCTGGAGAACTCCCCTGTCATCGTCGAACGCGCCGAAGGCCACTACCTGAACGATGTGGATGGGCGCCGATACCTGGATGCGATCTCCTCTTTGTGGGTGTCTACCTTCGGCCACAGGGTCCCCGAGCTCGACGCCGCTGTGGTCGACCAACTCGGGCGTGTCGCACACTCGACACAACTGGGGAACGGGAACCGGATAGTAATCGAGCTGTCCGAGGCACTCGCAGCGGTGGTGCCGGTCGACCGCCCGCACTTCCTATACGCGTCCGATGGGGCCGCTGCAGTGGAACAGGCATTGAAGATCGCCTTCCAGTACTGGCGCAACCAGAGCGCGCAGGGTCGAGACAGGTACCTGGCACTCGGCGGCGCCTATCACGGCGACACGGTGGGGGCGCTGTCTCTCGGGGGCGACGGTTTCGGCACCGATCTCTTCGACCCCCTGCGATTCCCCGTGGTTCGCGCTCCGGGTTACGAGGACCCCCACGCTCTAGCTACCGCCTCGAAGAAGGTCAGAGCACACGGCGACGAGTTGGCTGCGGTGGTCGTGGAACCCCTCGTGCAGGGGGCGGCGGGCATGCACGTGGCCGATATCGGCGCCTTCGGCGAGCTCCAACAAGCCTGTCGGAACACCGGCGCTCTGCTGATTTGCGACGAGGTCGCGACCGGCTTCGGACGGACCGGCGCGCTGTTCGCTTCGGAGCGATGTGGCCTCCGTCCCGACATCATGTGTCTCGGCAAGGGCCTGACCGGCGGCTACCTGCCGATGTCCGCGACCGCGGTAACGGAAAACGTGTTCGAGGCGTTCCTCGGAGAGGACCTGGGCCCCCGGACGCTGTATCACGGCCACTCCTACCAGGGTAACGCGCTGGCTGCGGCGGTGGCGCTGCGACATCTGCGGTTAATCGAGGAGCGCAGCGCGCTCGCGAACGTGAACGAGAGATCGAAACAACTCGACGTGTTGCTCGAAGAAAGGGTCGCGCCACTGCCTGCCGTGGCCGACATCCGACTCGCCGGCCTAATGTGTGGGGTCGAACTTCACCCCGGAGAGAGACTCGGGAGGCGCGTCTGCGCCGCCGCCCTGAGACGCGGCGTTCTGCTTCGGCCGCTCGGAGACGTGATCGTGTTGATGCCTCCCCTCAGCGTCACCAACGAAGAGATCGCGACTATCGTCGACGTCCTGGCCGGATCGATCCTCGAGGTGACCGCATGAAGTGGCGGGACCACGCGGAGGCGGAATCGATCGCCCTGGCCAGCGCGAACCGTCGCCGGAGAGTCATCGATCTCGACGCGTGCGGCGTCCACGGATTGATGCCCGACGGTCGGGAAGTGATCTCGTTTGCCTCGAACGACTACCTGGGGTTGAGCCACCATCAAACGGTGATCGCCGCCGCGCATAATGCTCTCGACCGCTGGGGTGCAGGAGCGACCTCGGCGCGGCTCATCGTGGGATCCCGCCCGGTGCACACGGAGCTCGAGCAAGAGTTGGCCCTCTGGAAGAGCTCCGAGACCGCCCTGCTCTTTCCATCCGGATTCGCCACGAACTACGGCGTCCTCACGGCACTTGGCGAACCCGATGTCCTTATCTGCTCGGATGAGCGCAACCACGCGTCGATAGTGGACGGTTGCAGAGCTTCCCGGGGGCGTGTGGTCGTTTATCCGCATAACGACCTCACCGCTCTCGAGCGTCTGCTGTCGGGCTCTGCGCGCACGATCGTGGTTACCGACACCGTGTTCTCGATGGATGGGGACGTCGCCCCGGTGGATGATCTGGTGCAGCTGTGCACGCGCCACGAGGCGCTCCTCGTCCTCGACGAAGCGCACGCGGTCCTGGGGCCCGACCCCGATCTGAACCACATCGAGGTGTTACGGGTCGGGACCTTGTCGAAGTTCCTCGGATGCTCCGGCGGCTTCGTGGCCGGCCCTGCCCCCCTGATCGATCTGATCCTCAACCGCGCGCGCAGCGGGATCTTCACCACCGCGCTCGCGCCGGCGGACGCAGCCGCGTCGCTCGCGGCCCTGCACCTGTTTCGCTCTTCGGA
>JACCXF010000076.1 GCA_013697295.1 Actinomycetota bacterium | reverse complement strand
AGGCTGCCCTCAACGGCTCGATCGGAGCGGGTGGTCCGATCACGCTCGACCTCTCCGGCTTGACCTTCATCGACTCGAGCGGCGTGGGTGCGATCCTCAAGGCGGCCAAAGATCATCTGCCCGGTGGGTGCGTGGTCCTGCACGGTGTCCATGACAGCACCCAGACGGTCATCGAGCTCATGGGTGTCGAGAAGATGCCGAACCTCCATGTCCTCCCGTGTCTCATCGCCGTGTGAAACTCGCCGTTCGCACCTCGCGAAGGACGTCAGTGATCTCCGTACCAGTGCTCGAGTGCTCTCGCGAATCGCTTGTCCACGAACGACAGTCGGACCCGATCGCCCGATAGCTGTCCGGTCGGCCACACGAAGAGCGCCCCCAGCAGCATGAACAGGATCACGGGGCGATCCGTTTGGGATTCGATGACAAGCACGAGCCCGCTGAGAAGAAGGAAGCCACGGTAGGCCCAGGTGAACGTTCGACCGCGCTGAAGAGCCACGCCCGGTGCCCCTACCAGGCGATTGGCGAGATCCTCCCGCCGGGTCTAGTGTTTCTCGGACTCGGAGTCGGATGGGGACTGGGTTTGGACAACATCTTTTGGGGGGCGGCTTCACTCACGCTTCTTGGCGTGCTCATCGGTCTTCTGATCCTGATGCTCACCGAGGACGTGCAAAGAGCGATGGCTCAACGGGGTCCCCGTTCCCTGTGACCACGAACGACCGAAGGTTGCTCACCGGCGGCATCGGTGGCGCGATCCTTGGCGCCGTGGTCGGCTACATCCTCGCGTTCGTAGTCAAGCGGCGGAGCGGAACCTCTAGGCGCGCTCCTCGCGAGGTCGGGAGTTCACCTAGCGGCGACGGATCACGCCAAAAACCGCCAGGAGGAGAACAACCACGATGACGATCCACACCCAGTTAGGCACGAGCGCTCACCCCTTTCATACCCCCATCCTAGACGGCTCCTCGTCTGCCCGCGACCGTGCATCTCTGAGGCTCACACGATGCGGTCATAGTCTCGAAGCTCGGCTCATCGGTGGGCGCGGGAGGTTTTGAACCTCCGACCTCTTGCGTGTGAAGCAAGACCAAGGCTTGCCTCCTACCTGCGATGATCTTAAAACTGGAGGTCAGAGGCTATGCCCTTGCCGAATGATGTGCGTGTGGTTCCGCATTTCGCGAGGAACGTGGTTCACTTATGGTTCATTTTGCTGGGGATTGCCCTCGGTCGGGACGATTGTTCATGACCAGTGTGGTCTCGGTGGTTGGGCGCATCTCCTCGGAGCGCTTTGCATCCCGAGTTCGGCCTAGCCTGAAGCCGGCGCGAACGACCGAGCCGCGGTCGAGGAGGAACCCAGCGGCTACAAGTGCGAGGATCGCAACACTGTAGCGAAGTCCCGGGGCGGTTTGCTTCAGCACAAGCGAAGGAAGCATACGAACGCTACCGCAGAACGCGATCCGGCAAGCCTTGCTTGAGACCCGAGAGCTGGGGCAGCGGTTTCCCAAAGACCGTGTGTCACAAGTGTTGGTTCCGAGTCCCGGCTTCTGAACAGGCATACTGTGGCCGGACACGGCCGACCGCTCCCGGTCGAATCCGAGTGCCCCCCGTGGCCCAGTCGTGGCTCAGACCCCGTACCGTCCGAGGCACCATCTGGACGTGGGCACGGCGCGCTCGTTTCAAATGAGCGGGTTCGGGGAAGCCACTCGACTATGACGGCGCAGGAGCGGGCGGTCGAGATCGGAAGCGCGTCGCTCACCGGCGTGCGCGGTCGCGTCGCCAGGTCGGTCGCGAAGCCGATCGCGCGCCGAACCGGCCTCACGCGCGAACAGGTGGAGGCGATCATCGGGTTCCTGATCCTCGCGTACGGGGTCTACCAGGTGATCCGTCCGCTGGTGCGCGCCGCTCGTCGCACGACTTGAGCATCGCCAATCGTTCGTCTGGAGCTCGGGGCAGAAGACGCGATCGACGCGAACTTAGCGAGACGCCTGTACCTCGATTGGGTCGCCCGATCAGCCTCCACCACCAGCGGATGAACAACCCTGACATTGACATAGCGCTCCCATTGAGGGCAACGGTTTCCTAAACCGTGTGTCGCAGGTTCGATTCCTGCCGGGGGCACCATCCGGTGTGTTTGGTTCCGCCTGATGCGTGGCATGGCTAGGAGGCGTTGAATCGACGCCTCGACGGTGTAACTATCGCTTCATCCCTACCGGCGGGAGAGGACTGTGGGAGTCGAAGAACCGAAGCTGAAGCGGAGGGTCCTGGGGTACTCCACCCGGGCGGTCAAGCAGTTGCTGGCCGACCGTAGCCGCACCTCGCAGGAGACCATCGAAGAGGCCAGGAAGACACGCGCCCTGCTCGAGGAAACGCGCGAGGAGCTGTCTCGCGTCCGGGAGGATCTGACGCACCGCACCGAGGAAGCAGCGTCGGCCCGCGACCGGATCGAAGAGCTGGAAGTCGAGCTCGAGGCCCTCGGGCAGCGCCTGACCGAGGAGACGGATCTGTCTCGGAAGAGCGAGGGCCGCGTCGAGGTCCTCCTCGCAGGGATCGACGCTGAGACAGCGACATCCCGCCGGAGCCAGGAACGAGCGAAGCAGGCCGAGGCGCGCGCCACCCAGCTGGAGGAGAAGCTCGCCGCGATAGAACGGCACGCTGCCGAGGTCGAAGCAGAGAAGCAAGAGGCGCACGACCGGCTGAGCGCCAGCCAGCGAGCCGCCGCTGAGGCCGAGCAGCGGACGAGCATGCTCATGGAAGAGCTCGAATCGCTCCGCGATCACGCGGCCGAGCGCGACGAGGTGGCTGAGAAGGCTGCGAGAGAGGCACTCGGGCACAGAGCGGAAGCCGACCGCCTCCAACGTGAGGTCGTCCTCCTACGGGGCGAAGTCGAACGGCTGCGCGGCGAATCCGAGAAGCACGACGCGACGATCGGCAGCGTCCACAGCATCAGCCCTCGAACAGAAGAGGGTGCGCCCGTCACGCCGTCGGAGGAGATCGCGGCTGCGATCGACGTGGCGGAGGAGGCGATGGCCAGGATCCTGGATTCCGGTCGCCAGCGCGCCGCGGAGGAGTTCGCCGAGTTGGAGCAGCGATCAGAGGAACTCGCGCGCGAAACCGAGGAGTTCGAGGAGCGGCGCAGCAGGATCGACGCGGCGGCGATGGATGTTGGTCCTGCGGTCGGCGAAGCCCGTTCGCGTATAACCCAGGTCGAGGACATGCTCGAGACGCTCGTCCGTGCGCTCGGGCCTCTCGAAGACCGCCTCGCGCGACTGAACGACGCAACGCCCGATGCCCAGCAACCGTCGGCCAGCGAGCCCACCCAAGCGTCGAAGGCAGAGACCAGCGAGGGAGACAAGCGCCAGGAGGGACCAGCGGGGTGGCTGCCGGTGGTGCATGACGGGAACGGCTGAACCGGCCTCGGTCGCTGTGGCCCACAGCACCTCGACCATGCCCGGTCATCACCGCGCTCGTGGAACTGCCGGATCACGTCGGCGCTGACATGCAAGCGCCAGCCTGAGGGGCACCAAAACGTCGATTCGCCTTCCGACTTGCGGCTCCATAGGATGCGCGGGTGCTGTTCTCCCTCCTCTACATGGTGCTTCGCGTCGTCTTCCGCCTGGCTCCCGCAAGCGACGAGCGAGACCGCGAGGCGGAGATTCTCGTCCTGCGCCACCAGGTGAAGGTCCTATCGCGCAAGTGCGGCCGGCCCAAGCTGCGCCGCATCGACAAGCTCTTCCTTAGTGCTGCGGCACGCATCCTGCCCAAGGAGCGTTGGTCATCCTTCATCGTTACCCCGACGACGCTCCTTCGCTGGCACCGCGAGCTGGTTAGACGCAAGTGGACCTACAAGGCGAAGCGTACCGGCAGGCCGCCCATCGATCCTGAGGTTCGCGGGCTCGTGATCCGCATGGCGAGGGAGAATCCCCGCTGGGGCTACATCAGGATCCAGGGGGAATGCCGAAAGCTCGGCATCAGGGTGGGCGCCACCACCGTGAAGAGGATCCTTAC
>JACCXF010000055.1 GCA_013697295.1 Actinomycetota bacterium | reverse complement strand
GAGCCAGGCCGCTATCGCGCACGCGCAGTTCGAGATCATCCACCCATTTGCCGACGGCAACGGCCGCGTCGGGCGTGTTCTCGTCGCGTGGATCTTCGTCCGCCGCTTGTCACTCGTGACACCTCCGCCGGTTAGCACGCGCATCGCCGCTGATGTCGGCGGCTACGTTTCGGGTCTGGTGCTGTTCCGCATGGGTGATCACAGCGCCTGGGTGCGGTGGTTCGCGGACGCCGTCTCTGGTGCCGGGCGCACGCAACGTGAGCTCGTTTCGTCGGTCGAGAAGCTTCAGCGCGCGTGGCGCGTGCGGCTCGAGGCGCCGCGTGACGGCACCAAACGATTACGTAGCAACGCGGCGGCGTGGCGCGTTCTCGACCTCCTGCCGCGATACCTCGTCCTCACGGGATCTACTGTCGCGTCGGAGCTCGCTATCCCGTTGAAGTCAGCGAACGCCGCGCTCAGCGATCTCGTCGGAGCCGGCGTCCTTGTGGAGCACGGCACTGTGCAGCCGCAGGGTCGCGGCCGACCGAGCCGGCTCTACACGAGCCCGGAGCTACTCGGCCTCACCGGCTCGAGCCCGCTGAGGGCGTGACGTGGGACCAAGTTCCGAAGCACTCTCTGGGGCACCGCCAGCCCGCTCTCACAGCCTTGTCGGATCAGGCTTTGACGATCGCCAATCGGACGTCGAAGCCAGCTTCCGCCAGCTCCTCGAGGATCCAGGACATCAGCGGACCCTGGTCTGTTGAGGGGGGCACAGTAAATCCGTAGCGACTGATGATCCCGAGGGCCTTGCCGGTCTCGTGGTGGAGGAGAGGCGCGCCGCTGTCTCCGTTGACGGCTGGCATATCGGCTTGGTATTCATCCTCGTTCTTCGCGACGAGGTAGCCCTGGCGCGGTCGGGTCGCTTCGTTCATGCCGACCAAGAGGCCATAGCCGTAGATGTCGACCTCGTCGCCTACTTGGAGCTCCTCTTGACTAACGATCCCGGTCGGACCGCCCCAGTGAAGTACCTCAGGGTTCGTCTGACCCACCATCTTGGCGTCGATCTCGATAAGGCTGAAGTCCACCGTGCTGCTAACGAGGTCGGAGTCGTACACGACCGTTCCGATCTCGCCCAGTGCCGGGTGGCTCATCCGTTGCCCCAGCGTGTCGGTGCAGTGGCCTGCGGTTCCGATGTACGCCGTGGGCTCTGTATTTTCTGTGCCTTGCTTGTAGAAGACGAAATTGTAGGTGCAGAACCCCATGCCGGTCCCGGGACGCAGAGGACTATCGGTGCCGCCCCAGGCGGGGATCGTGGAGTGAGCCTTCTTGCTTTGCGCAGGTGTGATGAACAGGGCGCCAAGAAGGGCGGCGGCGAGAAAAGAGATCAGGATCCGTCGGGTCATGCCGTTTGATTCGGCGTCCACCGTCAAACTCCTTGCAGTGGTTGATGAAGACCCCTCGAACTGAGCCGTCGGTCGGCGCCGCCTTCACCCTAAGGGTGGTTCAGAAACCTTACGCAGTCCTTGGGGAGGGATATCCGACCACGCCCTAGAATCTTAGTTAGATGAATCGGACTACTCTTGGAGCTGTTGCTTGTTTTGCGGTCCTCGTTGCCCTCGCCGGGAGCGCGACTGGCGCTGTTTCATCAGCGGCGGAGCGTCTCCCCGCTTCCCACGGACTGGTCGATGTCGATCCCGAAGACTGCCTACAGATCCCGCCGGAAGACGTCCCTCCACTTGCCGTATCCATGGACGAGAAGTTTCCCCTTGAGATCCGCGTTTTGGCTGAAGCCCGCGACCTCACGACCGTGAAGAGAAACATGAAGGTCACCAAGGGTGCATTTGCTCGGATCGGGCTGCCAGTCAAACTGCGCTACCAGACGGTGGTGGCTCCAGATGAGTGGACTGCCGACACCAGCTTTGGCGGGGGGCCGGCCCAGGCTGAGATCCTTGATTTCATGAAGAGCATCTTCGGGGGGGAACGTCCGTCCGGCGTCGATGTTGTCTACTTCATGACACAGCATTGGGACGGGGGTTTCGCCGATTGCATAGGCGGCATCCGTGCTGCGGATCGCGCATTCGCGTTCGGAAGTGTCGAATACGCCATAGAGGGTGTCGTGCCGTCGCCCACTGTCGATGAAGGGGCGATCGCCGCTCACGAGATCGGGCACCTCCTAGGAGCGCATCACCATTACGCGAATTGCGCCGAGGCTCTGCCATCCGGTGCGATTCGCGGAGATACGAATCCTTGCACGACCATGTGGCCCCTTGCGGCGAGCATCTCATCCACCTTCGGATTGCTGGAACGTTCCTTCATTCGCTCCTACGCGGCTGCATACGCAAAGGGATAAGCACAAATAATCTTCTAAACGAGCGGCTCGGTAGTTAATCCTTGTGGAAGCCGAGTTGGTCGGTACGGAAACCACCGGCGGCACTCCAACGGACCGAATAGGCGCCGGGGCCTTTGTCAGGGAAACGCTTGGCCCAAGACATCTTGCCGACGAATATCCCATCGTTGTTACCATCGCTCATCGTGCCATTTCGGCACACTTTGGAGTCGTCGGGCGCGGTTACACAAACCCTGTAGGACTCGAAGTACTTGGCGGCGGTAGCGATCTTGAGGACGCGTTTCCCATCGACCTTGCGAGCGCTCGCGCAGACATCACCGGATTCACTGCAATAAGAATTGGGTGCATGTCCGGCCTGAGAAGTTGTAGGGATAAGTGATAACGCCCCCACTGATACAGCTAGGACA
>JACCXF010000035.1 GCA_013697295.1 Actinomycetota bacterium | reverse complement strand
GACCCATCCAGGCCTCCGCCTGCTCCTTCGAATCGAAGGGTTCGCTCGTCCGGATCTCGGCGCCCGCCGCGTCGTGAACGACCCAGTGATAAGCGCTCATCGCCGCAGCCTACCCGGCGGGTTTCGTGGGACCTCCTTCAGGGCCCCTCGTTGGGCCATCGCCGCGATTCCGCATCAGAGTCCTAACGGCGGTAGCGAGAACGGGTACGGCGAGAACCCAGCCCCAGGAGTGCCCGACCTCGATCGATGCCCACCGAGGCTCCCCCAGCGCGTTGCCGACCACGAGGATCCAGCGCGCGAAGGGGGCCGCCACGTAGGCCACCGCCATGCCCAGCGGAACCGAGGCGGCACCCACCGTTCCCGCAGCCAGTCCGAGGACGGTCGCAGGAGCTACGGCGGGAAACGCAAGGACGTTGGCGAGGGGGGCGATGAGGCTCGCCTCGCCGAACACCACCACCACTATCGGCGCCACTGCGAACTGGGCCCCTAGTGTGGCTCCGAGCGCAAGAGCCAACGGCCTGGGTAGACCGCGCAGACGCCGGGCCAGGGGATCTGCCCACAGAACTATCCCGGCGGTTGCAGCAGCCGACAGATGTAGGCCCACCGAGAACAACATGCCCGGTCGGACCAACAACAGGATGGTGAGCGCAACTCCCAGCGCCTGCAGAGGCTCGGCACGCTCGCCCCAGGCGAGGGCGGCGAGCCCTATCCCTCCCATCACCGCGGCCCGGAGGACCGACGGCTCCGGTCCCACGACGAGCACGAAAAAGCTCAGCGCACTCGCCGCCAGCAACAAGCGTGTGACCAGTGCCACTCGGCGCAATAACAAGCCGGCGGTCGCCAGAACCACCGCGACATTGCTGCCCGAGACCGCCAGGAGATGCGACAAGCCCGCTCGCCGAAAGGTCTCGAGAACCCTCTCGTCGAAGGCTCGCGTATCCCCGATCGTCAGCCCGCGGATGAGAGCCCCCGTGTGTGCGTCCAGCGGATCGGTCGATCGGGTGAGACCGGAACGCACCTTCGCCGCGACGTAGTGTGCTCCGCTCGACGGCGGGTTAGTCGAGACGTCGCTCGCATGCAGCGCGGCTTGGGCGCCGAGGTGACCGCGCGCGATGTCGAACGGGTCCTCCCGCAAGGGCAGTAGCAAGCCCCGTGCCCGGATGGCTCCGCCGGGCTGCCCGACGGTTCCCTCGAGGATGACCGGACCCCCGTTGGTGAGGGGTGCGTAGTCGTCACAAGCCAACCGGTCGGCGGACACGAGGGTCCCCAGACCGCCGACATGCTCGAGTACCGCCCCTCGAAGAGCGCACTCCGGAACCTCCTTCGACAACATCCCCAGAGCGGATGGTCCACCGCAACGCAGAGAGGACCCGAAGATGGCCAGACCAAAACTGCAAGTCATGACTCCCACAACGACTGAGACGCGCGTGCTTTGAGCGATGGAGGCTGCGCCGGACGCCAGTGCGAGCAGAATGAGAGTTCCGCTGACACTTCGCCCACAACCCAACCCGGTTCCCAACGCGACCGCGCCTGTGACGCACCAGACGCGTATCGTAGAGGAGGCGATCTCCGCGCTACAGGGTCACGTACGGCCTGATCGATTCCAGGGTCGCCGGGCCGATGCCCGACACATCGAGCAGTTGATCTATCGAAGTGAAGGTTCCGACCTGAGCGCGGAAGTCGAGGATCGCCATAGCGGTCACGGGCCCAACCCCGGGGATCGTCTCGAGGGCGGCCTGGTCGGCGGCGTTCAAACCCACTAGGGGGGCGGTCGCGCCGGACGGGCCCGGCACGGGCACTCCGGACGTGGCGGCGGTCGTGGGTAAGGCGGCCCCCGGGCGCAGGACGTGGATCTTCTGCCCGTCGACCAGCGGTTCGGCCAGGTTGATCTGGTTCAAGGCAGCCGGTGAGCGCGCCCCGCGCGCGGCGTCGATCGCGTCGGCCACACGGGCTCCCGGCGGGAACTCATAGAGACCCGGCCGGCGTACCGCGCCCGCCACGTGCACGAGTATCGACTGCGCCGTAGAGCCCGGCGTCGAGATCGCGCCGGGGGTCGGCGAGGCTCCCGCATCGACCGCGACCGTCGACCGGGATGGGGGCGCGATCTGAGCCGGGGCCCCCCTTGACCACAACAGCAGCGCCGCCGATGCCGATGCCACCACGACTCCGAGGAGCAGCAAGAGGTCACGCCGGCGCCCGAGCGCGGAATCCAATCTGTCTCGCCAGGTGTTGGGTAGCACTATCTCGGGCACGCCCCCAGGCTGGCGCGGACCGGCCCACGCAGCAGTGAGTGAGGCCACAGGTTCCATTCCCGGCGCCGAGCGTGCATCATCGAGGCATGAGCATCGAGATCAGACCGCCCCTCGCCGAAGGACGCCGGTTCTCCGAGACGGTTTCGGCTTGCTTCGGCGGAGTCTCCACAGAAGAAGACGCCGAACATCGAACGAAGGTCCTCCCGATGGAACGCGCTCTGGCCGCGTTCGATGGTGGCGAGATGGTCGGCGCCACCGGGGCTTTCGAGTTCGACGTCACCATCCCGGGGGGTCAGATACCCGCGGGCGGGGTCACCATGACGGGCGTTCTCCCCAGCCACCGGCGTCAAGGGATCCTGAGCGCCATGATGGAGCAGCAGCTCGTAGACATCCATGCCTGGGGTGAGCCCGTTGCGATCTTGTGGGCTTCGGAGGGCGCGATCTATGGACGTTACGGGTATGGGCTCGCGATCCCCGAGATATCCATCGAGCTCGAGCGCGACCGCGCCGGCTTCAAACGTCCCGTCGAGCCGTCGGGCCGAGTGCGTCTGATGGGGCGCAAGGACGCAGCCAAGGTGATGTCCGAGATCTACGACCGGGCCCGGGTCGAGATCCCGGGGATGCTGACGCGCTCCACCGACTGGTGGGAGGCACACACATTCGCCGAGCACGACGAGTCGAAGGAACCTCCTGTCTTCTACGCCCTGCTCGAGCTCGACGACCGCGCCGCCGCCTACGCCGCTTACAAGGTGCATTCGGATTGGAACCTCGATGGGATGGCGGTGGGTTGGCTCGAGGTCATCGAGGAGGTCTCGACCTCGCCCGAGGCGGTCGCCCAGATCTGGAGGTTCCTGCTCGGCATCGACCTGATCCAGACGATCAAGGCCATGCACCTCCCCCTGGACCACCCGATCCAGCACCTCCTCGCCGAATCCCGCCGCCTTCGGATGGGCGTGAAGGATGCGGTATGGCTTCGCATCATCGACGTTGAGGCGGCGTTCGCCCGTCGCTCCTATGCGAGCGCCGACTCCTTGGTCTTAGAAGTCGAGGACGGTCTCTGCCCCTGGAACAGCGGGCGGTGGGAACTCGACACCTCAGGAGACAATGCTCTCATCCAGCGCACCGACGCCGACGCCGACTTGAAGATCGCACCCGACGACCTGGGCTCGGTCTATCTGGGAGGCAACACGTTCGGAGCGCTGTTGCGCTCGGGCTCCATCCACGAGTTGAAGACGGGGGCCGCCTGGCGCGCCGATGGGATGTTCCGCACCGAGCGCATGCCGTGGTGTCCCGAGATCTTCTAGTCCTTCGAGGTCACCAGATTCAGCAAGCGCGGCGGACGCGCTACGACCTTGTGAGGCTCGCGGCCCCCTAGGAAGGTGCGGATCTTGTCGGAGCTCAGGGCGAGCGTCGTCATCTGCGCCTCATCGATGTCGGATGCGACCTCGATCGTGTCGCGCAGCTTGCCGTTGACCTGAACGACCATGGTCATACGGTCCTCGGCGACGAGAGCCTCATCGAAGCTCGGCCACGGCTCGACATGGATCGATCCCTCGTGACCGAAGCGCTTCCATTGTTCCTCTGCTAAGTAGGGGGTCATCGGGGCAAGCATCTTCAAGATGCCTTCGCACACATCGGCCAGTAGCGCGCGGTTCGACCCACCGCCCGATCGGTACCGGTAGGCGGCGTTCACAAGTTCCATAAGGCGCGCTATCGCCGTGTTGAACGACAGGTTTTCGAAGTCCCTCGTTACCACTTTGATGGTCTTGTGCAGCTCCCGGCGAAGGGGCTGCCCGGCTTCCCCCGAGTCGTCCCCACCCGTTCCCTCGCGAGCGTCCTCACACAGCCGCCACACGCGCTGGAGCCAGGGGTAGGTCACCCTCCCGATCGCGCCTACGCCCTCGGAGGGCCAGTCGAAATCTTGCTCGGGGGGCCCGGAGAACAGCATGTAGAGCCGCAGCGCGTCGGCGCCGAACTTCTCGATGGCCTCCTTCGGTTCGACGATGTTGCCGCGAGATTTCGACATCGCCTTGCCGCCCATCGTCACCATCCCCTGATTCAACAGATGCGGGAACGGCTCGGAATCTTCGATCATGCCCATGTCGCATAGGACTTTCTGGATGAAGCGCGCGTAGATGAGGTGCATCACAGCATGCGTGATGCCGCCGCTGTATTGATCGATAGGCATCCACGCTTTGGCTTTGTCTGGATCGAACGGCGCGGACTCGTTGTGCGGGTCCAGGTAACGAAGGAAGTACCAGGATGAGTCCACGAACGTATCCATCGTGTCGGTCTCTCGCCGGGCCGGGCCCCCGCATCTGGGACAGGTCGTGTTGACCCACTCATCCGCCGCGGCCAGGGGCGAAGCCTCGCCGGTGGGGCTGAAGTCCACGATGTCCGGAAGCTCTACGGGCAGGTCGTCCTGCGGGACAGGCACCTCGCCACAATCGTGACAGAACAGGATCGGGATCGGCGTTCCCCAATAGCGCTGCCGGCTGATCAACCAGTCACGGATCCTGAAGTTCACGGCCCGCCGGCCGCGGCCTTCCGCTTCGAGCCATTCGGTCACGCGCGCCACGGACTCTGCGGTCGAGACCCCATCGAAGGGGCAGCTGTTGACCAACACCCCATCTCCCGAGTAGGCGTCGGGGACATCGTCTTGGTCCTCGGACCCAACGGGTTTCACCACTACGCGGATAGGGAGGTCATAGCTGCGCGCGAACTCAAGATCGCGCTGGTCATGAGCGGGCACGGCCATGATGGCTCCGGTGCCGTAGTCCATCAGCACGTAGTCGGCGGCCCACACCGGGATCCGCTCGTCGTTCACCGGATTGATCGCGTGAGCTCCGAGCCACATGCCCTTCTTGGGTCGCTCGGTGGAAGTGCGGTCGATCTCGGTCATCTTCGTGGCTTCCTCATTGAAACGCGCGAACTCCGCCTCCCGGTCGGTCCCCGCGACCAGTTTCTCGGCGAGGGGATGCTCGGGAGCCAGGACGAAGAACGTCGCGCCCCACAATGTGTCGGGTCTGGTCGTGAACACCGTCACCGGTTCGTCCCAGCCCTCGATGGCAAACTCCACCTCGGCCCCCTCAGAGCGCCCGATCCAGTTGCTCTGCAGCAGCTTCAAGCGTTCGGTCCACCCGGTATTGAGGGCGAGGTCGTCTAGAAGCCGGTCCGCATAGTCGGTAATCTTGAAGAACCATTGCGTCAGGTTCTTCTTGACGACCTCCGCGCCGCAGCGCTCGCAACGTCCCGCGATGACCTGCTCGTTGGCGAGAACGGTCTTGTCGTTCGGACACCAATTGGCGGGGGCCTCTCGCCGATATGCGAGATCTTTCTCGTATAGGGACAAGAAGAGCCATTGGTTCCAGCGGTAGTAATCAGGGTCGCACGTGTAGAACGCGCGGTTCCAATCGAACGAGTAGCCCAAGCGCTCCATCGACGATCTGTGCATGGCGATGTTGTCGTAGGTCCACTTCTTGGGATTGATCCCGCGCTTGATGGCGGCATTCTCGGCGGGCAGGCCGAACGCATCCCATCCGATGGGGTTCAGCACATCGAATCCGCGCATGCGCATGTAGCGGGCGATGGCGTCGTGGATCGAGAAGATCTCGACGTGGCCCATGTGCAGATCCCCGGAAGGGTACGGAAACATCGTGAGCACATAACGCTTCCGTTGCGGATCGGGGAACCCCGGAGCGGCCCAGAGGTCCTTTTCGATCCAGTCGGTGCTCCAGCGACTCTCGATCGTCCTGAAGTCGTACTCGGCGGCCATAGGGCTCAACCCTAAAGCCTCGTTCCGGTCGACTAAGTGCAGTTCAGGAACGGCGATCCCGCGAACTCAGGTTTACTCGTCACCCGCCGGAGAGAACCGATCGATCGCTCCTCGCCCTCTGCGACCCAGGCGGCGCCTCGGGGATCGAGGAAGCGGCGGATCAGAGCGTACCGCCGACCCTTGGGGGTCGCGGTGCTCACGACGACGCGATCAGCAAGGCAGTCGATCGCCTCGACGTGACCGACGCTTCCTCCGAATCCGAAGACGCCTGCTGCCTCGTCGCCGAAGCTGTTCTCGTACGCGACCTCGAGTAGCTGGGTTCCATCGAACGTGTAAACCGAGACGAATTGTGTCGAAGCGCCGGACGTCACGTTGACCACGATCTCTTCTCCTTCGAGGTCGTTGATGGACGCCACCGAATTCAAGGAAGGAAATCCAAAACCGGGATCGATGTCCGGGTAGCTCACCGGCGCGCTCCGAACTTCGCCCTCCAGGTCGACGACGACGAATCCGATGCAGCCCGACGATCCCCCCTCGTCAGCGAACACGAAGACCGATTCCGGACCCCCGTCACCGTCGATGTCGCCTGGGACCGCCTTGGCTTGTTCGACTGCGGACATCTCGGCTTCGGCCTGATTGGGGCACTCGAAGTCGGGTGCCCCGGGGGTCGAGGCGGGAGATAGAGCCGGAGTGGGCTCGAGGGTAGTAGCGGGGTTTGCCATCGATACCGGAACCTCGCTCGGCACGGGCGACGGGCCCGTGCTCTCGGGGTTTTCGTCCCGTGCACAAGCCGGGACGGCCGGCAGGATGATCAATAGAACAACGGCCACATGGATACGGATGGTCACCGACGCATGCTAGTGCGTATCATCGCCCCGCCCGGGAAGGTCAGGGAGGTTATGCGTGCCGCAGGTTCGTTTCAACGAGTTCCATAGATACGAAGAGCTCACCGTCATCTTGAAGGCGTGGGCGGATGAGTTCCCGGGTCTTTGCCGGCTCGGAAGCATCGGTA
>JACCXF010000003.1 GCA_013697295.1 Actinomycetota bacterium | reverse complement strand
ACCCAGAGCTGGTAGGTCTCGCCGTCCGCCGGCGCTTCCAGACCGGTCGCGGCGAAAAGCGCTCCGTCGTCGGTGGGGACCATCTTCCCCGACGCCCCGCTCCCTTCGAGCTCCATGCCGTCGCGCGCGAGCAACGCCTGAACGACTTCGTTCCGCTCGCGTAGATCGTTCCGGGCATCGAGCCAGGCCCCCCCGAAGACCGCGGTGAGAGCGAGGAGCGCGGCCACCCCGAGCGCGGGCAGGAAGCGCCGGCCGCGCCAGCGTGACGGCTCGACCACCGACGGCGTTGCGACCGACGGTGCAACCTGGTCCAACCTCTCGAACACGCGCTCGGCAAAGCCGGCCGGTGGTTCCTCGGCGTCGACCGTCAGCGTCAGGCGCGCGGCGATCGAGGACAGATCCTCCGCCTCGACCATGCATTCCTCGCACGTCAGGATGTGCGATCGAACGACTGGAATCTCACCCTCGGGGAGAGCCCCGAGAACGTATGGCGCCACGAGCGTCTTGATCTCTTCGTGTGTTAACGGCTTTCTCATGAGCTCCCTCTATAGCTGGTCACGAGCTCTCGGAGCCTGGTCATCCCATCTCTCAGCCGAGTCTTCGCCGTCCCCTCGGGGATGCTCAACTCGATTGCCACTTCACGATAGGTCCGGCCCCCGAAGTAGGCGAGGACGATGGCCTCCCGTTGGACCTGGGATAGCTCGGCCAGAGCCTGCCTTACCTCGTGCCGTTCCTCAACCGCTGCCATGGGTTCGTCCGTCAGCGGCTCCCTGGATGCCCTATCGGCCTCTTGGCTCAGCGATTCCTTCGTCCTGCGGCGAGATTCCTCGCGCCGGACCAGGTCCACCGCCTTGTTACGGGCGATACCGGCAAGCCAGGTACGGAGGTTGCCGCGCGCCGGATCGAAGGCGCCCGGCCGGCGCCACAGGGCCAGGAACGTGTCCTGGGCGGCCTCCTCGGCCAGATCCGGGTCAACGAGCACGCGTCTGGCCACGCCGAAGACGAGGCCCCCGTGAGCGTCGATCACCTCCCGGAGCGCCCCTTCGTCCCGTGCGAGAAGCCGGTCTGCGAGGCTCGCCTCATCTCTTCTATCCATAGCCCGGACACCCTAAGCAATTTCGCCCCTGCTGGCGGCGCGCGAGCCATACTCGGGAGATGCCTACCGTTGCCCGTCGCCGCCCTCGGTGAGATGCCCGGCATCGGCGAGAGGGCGCGTTCGACCCCCGATGCGGGCGCCCTCGTCACCCTCGGCTCCGTAACCTCCTACGCCGACCTCGACTCCCGGCAGCGTTCCCTCGTGGGCGCTCTGACCCGGGCGGGCGTCGGTCGGGGAGATCGCATCGCCATCCTGGCCGCCAACCGGCCCGAGTACCTGGAGGTAACCACCGGCGCCCTGAGGGCCGGCATCGTCCCCGTCTCGATCCACTCGCTCCTGACCGAGCGGGAGGTCGCGTATCTCCTCGAGGACTCTGGATCGAGATGGCTGTTCTGCGATCGCGCCTTCGAGGGCCATCCCAGCGTCGAACGGATCGTGACGTTCGGCGACGCGTACGAACGCCTGCTACACGAGTCATCGCCCGTCGATCTCGCCGACCACACGCTCGGCCGGCCCATGCATTACACCTCGGGGACGACTGGGGTCCAAAAGGGAGTGTGGGTTCCCCCCGCCGACGAGGGGAAGGCGGCCCGGAGCTCGGACGATTTCCGCAGGCTCTGGGGCCTGGCCGCAGACGAGGTGCACCTCGTGTGCTCCCCCCTGAGCCATTCAGCACCACATCGCTTCGCGCTCCGGGTCCTCGAGGCCGGCGGTACGGTCGTCATCCGTGACCGTTTCGACGCGGCCGATGTCCTCGCCTCGTTCGAACTCTTCGGGGTAACGAGCACGTTCATGGTTCCGACCCATCTCGAACGGATCGTCGCATTGCCGGCGGCGACCTTAACCAGGCACGATCTCTCGTCTCTTCGCCTGGTTGCTCATGCAGGAGCCCCGATCCGCGAGGCTACGAAACGGGCGACCATCGACCTCTTTCCCGAGCGAGCGGTGTGGGAGTTCTACGGCTCCACCGAGGGTCAGGTGTCCCGCATCTCGAGCGACGAATGGCTACGGAAGCCGGGCAGCGTTGGCCTTACCCGGTCGGGTGCCACGATCCGCATCCTCGACGAGGACGGGTCGGAGCTGCCCCCCGGTGACACCGGCGAGGTCTGGATCGACGACGCAGGGGCCGAACGCTTCGAGTACTGGCGCGATCGTCGGAAGACCTCGAACGCGTGGCGCGGCGGGGCCTGGTCCGCAGGCGATCTCGGCCGGCTGGATCACGACGGCTACCTCTACCTCGCCGGCCGCAAGTACGACACGATCATCACTGGGGGCGTGAACGTCTACCCGCAAGAGGTCGAACACCTGCTGCTCGAACATCCCTCGGTTGCGGAGGTGCTCGTTTACGGTGCCCCGAATGACGAGTGGGGCCAGGAGGTCCGGGCTCTCGTCGTCCCGGCGTTCGGTCAACCGGTCGATCCCGAGACCCTCCGTGCGTGGGCGCGCGAGCGCCTGGCCGGCTCTAAATGCCCCCGGGCCATCGAACTGGTGGACGAGCTTCCCCGTACCCCAACGGGGAAGCTGCGGAGAGACCCCGGCTAACCGCTAGCCTTGCGCGGTCGACAGCTCCTCGCACTTCGATCGGATCGCCTCGGCCGCCTCTCGGAGTTGGCTCAACTCGTCTTCGTTGAGGTCGAGCTCGACGATGTCGACGACCCCATCGGTGCCCAACCTTGCCGGCACCCCGAGGTACACGTCCGACACTCCGTACTGGCCGGTCGTCCATGCGCAGGTGGGAAAGACATCGCCCGTGTCCTCGAGGATCGCGTTCACCATCGCGGCGGCCGACGACGACGGAGCGTAGAAGGCGCTGCCCTTCTTCAGGTAACCGACGATCTCGGCACCGGCATCACGCGTCCTCTGGAAGAGCTTCTGCAAGGCTGCGTCGTCCGCCAGCTCGGGCAACGGTTTGCCCTCGACCGTCGCGTGACGAGGGAGAGCCACCATCTGGTCGCCGTGCGAACCGAGCGTCATCGCCTCGACCGCTCTCGGCGCCACGTTTAGCTCTTGGGCGATGAAGTATCGCAAGCGAGAGGAATCCAGCACTCCCGCCATGCCCATCACCCGCTCTTTCGGAAAGTCCGATACGAGCGCGGCGAGGTACGTCATCTCGTCGAGCGGATTCGAGACGACGATGAGCGTCGACTCGGGAGAGTTCTTGGCGAGCTGCTCGGTCACCTGGCCGACGATCTCGGAGTTCTTCTCGAGGAGGTCCATCCGGCTCATGCCGGGCTTGCGCGGAAGACCTGCCGTGATAACGCAGACATCGGACTCCCCCGTATCCGCGTAGTCGTTCGTTCCGGTGACGTGACACGAGAATCCCTCGACCGGCGCCGACTGGTTGATATCCAGAGCCAGGCCCTGAGGTAGTCCCTCGACGATATCGATCATTACGACCTCGTCGGCGAGGTCCTTCTCGGCGATCCGGCGAACCGTGTTGGATCCGACGTTCCCCGCGCCGACGACCGTTACCTTTCGAGTTCCTCCAGCCATGTTCGGTTCCCCTTTTCTAAGACTGTTCCAGCTTCTCGATGACGGCATCGGCGACCTCAGAAGTTCCGACCGCCGAGGGGTCGTCCCGCGACGGCTTCATGTCGTAGGTGACTTTCTCGCCGGCCGCGATAACCGCTGCGATCGCTTTCTCGAGACGGTCGCCGGCTTCCATCTCCTCGAGGTGGTGCAGCATCAGTACCCCGGAGAGCATCATCGCCATCGGGTTCACCTTGTCCTGGCCCGTGTACTTCGGCGCAGAACCATGGGTCGGTTCGAAGACGGCCGCCTCGTCACCGATGTTCCCTCCCGGTGCGACTCCGAGTCCCCCGATCAAACCCGCCCCCAGATCCGAAACGATGTCGCCGTAGAGGTTGGGAAGGACGAGGACGTCATAGAGCTCCGGCTTCTGCACGAGTTGCATGCACATGTTGTCGACGATGCGCTCCTCGAATTCGACGCCGGAGTCCTTGTACTCCTCCGCCACCTCGGTCGCGGTTTTCAAGAACAGACCGTCCGAGAACTTCATGATGTTCGCCTTGTGGACCGCCGTGATCTTCTTACGGCCGTGTTTGACGGCGTAGTCGAAGGCACCTTTCACGATCCGCCGCGTGCCGGTTACGGAGATCGGCTTGATCGAGATGCCGGAATCCTCCCGCACTCTGCGCGCCCCGAGATCGGCCATGAAATCGATCAACTTCGCCGCCTCCGAGGAACCCTGTTCGAACTCGATGCCGGCGTAGAGATCCTCGTGGTTCTCGCGCACCACCACCAGGTCGATGTCCTTGTACCTCGATCTGACACCCTTGTACGACTTGCACGGACGAAGGCACATATAAAGATCGAGCTCCTTCCGGAGCGCCACGTTGACGCTGCGGAAGCCGGTCCCCACGGGAGTGGTGATGGGTCCCTTGATGGCGACCGAGTTGGACCGGATCGATTCGAGGACGTGATCCGGAAGCGGAGTCCCGTGCTCCTCCATCACGTCCTGACCCGCATGCTGCACGTCCCAGTCGAACGCCACCCCGGTTGCCTCGAGCACGCGCCGAGTGGCTTCGGATATCTCGGGACCCGTGCCATCTCCCGGGATCAACGTCACGCGATGCGTCTTCTTCGGCATAAGGGAACTCCTGTGGTCGGGGGCGAGCTGCTGAGAAGGGTTTCCAAACCTACCCGATGCCCCCAACGCGAAGAGAGGCGCCGGAGCGCCTCTCTTCAACCTGATTCAGATGGATTCAGTCGTCGTCGCCACCACCGGGGCCGCTGTTGTCGTCGTCGTCGTTCGAGCCGGGGCCGCTGTTGTCGTCCCCGTCATCGTCGTCCGAACCCGGCCCGCTGTTGCCACCGTTGTCGTCGGCCGCATCCGGACTGCCCGAAGGAGCCGCGGAAGGGTCCGCG
>JACCXF010000349.1 GCA_013697295.1 Actinomycetota bacterium | reverse complement strand
GAACAGCAGCAGAAGGATGAGCAGCACGATGATCCATTCCGCTCCACCTGGAAGACTCATGCCCTACCTCCGTTCAGCGCCGGAGCGACTTCCGTTCCGACCAGCTCGATATCTTCTTCGTCGGCGATCTGGAATGGCAACGTGCCGAGGCCGGCGATGACCTCCTCGACGCCCAGGTCGACCAGTTCCCCCAAGCGATCCACCACCTCACTCACGCTTCCGGCGATGTGACCCTCGCGGAACTCCTCCCAGGATACTGCCGGTCGCCCCTCTACTCCGCCCAAAACCCCCGCTGGGGTCCGCTCCCGGAGACGCTCGAACCGGCGTTGCGCATCGCCGTCGTCCTTGCCGGCCAGGACGTAGCACCCCACCGAGCGTCGGAGGTCGGAGGGGTTCCGGCCCGCCTTGATGCAGGCCCCGTCGGCGGCACGGGCCCTATCCCGGTAGGTCTCGATCGAGCCGATCCACGAGAAGTTCCAGCCGTCCGCCACCTCCGCTGCGGTCCGGAGCAGGAGATCTCCCTTCCCACCGATCCAGATCGGGGGACGAGGTTCCTGCTGCGGCCCCGGGCGACAGACCGCGCCCTTCATCTTGTAGTGATCGCCGTCGAAATCCAGCTCCTCGCCTTCGAGCAAGCGGGCCACGATCTCGACCGACTCGCCCAGGCGGCGGATGCGCTCGCCTGGGCTGGAGAACTCGATGCCCGCCGCAACGTACTCCGGCTCGTGCCACCCCGCGCCGAGCCCGATGTCGATCCGGCCGTCCGAGAGAAGATCGAGGGTCGCCGCCATCTTCGCCAGCAGCCCGGGGTTCCGGAAGTCGTTGCAGGTCGCCATCGATCCGATCCGCACGCGGTCCGTCGCCGCGGCCAGCCCAGCCATCGTCGTCCAGCACTCGAGCGCCCCCTGCGGTTCCGACGATCCTCCGTACTTGCCCCAGTCGAGAAAGAGATGGTCGGACACCCAGACGGAGTCGTAACCCGATGCCTCCGCGAGCCGGGCGACACGCTTCACTCCATCCCACGACGCAGGGGCGCCGCCGAGCGAGGTGTCGTAGTGAGGCAGAGCCAGTCCCAAGCGCATGGGGGAAGTCTAAGGGGTTCGAGCGCTCTAGATCTTGTACTTCTCCAGCAAGCGGCGAGCTATGACCGTCTTCTGGATCTCGGAGGTGCCCTCGCCGATCAACAGGAACGGGGCGTCGCGATACAGGCGTTCGATCGTGAACTCCTTAGAGTATCCATAGCCGCCATGTACGCGCAGCGACTTGAGCACGATCTCGTGACACGCTTCCGACGCGAACAGCTTCGACATCCCCGCTTCGAGGTCCGACCGCTCGCCCGAAGATTTCTTGGCCGCGGCGGAGTAGAGCATGAGCTTCGCCGCTTCGAGCGTGGTCCCCATCTCCGCGAGGTGGATCTGGATCGCTTGGTGCTGGCTGATCGGTTTCCCGAACGCCTTGCGCTCCTGCGAATAACGGATCGCCTCCTCGAACGCTCGTGTAGCGACGCCCACGGCGCGAGCGGAGACGTTCACCCGGCCCACCTCTATCGCGTCCAAGACCTGCCGGAAGCCCCGTCCTTCCTCACTGCCGAGTAGCGATGAGGCCGGGGTCCTGAAGTCGCTGAAGGTCATCTCTATCGTCTCGATGCCCTTGTAGCCCATCTTCTCGATGTTCTTGCCACAATCCAGGCCGGGCGCCGGCTTGGTGGCCCCCGGTTCCTTCTCGACGATCAGCATGCTCATTCCACGGTGAGGGGGGTCTGCCTCAGGGTCGGTCTTCACCAGCGTCATCACGATCCCCGAACGCAAGCCGTTCGTGAGCCACATCTTCTGGCCGTTAACCACGTAGTCGTCGCCGTCCCGGATCGCCTTGGTCCGGATCGCCTGGACGTCGGACCCCGCCTCTGGTTCGGACATCGCCAGGGCGGCGCGTACCTCCCCGGTTGCCATCCTCGGCAGGTGCTTCTGCTTCTGCTCGTCCGTCCCGAACTTGTTGATGAGGTAGCAGCCCATGAAGTGGGTGTTGAGGATCCCCGAGAGGCTCATCCACCCACGAGCGAGCTCGACGACCGTCAGCGCGTAGGTCATCAGGGACTCACCCACGCCCCCGTACTCCTCGGGGACGGTGAGCCCGAACAGCCCCATCTCCTTCATGCCTTCGTAGATCCTCTCGGGGAACTCGTCTTTGTGTTCGAGCTCTTCCGCAACCGGCACGACTTCCCTCTCCACGAAATCGCGCACGGTCTCGATGATGGCTTTCTGGGTATCGGTCAGCTCCACGAGACCCCTACTCCCATTCCTTCTGAAAGTCCTCGAGCGTCTTCTCGCGCTCGAGGCCGGCGACCCTGCCGCGTTCGGCGAGCTGCAACGCCATCTTTCGCGACGCCTCGTCGATCATCTCGGTTCCGAACATCACGGCGCCACGCTTGTCCACCTCGGTGGAATGCTTGTATGCCTCGAGTAGGGCCTCCGCCTTGTCGTAGTCGTCTTGAGGCGGGGTGAAGACCTCGTTGAGCACGTCAACCTGTCCCGGATGGAGAGCCCACTTGCCGTCGTAGCCGAGTGCCCGCGCGCGCATCGACATGTCACGGAAACCGTCGAGGTCCTTGATGAGGAGGTAGGGGCCGTCGATCGCTTGGAGGTTGGCGGCTCGAGCCGCCACGAGGATGCGTTCGAGCACCCAGTGCCAGTGGTCGCCCGGGTAGCCGGGCATCGGCAATCCGGCGGTAACCGTGGGAAGGCCGAGCGATGCGCTCATGTCGGCCGGGCCAAAGATAAGTGTCTCGAGGCGATCCGAAGAATGCGCTATCTCGAAGATGTTCTGAAGACCGAGCGCGGTCTCTATCTGGGCCTCGATGCCGATCTCCTTGTCCGACCCGATGTTCACTTCGATCATCCGAAGCAGATGGTCCACGAACATGACCTCGTGGGCGTGCTGGACCTTCGGGATCATGATGCAGTCGAGATACTGCCCGGCGTTCTCGACGACGGCCTTGAGGTCGTCTGCCGCCCACTGCGTATCGATCGAGTTGATCCTCACAACGACGGTCTTATCGCCCCAGTCGTGGTTCTTGAGCGCGTCGATGATGTTGCCGCGCGCATCTTCCTTAGCGAGCGGTGCCACCGAATCCTCGAGGTCCATGAACACCTCGTCGGCCGGCAACGTCGGGCCCTTGGCTAACATCTTCGGGCTGGAACCCGGCACGGACAGACAGGATCTGCGTGCGCGCAACCTTGCCTCCTTGGAGCGTCTGTTGGGTTACTCGACGTACCCGAGGCCCCGCAGATGGTCCTCGATCTCGTCTTCTTCGGTAGAGGTTAGTCCGCTGTCATCGTCGCTGCTCGCCTTCGACGCGTCATCCTGCTCGAGCACATCGAGCCTGACCCCGTTGCCGACGAGCGACCTCAGGACCTTGCCGTCTCGCGGTACCGCGGTTGGGACGCCGAGCGCCGCCATGGATGTGGGACCCAGGTCGATGAGCTCGGCGGTTTCCGACAGGGGGCCGGGCGTGACCTCAGGGCCGGTCGCCACGACGACGCCCTCCAGGCGGTGGTCGCCCGACAGCCAGTCCGCCGCCTCGACCATCCCTTTTGCATGCGTGAGGGAATAGAAGGGCGCCGGGACGAGCAGCAGATCCGGAGCGATGTCGAGGAACTTCCCGGAGAGAACCTCTTCCTTGCGATAGATCTTGGAGATCGGCGCGTCGCCGGTCTCGGGATCCCTGAACTCCGCCAGCGATGCAGCGACCTCGTCGCGCACCCTTTCGTAGTCCTTCGGGTCGACGATGCCGCCCGGCTCCCGTCCTTTCAGGTTCACCGACACGCCCTCGCCCGTCGACACCACGCTGGTGTAGGCGCGCGTCTTCGACCATTCGATCGGGGACGCGGGGATCGAGATCTTGCCGTGCAGCTTGAAGATGTCGTAGAGGCGCCGGGCGATGCGCCGGCCCGGCCCCCAGCGGATCAAGTTGAATGCGAAGGATCCCCTGCCGAACTCCAGGTAACCGAGGTTCTGCAAGATCCGATCCATCGTGCACGTACGGGTGCAGGCCTGGTGTCCATGATCGGACATGAAGACGACCAGGTCGTCGTCATCCGTGCGCTCGAGGAGCCGGGCCAGTCCCTCGTCAAGCTGCTGATAGATGCCTCGCACCTGCTTGGCGACCGGCCCATCCTTCACCTCGTTGTACTTGGGATGTTCGGGATGGATGTATTCCATCAGGCAGTGCTGGATGCGGTCGGTCGAGACGTACACCAGCACTCCGAAGTCCCACTCGGTCGAGTCGAGTAGGTACTCGAAGGACTTCTGGCGTTTGGCGGTGATCGCCTCGCACTCCTCGAGGAAAGCCTCGGGTCGGTGGCGATACGTCGTCCAGCTCATGCCATTCACCGGGAACGGCGCCTTGGCGTCAAGCTCCTGTTGAAGCTCTGTGGGATAGGTATAGGAGCGGCTCGCCGGAAGAACGCCTCCGGCGATCACCTTGCCCTTTATCTTCGGGGTAGGAAACGTGAGCGGGATATTGAGTGCCAGGGTCGTTTTGCCGGCGTCCGTAAAGTCATCGAAGATCGTCCGCGCCTTGATCGAGCGGTAGGTGATGGGGAGTCGCTTCGAGGCGCCGGGCTTGTGCTCGAGGATGTCGAACACCGCGTGACCCGCCGGGTTCAGTCCGGTCATGAACGAGGGCCACGCACACCAGGAATGTGATGGCACCGTTGACAAACAGTCGCCGTGGGCCCCCTTGTCGATCAATCTCGAGAGATTGGGGAGCTCTCCGGCGTCCAACATGGGCTGAAGAACCTTCCAATCAACACCGTCCCAGCCGATGATGAGTACTCGTTTGGCCATGGATCGGAGGTTAGCAGGGGAATGCGGCACCGGGTTCAGAGGATCGCGTTGTTATCCGTCGTCGCGCTATCCACCCAGATGCTGTGGGCGGGTGCCGCAGAGGCGAAGGAATTCCGTCTCCCTGAAGCGAGCATCGTCGCGAAGGTCCGGAGCGACGGGGCCATCGCGGTCACGGAACGCCTGACGTACTCGTTCGACGGCGGATTCTCCGGTGCCTACCGCGAGATCCCGCTCACGGGCGGCGTCGAGGTGGGCGACGTGTCGGTTTCGGAAGCGGATCAGACGTATCGTCCCGGCGCCCCGACCGAGCTCGGCAGCTCGGGGTTCCCCGGAACCTTTGGAGTGGCCGACTTCGGAAGTATGAACGAGGCACCCCCAGGGTCGATCGCTATCTGGGAGCAGTACCTCTGTTACGCGATCGCCTTCGGGATGGCGGATCTTTGCTCGCCGCAGCTCAGTTGAAAGCGCCTCCCGAGTTGCAGAACCAAAGCAGCATCTACTGGGTCGGTCCCCACGGACCACTCGGCTCGGGTGCATCTGGTTTCGCCATCTCCGACATCTCCAATGCCGTGGGGAGCGCCGGATCGTGGGCGGCCTCGGCCAGCGGTGGTGGGGGCGGTTTCTCTGGAGGCGGAGGGGGCGGCGGCGGAGGGGGAGGGGGCGGCGCTTGGTGAGCCTCGTCAGTCCTCGGCGCCGGGCCGGGCGCGGGCGAGCCGGAACGCGCGCAGCGCGAGTTGCAGCCGGAGCTTGTCCTCGGCGTCTCGCAGCGACCAGCCCGTGAGCTTCTCGACCTGTTTGAGCCGGTAGCTCACGGTGTGGGGATGCGCGAACAGGGCCGCGCCTGCCATCTTCACACTCCCATCAGCGTCGAAGTACGACTCGATCGTCTTGATCAGCTCGCCCTTGCGTCCCTCGTCGTACTCGAGGAGCGGACCGAGCGTCTGTTCGATGAAGCGCCCGACCAGCGCAGGTTCCACGCGCAAGAAGTGGTAGAGGATCAGGTCTTCGAACCGGTAAACCGGGCCCTCTAGCTCCAAAGCCATCCCGATCTCGAGAGCCTCTCGGGCCTCGAGATAGGCCTGCCGGATCCCTTCGAGACCCGGTTGGGGGCCCCCGACCCCGAACCTCCACTCCCCCTCCAGCTCGGTGATCACCTTCTCAGGCATCGTGACCGGGTCCATCCCCATCGTGGCCGGGACCAGAGCGATCGTGTTCTCGCCCTTCTGCAGCACGATCGGATCCGAGCGCGTCTCCGGCGAGCCCGCACCGGCTGCCGCCGCCACAGCCGCTTCCTTCCCCTGGTCGCCTTCCGGCCCGACGCCCACCATGGCGACGTAACCGAGGGATAGGTCGTACCCGAAGGTCAAAGCGCGGCGAAGGATGTCTTCCGGCGCCGCGTCCGTTCCGTAGAGAAGGTCGGCCAGGAACTCACGCCTTGCGCCCTCTTGCTCGCGAACGATGGCTCGTTGAGCCCGGGCGTATGCGTCGGCGACGCCGGTGGAGATCTGGTCGGTGTAGCGAAGCACGGCCTCCGCGAGCTCGATGGTCGCCTCGACAGCTTCCTCACCGGAATAGCGGCGACATTCCTCGGCAAGTGTGGTCCAGCAGACGCGGGAGACGATGCGGTACGCACTCAGGACATCCTCCAGTGGGATGCCGCCCTCGGCGCGCCGCGCGCCGACCTGCTCGATCGCCTCGAGTTCATCGCGTGAGATGTCTCGGCTTTGGCTCAACACATTCGCCAGGATCGCGACGTTGCCTCGCACCGCTTGCCGGACGTCATTGCGAAGGTCGTCACCAAGACGCGCGTACGAGGGGATCGCCTCCCAGATCGCCGCGATGCACAGATCCACCACCTCGTCGAGGCGAGCCAGAAAGCGGTCGATGATCGGCCTCACGGCCGCGCTCTCAGCCACCCGGAGGGGTCGTCACCTTCAGGAGCACCCTGTTAAGAGCATCGCGAGCGGCCTCGACCACCCGCCCCACGGCGTCGTCGTTGGAGTCGGCATCGTCTGCCGGATCGAGTGCCGCAACCGTCGCGGAGCTTCCACTCTCTTGCACGACGACGTTACAAGGGAGGTGGACCGCCGCCTGAAGATCCTCATCGACGCCCCTGTGCCCCGCCGGCGGGCTCCACGCGCCCATGATCAGATACTGGCGCTCGTCGCCTGCTTCGGGACCCAGCAATCCTCCGACGTGCATCTCGGAGATGATCGAGAAGCCTTCACCCTTCAGTGCAAGCCGGGCGCGCAGGACGGCCTCGTCGTAACCTTCTGGAACCTCCACCGCGTATCCGTAGTCACTCATGCGGCCGGCTCACTTCCGTCGGGATCGAGACCCACGCTCTCCACTACGGTAAACCCTTGGCAACCGATGGCCTCGAAGATCGAAACGGAGGTGCACACTCTGCTGCTCCTGGCCGTACCCAATATCTCTGAGGGCGGCGATGACCGCCTCATCGCAGAGTGCGCAGCAGCGGCACAACTGGGCGGGGCGAGAACGCTCGATCTGCATTCAGACGCAGTTCACAACCGGAGCGTGCTCACCATCGCGGGGCACCCCGCCGAACTCGTTGCGGGTATGACGGAGCTTGCGAGCCTCGCTAGCGACATAGACATGTCGGAGCACCGTGGCGTCCACCCCCGTCTGGGCGGCCTCGACGTATGCCCTTTCGTTCCATACGAGGCAACGATGGCCGATGCAGTCACGGTTGCTCGCACCACGGCCATCTCGATAGCACGGAGATCCGGGCTCCCTGTGTACCTCTACGGCGAAGCATCTCTCCGACCCGAGACCAGAGAGCTTCCGGACATCCGTCGCGGAGGGTTGGAGGCTCTGGCCGAGCGTGCTCGTACCGACCAACCCCCGGACCAAGGGCCCAGACGCATCGACCTGGCCAGGGGCGTCGTGTGCGTCGGAGCCCGCGGGCCCTTGATCGCCTTCAACGTATGGCTTGCGTCTGACGGGGACGTCGCCCGGCGGATCGCCTCAGAGGTCCGGGAACCTGGGACCTTGCGCGCCCTGGGGATACGGCTGGAGTCGGGCACCTCTCAGGTATCCATGAATCTCACGCAACCTCATTCCCTCGGGATCGACGAGGCTTTCGATCGGGTCGCGGCGTCGGCTGCAACGCTCGGAGCACGAGTGACGAACACCGAGATCGTGGGCCTGGTGCCCGAACGATTCCTGCCGTCGCCGGACGCGACAGCGGCCCGACTCTTGTTCGAGCCGGGCCGCTCCGTTGAATCCGTTCTACGCCGGGAGGGCTAGCGCCTCCTGGCGGTCTTGCGGCCCGTCGACTTCCTGCGGGCGGCGCCCTTACGAGCAGCCGTCTTCCTACGTGCGGTGGTTCTTTTTCTTGTCGCTGCGGCCTTGCGGCCAGCCGCCTTGCGCGCCGTGGACTTCCGACCCGTCGACTTCTTACGGCCGGTCGACTTCTTACGGCCGGTGGTCTTCTTGCGACCCGTCGACTTGCGCGCCGTGGACTTACGGCCCGTCGACTTCTTACGGCCGGTGGTCTTCTTGCGACCGGTCCTCTTCCTGGTCGCCGCGGCCTTGCGGCCAGCCGCCTTCCTGCGGGCAGTGGTCCGCTTCCTTGTCGCTGCGGACTTGCGGCCAGCCGCCTTGCGCGCCGTGGACTTCCGACCCGTCGACTTCTTACGACCGGTCGTCTTCCTGGTCGCCGCGGCCTTGCGTCCTGCCGTCTTGCGCGCCGTGGACTTCCGACCTGTTGACTTGCGAGCCGTAGATTTACGACTCCCAGTCCGTTTCCTTCCGGTGGTTTTCTTTGCTGCCACCCCGGCACCTCCATTCGTGATCGCGACGAGATCGTGAGTCGAACTCGTCATCCGTCACATGCGAACGCACACACGAGCGCGCGTTCACGTGTAATTAGGCACCAATATCTACGGGCCTGCAAGCATTTGAGGGCTTTTTCTTTGGGTCGTGAACGCGCGCCGATGCTGCGCGAGTCGCTCAAGACACCGCGCGAAGTCTGCGAAGTGTGCGCTCTTTGCGCAGTCGACGTCGTTCACGCTCGGATGTTCCACCCCAGATACCGAACTGTTCCTTGTTGTTCAACGCGTATTCGAGACACTGTTCGCGCACGTCACACTTCGAGCAGACAGCGCGCGCGGCCTTCGACGAACCGCCACGCTCGGGAAAGAAGATCTCGGGATCGACCGCGGTACAGCGCGCGCTCGTCTGCCATTCAACGGGTTGAAGAAGTCTCGTCGTGATCCGCTGCATAACCCCGGCCTTTCTGTCGGTCCCCCCGGCTCACCGATCTGGGCTGTCCACTAGGGGCGACCGCCCGAATTACATTGTTGTAATTCTAGGGACGGAACTACAACCCTGCAACCCCTCTGACCTGCCTCTTTAGAACGCGAGGGACGCGAACAGCTCAAAGCGCGAAGAAAGGAGACCGGAACCAAGGGCTGCAGGGGGACGCGCTGCGAAGGGACTAAACCATGGAGGTCCGCATGCAATCCGGATCGGGCCCGCCAGAACTAGACCGCGGCAGCGATCGCCCAGGCGATCGCGAAGATCAAGAGGAGCAGAGATCGAGCACCGTTCGCGCCAGCTCTCCGGGGTCGAGAGGCTTCACTTTGTACGCGCTGGCTCCGGACTGGGCGGCCAGCCACGCATCTTGCTCGCGCTCCAACAGCAGGAGTAGGGGGATCGAGGTGGCGCTGCCCGTGTACTGCATGTCCTTCCTCAGGTCGTATCCGCCGGCGCTGCCCGTTTGGAGATCCACCACCACCACGTCGCAGTTCCCATCTGCGAGCTGCAACTTGGCCTCTCGAGAATCGCGGGCGAATCTCACGGCGACATCTCCCGGGAATGCGAATCTGGCTTCTTCGACGATGTGGGGGTCGTCGCTCACGACCAGCACCCGGATGCCGAGCGCGTCTTCGGCGGCCATGGACTATCCGGCTTTGGGGACCGCATGCGACCGCACCTGGTCGCCGACCGAGCGCAAGGCCGCTTCGATATCGATATCAAAGCCGGTCTCCATCCCTTGGAGCCGCCCGAGTACCCGAACGAAGTTGGCGGCCGCCACCTCTACCTCGGCCACGGTCTCGACCAGGACGCTGGTGTAGTGCCGCGCGAAGCGGGCGCCGCAGAATGGACACCGACCCGGCGCATCTGCATCCGGGCCGATCTGCGACAGAAGGAAAGTCCTGCCGCAAGTGTGACAATGAGCTTCCAGCCTCATACTTCACCTCTCTCGATCGACGCTCCCGATGATAGACCGGCACCCATCGGCTCCCTCGTTTCACTCCGCCTGGACAGAAGAAGGGTCGTCAGGAACGCGACCACGAATGATGGGACGGACGCGGGCAACCACGGAAGACTCGTGGACAGGGGGGTGCCCGCCACGGCGGAGACCGCGTCGGTCCACCACGAAGGACCGGTAGGGGCGATCCAGTGGTACACCACGAATCCCGAGACCCACGGTAGCAGAGCGATGGTACGGACCCCGTTCCGGTACCAGTAGGGCCCCCGACGCTCGAAGAGATGCGCCGGGTCGATCCTTCGCCGGCGCAGAACGAAGTAGTCGGCAGCGAGGATGCCGAACAACGGGACGAACAAGGATCCGATGAGAAACAGGAACGCTTCGTAGCGCTCCATCGTCAACCATGCAGCCAGAACCGTGGCGACGACGCCGATGCCCACGGTCAGCACCCGTTGCGAGATGCGCGGCCATACGTTCTGCACAGTCACTGAAGCGGAGTAGATGTCCGCGAATGCCTCATCGGTCTCGCCGACCAGTAAGCCCACCAGAAAGATGACCCCGGCGATGGATCCCCCCGCGAGGGCCAAAATGCCCGCGGCGATACCCGCCGGGTCGGGTGACGCATCCGAGGTCAGCACGATCAGGGCGCCCAGCGAGTAAAGCCACACGTTCGCGATGAGATAGCCGGTCGCGGTTCCAACGAACGCGGACCGAGGGGTCCGGGCGAATCGCGTGTAGTCCGCGACGAGAGGAAGCCATGAGATCGGCATCGCGATCACGAGGTCGAGTGCAGGCCCAAAGGTCGGCCAGGCTCCCGTGCCCGACGACATCAGAACATCGCCGATCCCCTCGCTCGTTAGGGCCAGGACCGTGACGAGAAGACTGATGCCACCGATGACCCACGCGCCGAAGCGTTTCATCCAGACCCGTGTAACCCCGATGGGCCCCCACAGGGCCAGAGCGATGCAGATGATCGACGCCGAAACGAGCCACAACCAGCGACTCGAGAAACCGAACACGCGGTCGAAGATCAGGTCGGCGACGAAGGACATCGCCCACAACTCAACGGCCGTCCAGCCGACCAGCTGCAACACATTGAGGGTGCTCGGCATCCATGAACCACGAAGGCCCAGCACCGGGCGGAACAACACCATCGTCGGGATCCCGTGATCGGCGCCGGCCACAGCAACCAGGGATAGGAGGCCGACCCCGACGATCGAACCCAAGACGATGGCCACGAACGCTGCGGCGAAGCCAAGGCCCGGCACGAGGAGGGCCCCGGTGACGAGGACGAGCAACCCGATCCCTAGATCGCCCCAGAGGATCGCGAGATCCACACCCGACAGGATCCGCCTCCCGCGGGGAACCGGATCGATGCCCCAATCGCTGGGGGTCTCTACGCGCTCGCCCTGTCGGGACATCCTTAGAGTTCTGCGCGCACTACGTCTACGGCCTTCTTCACGTTGATCAGCTTCGCCTTCGCCTCGTCGACCGTGCGCGTCTTTAGTCCACAATCGGGATCCACGAACACCTTGTCCGGCGAGAGGTACTTGAGGGAGCGCCGGATCCCGTCGGCGATCTCATCGACCTGTTCGAGAGCGTGTGTGTGGACGTCGACCACCCCCAGCCCGATGTACTTCGTGAAGGCGTCATCCCCGAAGGTCTCCAGTAGAGAGAAATCGGAGTTGGCGAATTCGAGGTCTATCTGGTCGACCGGTATGTCGAGCATCTTCGGATACGCGTTGTGGAAGTCGCCGTAGCAGATGTGCGTGATCGTGTGAGCGGTCAGGGGCTCGGTGACCACCTGCATCGCTTCGATCACGAGATCTAATTCGTCCATCCGTGTGGACGCCGCCGGCTCGTCGATCTGGATGAAGCGAGCCCCAGCTCGTTCCAGGTCCAAGGCCTCATCGCGGATGACCTTAGCGAGGTCGAGCACGAAGTCCCGCCTGCTGTCGTAGTGCTCGTTGAACGACCAATCGCAGATCGTGTACGGGCCGGTGAGCATCCCTTTCACCGGCTTCTCGGTCAGCGACTGCGCGTACTCCCACCACTCGACGGTGATGGGCTTGTCCCGCACGACCTCGGAGGTGGCGATGGGTTTCCGGTAGTAGCGATTCCCATAAGACCTGACGAGCCCCCCGATCTCCAATCCGGGGAGCTCCTCTGCGAAGAAAGCCACCATGTCGCCGCGGTACTGCTCGCCGTCGACGATCACATCGGTCCCGATCGAGTCTTGGAACTCCACCCACTCACGGGTGGCCTGCCGTTCCAGCTGCAGGAGTTCATCCCGATCGATCTCCCCTCGGGCGAACCGGCTCCGCGCCTTCGTGATGTAGTCGGGCTTCGGCAGACTGCCCACGGAGGTCGTCCAGAGACCCGGGCCATCAAGGTCGATCGTCATCATGCGCCCACCCTTCCCGAGATCCGTCCAAGTAGTTCGAGCTTAGCGCGCGCTTTCTCGCGCGGCAGGAACTCGAGACCGCATGAGGGGGCGAGCCTTAAGTTGTCCCCCACCGCCTCGGTCAGACGATCGGTCTGACCGGCGAGCACCCCCTCGTCCTCGAGCCGAGTGTTGCGTGCGTCAAGGATCCCCGCCTGTAGACGCCGGTCCGAGGGGAACTCTCGTATGAGCTCCAAGTTCTCGGGCCCGGCAACGAGGTCCAGATGGAAACCGTTAACGGGCAGCCGGAAAAGTTCGGTCCCAAGACGCTTGGCATCGCCGAAATACGTTGCGACCACGGTTTCGGCTGAACCCAGATCCGCAACCACCACTTCGAGAGCACGACGGGCGAGATCGAGGTCCTCGGGCGCGCCGAGCAATGCCGGCTCATCGAACTGGATGATCGTGGCGCCCGCCGCTTCGAGCTCGAATGCTTCCTGAGCAAGCACGGACGCCAGCGCCAAGACAAACTTCTCGTGATCCTTGTAGTGCTCGTCCACGGACAGATGCGCGAACGTCACCGGGCCCGGGATGATGGCTTTCACCGGACGAGAGGCAACCGAGTGAGCGTAGCTGAATGCCTCCACGGACGACGGTCCGCGCCACTCCAATGCGCCGGTGCAGATCGGGCGGCGGTAGTACACGTTGTTGTCGAACCATCGCAGCAACCCGCCGATCTCGAAGCCCGCCATGTTGCGCGCGAAGGGCGTCACCAGGTCGTCCCACCTGGCCTGGCCGTCGCTGACGATGTCGACTCCGGCCGCCTCTTGTTCCGCGATCACCTCGCGGACGAGCTCATTCCGAGCGTCCTCGAGGTCGTCGGGTGTCGCGTCCCCGCGCTCGAGTGCATGCAAAGTCTTGCGCAATCTGAATGTCGTGCCCTCGGCCGGTGGTTTGGGATACGACCCCACCACCGTCGTTTCGATCGTCAACGCCTCTCCTCCTCTGAACGCGAAAAGACCCCTTCCCGGACGGAAAGAGGCCTGTCGTCGCCTTCGCTCATCCGTCCGGGTTTCGCACCTGCCGGACATGCCGGTGGTTGCGGCGGGATCACAGGGCCGGTCCCTCCCCCGCTCTACATGAGCGCCACCACCCTACCCCGTCGCGTCGCCGGTTCACGCGTAGCGAGAGCGAAAAGGCCGTCTTTCGGCGGCCCTTTCTCGTTCTCGTGGTGGGACTGAAGCCGCTAGAACTGGGCGGAGTCGCCGCAGGCGCAAGTTCCCTTCGAATTTGGGTTGTTGATGGTGAAGCCCGACTGCTGCAGACCGTCGATGTAGTCGACCTCCGCGCCCTTGAGGTACGGGCTGCTCATCTTGTCCACCCTGATCTCTACGCCGTGGAGGCTCTCGATCAGGTCGCCCTCGAGCTGGCGATCGTCGAAGTACAGGGCGTAGCGCAGGCCCGCGCAACCCCCGGGCTGGACCGCTATACGAAGCGCATAGGCCTTGCCTTCATGGTCCTCGGGGGCCGCCGAGGTCTCGCGGTCGAGAAGCTCTCGGACCTTGTCCGCCGCCATCTCGGTGATGCCGATGGTGTCCGGCTTGGTCTCCGTGGGATTCATGGTCACTGTGATCCTCCTTGGCCATCACTCGACCCGGCGAAGCCGATGTCAGACGTCCAGTATAGGGAACGTCAGTGGATCGATGTCCATTCCACGACCATCAGAAGGACGGCCACGGTGACCGAACCAACCACCCAGGGCCGCGCCCGGCGGAGGCCGGGGGGCACCTCCTCGAACACGAGGGGAGCAAGCAGCAGGATCGCAGCTCCGGCGGCCACCAGAAGCGTCGTGGCCAGCACCGCAATGTGCCACAGCTGGTGGTCGATCACCCCTCTAGTGTGACGTTCGAGAGGTGAAACGGAACTCCCCGACGGCGAGGGAAGGTGCGACGGTGGACCCGAACGAGCCGAATTCGGGCGCAAAGGCACGAAGGTCTCGCCCGATGCCCTCCACCGAGGCAAGGGCCTTGAGTACGCTCTGGGTGAAGCGGAAGTTGTGCACCGGTTCCGCTCTTTCGCCCTTGCGGATCCGGAAGGTGCCATCGCGAGTCATCCCCGTCAGCAGCGTTTCCGGCCGGTCTAGAACGTTGACGTAGTGGAAGCGCGTCACCAATAGGCCATCGTCGACGCTCCCGAGCAACTCTTCGTCCGAGCGGTCCCCAGCCTCCAGCACTACGTTGCCGGCGTACGGGCCGAACTCGTCCGATCCCGAGAAATGACCGGTAGTTGCCCCACCGAGTTTTCGGGCCGTGCGCGTGTCGCTGACGGGGCCGGTGGCAACACCTTTATCGATCACAGCCACGCGGCGACGCGGGACCCCCTCGAAGTCGAAACCGATCCCTACTGATCCCGGGTAAGCGACGTCGTCGGCTATCGTCACCGCCGGGTCGGCCACCTGCTGCCCAGCGAGAGCTTCCAGGAAGCTCTCGCCTTCGAGCACCTGCTTCGCTCCGAAGCCCGCGTACGAGAGGTAGTCGATGAGCATGGCGACGGCGGGAGGTTCGAGAACGACGCGATACGTCCCGGGATCCATATCGATAGCGCCGCGGCCCTCCTGGGCTTTGTCCAGAGCGCGCCTGGCCCCCTCTTCGTAGTCGACGTCGGCAAGGGCGTGGGACGAGTCTTCCCCCCAACCCGTGGCGTCTCCGTTGTCCGCGAGGCACGTCATCACACCGCGGGTGAACGCGTCGTAGCACCTCATCCCCGTCGACGAGAGAAGCGCGTAGGCATGCGAACTCGTTTCGAAGACGCCTGCGGCACTAGCTCCCTCGGTGGCTCGCAGGATCGCGGCGACGGCATCGGCCCGTTGTGCTGGGGTCGCTACCGCGGTCAAAGCGTCGTAACGCATGAGAGCCGGTGCGGATCCGAACTCCCGGGCCTCGGGCAGGCCGGGGAAGTCTGGATCCTCACGGGATGCTCGAGCCGCCTCCAATGCTTGGTTAGCGGCCTTCTGCATGTGGGCCGCGTCGAGTTGGTTAGTGGTTGCGGAAGCCAGCTTCTGACCGACCGCGATCCGCACGTAGGCGCGGAGCTCCGATCGAACGGTGTTCTGGATGATCTGGGAGTTCGCGAAGCGAGTCACCCCCGAACGGGAGGCCGCCACGACCACCTCGACGCCGTCGGCGCCCGCGATGTCCAGGATCGCGCCGGCAGCGTGCTCCGCTTCGTCCTGGGACAAGGGGAGCTCCCCGGCTGCGACCGCCTGCTCGCTGGGACTCACTGAGCGAACCCCGTGGAGACATTCCTGAAGCGTGCCGGTGAAGTTCCGTGGCCGACTCGCATGGTCTGGCCCGGCTGGCCCTTGCCGCAGTTCGGGGTTCCCCACACCTTCCATTCCTCGGGACCGGCGACCTGGTCACACGATCCCCAGAACACCGGCGTGATACCGGTGTAGCGGGGGTTCTTCAGCATCCGGCCGATCCTCCCGTTCTTGATCTCCCATGCGATCTCGCAGCCGAACTGGAAGTTCTTGCGCTTATCGTCGATCGACCAGGACTTGTTCGTCGCCATGTAGATGCCCTCGTCGACATCGGCTAAAAGGTCCTCGAATGAACCTTCGCCCGGCAGCAGGTTGATGTTCGGCATCCGAATCAGAGCGAAGTTCTCCCATCCCTCGGCGCGCATCGTGCCGTTGGACCTGTCGGCGCCGATCGCGGCGGCCGTTTCCCTCGACGTCTGGAACCCGGTCAAGATGCCGTCGGTGACCAAGTTGACGCGCTGGGCCGCCACACCTTCGTCGTCGTAAGCGTAGGTTCCGAGACCTCCTTCGACCGTGGCATCGGACGTGATGTTCACCAACTCCGAGCCATAGCGGAGGTGACCGAGATCACCGATACCGACGAATGAGGTTCCTGCGAAGGCCGCCTCCATCCCGAGGATGCGATCGAGCTCCGTGGGATGTCCCACCGATTCGTGAACCTGAAGCATCACTTGGTGCCCGTCGAGGACGAGAGTCGTGGACGTGGATGGGCATTCTGGAGCCTGCAGCAACGCAACCGCCTCCTCCGCGGTGCGCTGGGAGTTCTCGACAAGCTCCAGTCCTTCGACGATCTCATAGCCGCCGGCCTCGAAGTGGCCCCGGAACGAACCGGGGAAGGAGCGCTGCTGCAGGTCACCTTCCGACACCGCGACGGCATCGATCCCAGTCCCCGTATGCACGATGGTCTGGTCGATGTCCGAACCCTCAGACGAGACGAACCACGTCCGTTGCTTCAGCAGGTCCATGGAGCCGCGACCGAACCTGACGCCCGGCACCTTCTCCATCTCCTCCGCAGCGGACGCCAGCAGAGCGACCTTCTTCTCCGTCGGCACTTCGAATGGGTCGATGTCAACCGGAGTGCTCCAGGTTGCGCGGTGTGCAGGTTCGGGCACCAGTTCCACGAGGTTGGTGTTCGCCGTTGCACTGGCTCGCGCGACCTCGACTGCAGTTAGGGCCACTCGAGAGGCCTCATCCCGATCGAGTCGTGGGGATGCTGCGAAACCCCAGGCCCCATCCACCACAACGCGTACGCCGAACCCGACAGAGCTGCTCCGGTCGAGAGCCTCCACCCTGGGGCCCTTCACGGTCAATGATTCGGCATCGATGTCGACACCGCGCGCGTCTGCGTATGACGCCCCGGATGCCGTTGCGGCATCGAGCGCCTCGTTCAAAAGGTCATCCATCGAGGGGTCAGGGTAGCGCGCGACAGCTGGATAGAGAGAGACAGATCAAGCGAGATTGGCGGAGCGGGGGTAGGCCACGTCTGGATCCGTCAGGATGTTGACGAGGTATGGCTCGCCCGCATCGAATGCGCGCTTCAGAGCGGGCGCTATGTCGTCGGGGTCGGCGACCAGCTCGCCCCGGCCCCCGAACGCCTCCATCATGCGGTCGTAACGCAGTCCCGGTTGCAGGTCGGCGGCCACATCGTGACCGTAGAGAGCCCTCATTGGGTGCTTCTCGAGAGCCCAGATTCCGTTGTTCCCGACGACGCACACAACGGGAAGGCCCAGCCGAACGAGTGTCTCGAGCTCGGTACCGGAGAACCCGATCGCCCCGTCCCCGAACAAGGCAACCACCTGGCGGTTCGGGTACGCGAGGCGGGCAGCCGCCGCATAGCCGGGTCCCACTCCGAGACACCCGTATGGTCCCGGGTCGAGCCACGAGCCGCCTTGGAACGAAGGAACTTCCCTGCCGGCGTAAGAAACGAAATCCCCACCGTCTCCGATCACGACCGCGTCACGGTCGAGCAACGGCACGAGCTCGCCGTACACCCGCATGGGATGTATCGGTGAGGCTCCCGACCGCAGCTCGGCTTCAGCCAGCTCCCCCTTCTCGCTTTCGGCAGCCTCGAGAGAGGCGGTCCATTGTCTTGAGACCGCCGGACCATCCGCCAGGGCGTCGGCGATCCCCGCGAGCGACGCCTTCAAGGGGGCTCCGAGAGACGCCGCCAATCGGACGTGATCGGCTATCAGCTCCGGATGAGAATCGACGTGCACGACCTTGGCTCCGGATGCGAAGTTCTGCCCGAACCCGAGCCGGAAGTCCATGGGCGTGCCGATGACGACGACGAGGTCGGCCTCCTTCATCGCCTTCGATCTGCTCCGCGCGAACGCAAGGCGGTGGTCGGCCGGAAGGCACCCACGACCCTGGCCGTTCATGAAGACCGGGATCCCTCCTGCTTCCGCCAGTTGCGCGAGCTGATCCTCGGCTGCGTCCATCCACACGTTCGAGCCGGCGATAAGGATCGGCCTCTCCGCGCGCGCGAGTTCGTCCGCGATCGCGAGCACCGCGCCGTCGTCAAGGTCGGGGACCTCAGAGGGTTGCGCGTCCGGGATCTGGATGGTGGCGGAGTTGAACAGGACGTCCAAGGGGAAATCGAGGAAGCGGGGGCCACGGGGGGAGGTGAGCGAGGCGTGAACCGCAGTGATGACTTCCTGCGCGATCTCGTCCGTCGCGGTGACCGTTCTCGCAGGCGCGATCGGATCCACGAACGGGACGTGGTCGATCTCCTGTAGAGATCCCTGGCCCCACCGGAAAGTTGGAGCTCGCCCCGCGAGCGTTACGACCGGCGCGCGGTTGAAGCGCGCCTGCGCAAGGGCGCTCATCGAATTTGTGACGCCCGGCCCCGCGGTGATCGCAGCCACACCAACCCTACGAGTGAGCCGAGCCCAGCCCTCGGCAGCGAAGGCTGCGCTCTGCTCGTGCCGCGTGTCGACGATGCGGATCCCGTCCTGTCGACAGCCATCGAGTATCGGGAAGATGTGGCCGCCGGTGAGCGTGAAGAGGTGCTCCACACCCAGCGCCTTTAGCGCGAGCGAGACCGCGCGCCCGCCGTGCCCTTGGTCACTCATGGCGGCGAGGTTACCCGCGGCTAGCGGACGAGGCGCGATAGCCGTCGGTCGGCGAGGACCTTGCCCCCGGTCTGGCAGGTCGGGCAATAGACGACCTCGTGTGACTCGTACGAAACGCGCCTGAGCGTCTCCTGGCAGCGTGGACATGGTTCGCCCGCCTTGCCATGAACGACGAAGCGGCCCTGGAGCTTGTTGGGCAAACCTCCCGTCCTTTCCCGTTCCTTCTCGAGGGCTTCGGTGAGAACCGTGTGAGTCGCCTCCACGAGAGAACTCCGGGCATCGTCGTCCAACGACGAGAGCGAAGCGTATGGAGAGAGACGGGCGCGATGAAGGATGTCGTCCGAAAAACCCCGGCCGATCCCCGCAACGGTGCGTTGGTCTCGCAGCAACGTGTGCACGCGGCGACCATCGTCGCCCTCCGTGACGAGGACCTCGAACTCGTCGGAGAAGGGCTCCGGCCCCAACTTCACCAACGGCCCATCGTCACGCTCCGCGAGGATCCACCATCCGGCCTTGCGTTCCGTCCCGAACTCCTTGACCAGCAGGGCCGCGCCGTCGTCGAACACGACTCGCACCACCCCGTTCTTGGGACGGCTGGCCTTGGCGGGACGTTCGAAATCGACCCGGCCCCCTTGCGAGAGATGGATCAACAGCCTGGGGCCGCCGAAGTCGAAAACGAGATACTTGCCGCGCCGGCCCACCGACTCGAGCGTCCGGCCGGCCAGTGACTCGGGAGGCGGATCGAAAGTCTTCAAAGAGGAGAACTGGATCGGGGTAGCTCGCTTGATCGCCGTGCCACCGAACTCGGCTTCGACACGTTCTGCGAGCGCCTGCATCTCGGGAAGCTCGGGCACGGATAGGCCTGCCGGCTAGCCGGGGGCGTCCCCGCTGGCGGCCGTCTCCTGAGAATCGCGACGGATCACGGAGTCGTCCTCCGGGTCGCGTGCGGCCGGATCCGCCGTGCGTTCCTCTGACTCTTCGAGGATGACGCGAGCGGCACGAGCAGCCGCATCCGCATCCCCTTCGAGGGTCTCGTGGCCCTCGCTACCGCCCTCGGCCAGCTCGCGAGCCCGGTCCTCGACGTGTTTCTCCGGCACCTCGG
>JACCXF010000331.1 GCA_013697295.1 Actinomycetota bacterium | reverse complement strand
CCCCCGCGATACGACAGGGTCCGCTGCGGCCCGGGACCTCCGGCGATCGGGTCGGGCTCCTCGATCTGCATCCTCACGCGGGGTGGGACCGCGCGCCCGAACACATGGCTGTACTGGGATGCGTACCGGTCGGCGATCCAGAAGAACAGAGGGATGAGCGACTCGGGTATCACTGGGTGGGCGATCACGGCCGCGATCACCGCTTCCAAACCATCGATCGAACCCAACTCGGACTGGCTCTGGATCTGGATGACGATCGCGCGAACGCGACGATTGCCGAAAGGTACGCGGACCAACGAGCCGATATCGACCTTGTCCGACAGTTCATCCGGAACCGAGTAGTCGAAAACGCGATCGACACGCCACGCCGGGATCAGCGGCAGGACGGAGGCTACGACGGGCGAGTCAGGAGCTCGAACAGAGTCGCCGGAGGTCATCCGCCCGATCGGTGCGCTCCCAGGTGAACTCTTTATCCGAACGACCGAAGTGGCCGTAGGCAGCGGTGTTCTGGTAGATCGGTCGCCGCAGGTCGAGATCCCTGATGATCGCTGCTGGTCTCAGGTCGAAGGTTTCGAGGATGGCGGATGCTATAGCCGCGGGATCCTCCTTCTCGGTGCCGAATGTTTCGCTGAACACGGACACCGGATGAGCGACGCCGATCGCATAGGCGATCTGGACCTCGAACCGATCCGCGAGACCCGCCGCTACCACGTTCTTCGCGATATAGCGGGCCATGTAGGCCGCAGACCGATCCACCTTAGTGGGGTCTTTGCCCGAGAACGCTCCCCCACCGTGCCTCGCCATCCCACCGTAGGTGTCGATGATTATCTTGCGCCCGGTGAGCCCCGTGTCGGCGCGGGGCCCGCCGATCTCGAAGACGCCGGTGGGATTCACCAGGACCTTTAGACCATCGCTATCGATGTTTCCAGGGATCAACGGCTCGATGACGTGCTGCATGAGATCCGGCTTGAGGAGCGTCTCGACGTCCACATTGGGTTGGTGTTGCGAGGAGCAGACGACGGTGTCGAGCCGAGCGGGACGCCCGTTCCGGTACTCGATCGTGACCTGGACCTTCCCGTCGGGGCGTAGGTACGGCAAGACTCCCGCCTTGCGTACCTCGGATAGCCGCTGCGCGAAGCGATGCGCCAGCCAGATCGGCATCGGCATGAGGTCTTCGTTATCCCGGCACGCGTAGCCGAACATCATTCCCTGGTCGCCGGCACCCTGACTATCGAGCTCGCCCTCATCCTCACCCATCCGAGATTCGTAGGCCTCATCCACGCCGCTTGCGATGTCCGCGGACTGCTCCTGGATAGAAACGCTTACGCCGCACGTCTCACCGTCGAAGCCGATCTTCGAGCTCGTGTAGCCAACGTCGGTCACGGTGCGGCGCACCACTGCAGGGATGTCCACGTATGTCGACGTAGTTATCTCGCCGGCAACGACAACGAGCCCGGTAGTGATGAGCGTCTCGCACGCAACGCGGCCGAACGGATCATCGGCCAGGATCTCATCCAGCACAGCATCCGAGATCTGATCCGCCAGCTTGTCTGGATGCCCCTCCGTAACGGACTCGGACGTGAACAGCTGAGACCCCTGATCCAGATTCATGCGGGCATCTTAATGGCGAGGCGGCGGACCGAACGTGATGTCGGGGTCCTACTCGGGATCGGGCACCGGCTGCGGGGGCTCCGGCCCGATGTAGTGGGCGCTCGGTCGTATCAACCTGTTGTCGGCGGCCTGCTCCATGATCTGCGCGGTCCATCCGATCACCCGACTGCACCCGAAGGTCGGCGTGAACAGAGGCGGAGGCATCCCCACCATGTCCATGACGATGCCCGCATAGAACTCGACGTTGGGGTACAGACTTCGGCCCGGCTTCAGTTCCTGGAGGATCTCGACAGCGCGCTTCTCGACGTGCTTCGCGAGCCTCACGCGTTCTCCATCCTTATCGAGACGCTCCGCAACGCCGCGAAGCAGCGTCCCGCGTGGGTCGTCCGTCTTGTAGACACGATGACCGAAGCCCATCAGCCTCCTGCCGCTCCCGACGGCGTCTCGCAGCCAGTCGTCCGTCTTCTCGATGCTTCCGATGTCCCGCAACATGTCGAGAGCCCTGCTGGGCGCACCGCCGTGCAACGGTCCCGAGAGGGCGCCTAGTGCCCCGAGCACGGCCGATCCCAGATCGGCTCCGGTTGACGTGATGACCCGGGCCGTGAAGGTCGAGGCGTTGAATCCGTGGTCGATCGTTGCGATGAGGTACTGCTCGACCGCACGAGCATTCTCGGGATCGGGTTCCTCGCCCGTCAGCATGTACAGATAGTTCGCCGCATACGGAAGGTTCGGGTCGGGATCGACCGGCTCCTTGCCCTCGCTGAGCCGGTACAACGCCATCACGAGAGATGGGAATACGGCACACGACAGCATCGCCTGTTTACGGAGCTCCTCGTGGTCAGCATCGAGCGAGGGTTTGAAGTCCTGAGACGAGACCACCAACGAGAAGGCCGAGCGCGCCGCGTCCAGGGGCGAGAAGCAGTCTCCCAGGTTCGCCAGGGAGGGCAGCACTTTCATGACGTCATCAGGTATCACGCGGAGTGGCGTGATCTCCTCGATGAACTTCTCTCGTTCGCTCTTGGTGGGGAGCTCACCCTGAAAGAGAAGGTGCCAGACGTCCTCGAGCATTCGCTTCTCGGCCAACTCCACCGCGCTGTACTGGCGGTAATGAAAGAAGCCTTCTTTCCCGCGAACGTCTCCGATCTTAGTTTCGGCTACGACGACGCCTTCGAGGCCCGGCGGCACCTCCGTCACGGGATCCACCGGAACGATCCGCGCTACGCGCATCATGTCGCGCAACGAGACGATTCCCTGTAGCGCGCCGTCGCCATCAACCACGGGGATGTGGCGGTAATTGTGCTCGGACAAGCTCTTGAAGGCCGCCGCTACCTCTTCACTTGGCTTGACGGTATCCGGGTCGGCCGTCATCCACTCGGACACCTTGGCCCCCTCGGCTTCCCCACCGGAGGCAGAGAATTTGACCAGATCCCGTTCGGTCAGGATCCCAACCGGACGGTCGCCGTCCACGACGACGACCGAGCCCACGCCGGCGGCCTTCATCGACTCGGCTGCCTGGGCGACGGTGTCGGAAGGTGACGCCGTGACCACGGGACTGCTCATGAGGTCTTTGACCGTGCGGCCCTGAGGTTCAGCCATTCGCCCTCCCCTTGAGAAGATCGACAACTTCATCCAGCAATGCCTGGGCGAGCCCGCGTTTCGTAACGAGTCCCGCATCCACGGTGCCCCCGGGCCCCGCGATCACCGCCCGGTTCGTCCGTACGCCGAAACCGGAGTCGGGGCTTGCAACGTCGTTCGCGACTATCACGTCTGCGTGTTTCGCACGACGTTTCTGCTCCGCGACTTCCGCGAGCTTCGCCGGATCCGGCTCGGTCTCCGCCGCGAATCCCACCAGTATGCAACCACTCTTGCGAACCTGCGCCGCTCGCCCCAGCTCGGCGAGGATGTCGGTGGTGGCGACCAGAGTCATCTCCGGAGGCCCCTCCGCCTTCTTCAATTTGGTCCCCGCCGCGTCCGTCGGCTTGAAGTCCGCGACCGCCGCCGCCATCACGATGACGTCTGCATCTCCAGCGACGGACAACACCGCGTCCCGCATCTCCTCCGCCGTCCGCACCTGGATCACGTCTGCGCCGGAAGGGGGAGCCATGCCGATGGGAGCCGCAACCAGCACGGCCTTGGCGCCGCGCTCCAATGCCGCTTGGGCGATCTCGAACCCCATGAGACCCGACGAGCGGTTACCGATGTAGCGCACGGGGTCGATGGGTTCCTGGGTCCCACCCGCCGTGATCACGACTTTGCGGCCGGCCAGGTCCTGGGCCCGACCGAGGGCTTCGAGCGCGATGCGCACGATCGTCTGAGGGTCCTCGAGCCGTCCCGGGCCCTCGTCGCCGGACAACAACGCCCCTGAGGCCGGTCCCGCGATCGTGGCCCCGCGCTCGGCCAGGATCCTCACGTTCTCCTGTGTGGCTTCGTGCTCCCACATCTCCGTATGCATCGCGGGAGCGACGATCGCAGGGCATCGAAGCATCAGCCAGGTCGAGCCCACCACGTCGTCCGCGACCCCTCGGGCCATCTTTGCCATGGCGTTAGCGGTTGCAGGAGCGACGATCGCCAGGTCCGCTCCACGCGCCACGTCCACATGGGGGACCCCGGGGCCATCCGTGAACAGCTTCGTTACGACCGGGTGGCCGCTCACCGAGGCAAAGGTCTGAGCACCGACGAACGTAGTGGCGGCCCGGGTCATCACGACCCTGACCTCCGCCCCCAGCTGGACGAGCGTCCGAACGATCTCGACCGCCTTGTAGGCCGCGATTCCGCCCGTGACGCAGAGAACGATCTTCGACCCCTGCGCGCTCGCAGCTCGC
>JACCXF010000319.1 GCA_013697295.1 Actinomycetota bacterium | reverse complement strand
TCCCATAGGGATCGGCATCTTGCTGGCCGGTCTCAAGGTGGGTGTGTATGGGTTCCTGCGCCTCATCATGCCGCTGACGTCCGAAGCGTTCATGCAATGGAGATGGTTGATCGCGGTCCTCGCGGTCGTGGCGATCCTGTATGGGGGCCTGGCGGCCGTCGCCCAGCCCGACCTGCGCCGGCTGATCGCTTTCGCCGGGGTAAGTCACGTGGGTCTCGCCCTTCTCGGGCTGTCTTCGGCCAATGCCGATGGGGTGTCGGGAGCAGTGTTCCTGCTGGCGAACCTCGGGCTGACCGCACCGGGGCTCCTCTTGGTCGCCGGGTTCATCTACCAGAGGCTGGGAACTACAGACGTTGCCGCGCTGGGTGGACTCGCCGCGCGCGCTCCTGCTCTCACCGCTTTCGCTCTTGTATTCGCGTTTGCCGAGGCGGCATTGCCGGGCACGAGCGGTTTCCCCGGCGAGTTCCTCGCGCTGCTCGGAGCCTTCCGCGAATTCGGCGCACCTTCTCTGATAGCGCTTGCGATCGTCGTCCTAGCAGCGGGCTACTCGTTGATCTGGCTGCAACGTGCCTTCTACGGTCCGGTCGCGCGCGATTCCGTCAACCGCATCGTCGACCTCGGACCTCGTGAAGCCTCATTGGCCTTTGCGGTAGCGGCCGCGATAGTGCTTCTCGGGCTATTCCCCTCCCTCATCCTCGACCCCGCTCAGTCATCCATAGCTCAGCTCATCGAGCGGCTCGTGGCCGCTGACGGTCTTGCGGCGCCGTGACACTGGTCCTGCCTCTCGCCATCCCGCTCTTGGGCGCCGCCGCGGTTGTATTGCTGCGCGACCGACCACTGGCTCGTGACTGGGCCGCCATACTGGCAGGGCTCACCCAGATCATCGCCGTCGCGGCCCTGCTGCCGGAGGTCTTGGAGGGGCCCACGGCAACGTTCACCATCGCGACGTTCTTGCCCGATGCACCGATCGCACTGCGAGCCGACGCGCTCGGGATACTTCTGCTCCTGACCGCGTCGCCGCTGTGGCTACTCACAACCGTTTATTCGATCGGTTACCTGCGTGGTTCGAGCGCGTCGCTGACACGCTCTCACGCGCTCGTCGCGATCACGATCTCTGCAACGGCGGGAGTAGCGTTCTCCGCGAACCTTCTCACTCTCTATCTCTTCTACGAAGCCATGACGCTCGTGACCTATCCGCTCGTCACGTTCACTGGTACCGACGAAGCTGCGGCTGGGGGACGCCGGTATCTCTCGTACCAGCTGGGCACCGGGATCGCGCTCTTCCTGCCTGCGATCGTATTGACTTACACGCAGACCGGATCGTTCGCTTTCGATCCCGGAGGCATCTTCGGTGCGGAGCCGACCGGTTTCCTTCCGATCCTCACCTATCTGCTGTTCCTTTTCGGTATAGCGAAAGCGGCGATCCTCCCGGTGCATGCCTGGCTGCCGGCGGCGATGGTCGCGCCCGTACCCGTGAGCGCCCTGCTTCACTCGGTAGCCGTCGTGAACGTGGGCGTCTTCACACTGTTCCGGGTCCTGATCGACGTGTTCGGACAAGACGGGGTCGCGTCTCTAGGTCTCGGCCGGCTTACCCTGATCGCGACCTCCGTCACGATCGTCGTCGCGTCGCTCATCGCCCTGCGGCTCGGGAACCTGAAGGAGATCCTTGCCTACTCGACTATCGGGCAACTCTCTTACATGGTCTTGGGGATCTCCCTGATGAACGAAGCGGGCCTGACGGGTGGCGCCCTCCATCTCCTCGGTCATTCGGTCAGCAAGATCACTCTCTTCTTCGCCGTAGGGGCGATCGCGGTGACGACCGGCGCGACCAAAGTGAAGGAATTACGCGGACTCGGTCAGCGCGTACCGCTCTTGCTCGGTGTGTTCGCTATCGGGGCGGCCTCCATCGTCGGTCTTCCGCCCACCATCGGTTTCATAACCAAGTACTTCTTATTCATCGGTGTCGCTGAGGCACGTCAGTGGCCCGTGCTCGTGGTGCTGGCAGTATCGACGGTGCTGACGGCTACCTACTACCTCCGCGTGGTTCGGACATCGTTATCTCCGATGCCGCAGGTCGACGACGGGCCCAGCGGCGCTGCCCCAGGTCAATCCGTACGCCCGGTGCCAAGAGAGATGTTGATACCCCTTATCACTACGGCCGTCGTCACCGTCCTGCTGGGGCTCGTGCCGGGACCAGTGTTGGCGCTCGTTCGGGCCGCCGTCCCCTGATGTCCTGATGCTCGAAAGGCGCCGTGGAATGACTTTCGCCGCCTGCGTCAGATCCTTTGACACAATCCCGCAAGGAATTAAGCAGCATCTGATCCCTCCGAGCACCCTCGATTGACGTGCAATCTTCGCTCACGTGCTACCACGGGCCGCGCTCCTACCGCCGTCATCACCGGGGCCTCTAGTGGCATCGGTGCGGCCGCCGCGCTGCGTCTGGTCGAGGAGGGCTTCGATGTCGTACTCGGCGCCAGGCGGGCCGAGCGCCTCGAGCAGGTGGCGGCGGAGTGCGGCGGGCGACCGGTGCGGCTCGACGTTACCGATCCAGACTCCGTCGATCGTTTCGCCGCTGAGATCGATAGCGTCGACGTGCTGATCAACAACGCCGGCATAGCGGTAGGCCTGGAGAAGGTCGCGGAGTTGACCGAGGCGGGCGTGGAGAAGGTCTGGCAGACCAACGTCATGGGTCTCATTCGAGTTACGCAGGCTTTGCTCCCCCGCCTGGAGTCCGGCGGCAACGGACACATCGTGAACGTCGGATCGGTCGCGGGTTTCGAGACCTATCCCGGGGGGGCGGGATACACGGCTTCCAAGCACGCGGTCCGAGCGATCACACGCACGCTCCGGATGGAACTGATCGGAAAGCCGATCCGGATCACGGAGATCGCTCCTGGTCACGTCGAGACGGAGTTTGCCGTCACCAGGTTCGGCGGCGATGAGCAACGCGCCGAACGCGTCTACGAGGGCTTCACGCCCCTCCGGCCCGCCGACGTCGCGGATTGCGTCGCGTGGGCCGTGACCCGCCCCCCGAATGTGAACATCGACGAGATCGTTGTGCGACCCCTCGCTCAGGCCAGCGCGACTCTCATCGCGCGCAAAGAAGACTCCTGACCCAGGTAAAGGCTGGGTTGGTTACTGCTCTCACCGGCTACTCCGCCCACCCGGTAAGAGACTCGTGAAGGGGACCTCGGATCAAAGCCGTCCGTCACCACCTCCGGCACTGAGTACGATGCTCGTCATGGACAAGCGTTACGGGACTCCCGTTGCGGGCCAAGAGAAGGAAGTGCTCGTTGGCTTCCTCGATCACTATCGTCAGACAATCCTTGACATCTGCGAAGGACTCACCGAGGAGCAGCTACGACGCCCGATGGTGCCATCCGGGACCTCGTTGCTCGGCATGGTGAAGCATCTCGCGTACGCCGAAGAAGGATGGTTCCACGAGGGCGTCGGCAACGGAACACTGACGACGATCTCATCCGGCGTTTACTGGACGAGCTCGAGACGCGACTGGCGGAGGGCGGAGCGCGAAAGCTCATCGCGCTGGTCGTACGTGACGAGACCGTCCAGGCTCGGCTAACGAACGCGGTTACGCGAACGCGCGCAGCGCGTTATGCATGCAGCGGCCCGTCCCAACGAGCTTGGCCGGGCCCTCCGCCCTTAGCGAGCTTGGAGGCCGGATGGTTGAACCCGGCTTGTGGGAATCGTTGAAAGGGCTGAAGGATGCCAAAGAGATCATCGAGCGACGTGTGATCCTGCCTCTTGCCGAACCACAACTGGCAGCCCGCCACGCGGTGTTCCCTCCGAGCGCGATCGTGCTTTTCGGCCCCCCTGGACGGGTAAGACCACATTCGCAAAAGGGGTTGCTTCGCGGGTGGCGTGGCCGTTCGTCGAGATCCAGCCGAGTCAGCTCGTCGCCGAAGGTCCTGAACGTCAGGCCGAACTACTCTCCCAGACGTTCAATCGCATCTTCGATCTTCCGTCCGCCGTCGTATTCGTGGACGAAGTCGAAGACCTCGCATCGCAGCGCGGCGAGGACAGGCGCGTCAATGTAAGCGTGACCAACGAGTTCCTAAAGCAGATCCCGCGATTCCGTGACGTGCCGCATCACCTACTCGCGTGTGCCACGAACTGGATCAGCCGTCTCGGCTCGGCCTTCCTTCGCCCGGGACGCTTCGACTATGTGCTGCCGGTGGGACCCTCCGACGCGGAAGCGTGCGCTTCCATCTGGCGCCGCTACGTCGAGGGATCACCGAAGAGGCCGTCGACATCGATGCGCTTGTCGAGGCGAGCGAGTTCTTCACTCCTGCGGACATCGAGTTCGCGGCACGCAAGGCGGCGCATCTTGCCTTCGAACGCGAGCATTTCCAGGGTCCCGGGAAACGAGCCGTGATGGACGACTTCCTTCGAGCCATGAAAGAAACCAGGCCGACCCTGTCGGCAGAGCTCGTGCAAGAGTTCAATACCGATACCGAAAATTTCGCGTGCTACTGATGATCGGTGGCGCGCGAGCCCGCCGGTCGATCTTGCAACTCGATCGTGATCTCCAGACCCCCTTCAGGCCGATTTCGAGCTTCGACGCTGCCCTCGTGGGATGCGGCGACCGCGGCCACGATGGAAAGACCCAATCCCGCGGCCCCACGCCGCGGCCCCGCACGCGTGTAACGATCAAACATCGTACCGAGCGTCGCGGCAGGTACCCCCGGACCGGTATCACGCACGAGCACCGCAGCGCCCGGGTCGCGCTGCTCGACCTGGATCTGGACGACCCCCATGCTTGGTGTGTGTCTCAATGCATTGTCAACGAGGTTAGTGATCGCGCGCTCGATTGCCCTCGGATCGCCTTCGACTTGGGCTTCGCCCGAGGCTTCTAGAGCTACGTCTTGTCCTGCTGCAACGGCCGCAAGCCTGCCCGCCACCGTACGAGTGAGCTCACCGAGATCTACGAGCTCGGGTTGATCGAGCACGACCGTGGCGTCCGCGCGCGCAAGCAGGAGCATGTCGTCGATAACTCCTGTGGTTCTATCGAGCTCCTCCAGAACGCTGTCCAAGTTCGTTCTGAGTCGCTCGTCTGTGACTTCATCGTGGAGCAGTTCGACCTCAGCGCGGATGATCGCCAGAGGAGTTCGCAGCTCGTGACCGACCTCGGCAGTGAGCTCGCGCTCCCGGCGCAACGCGGCGTCGAGTCGCTCCAACATGCGATTGAGGGTCGCTCCTAGCCGACCGATCTCGTCGGCGGCCGGGATCGTCGAGAGGCGCTGGGATAGATCGATCGTCCCGATGGCGTCCGCTACGTCGGCAAACTCTCGGAGAGGAGCAAGAGACCGTCGGGCGATAACCCCTCCCGCGAGCGCAGCCAACGCTCCCGCAATAACTGTGAGAGGGACATACACCTTGAGCCACGCGGCCTCCGCGTCACTCAGATCCTGGATCGGGGTGGCAGCGGCCACTATGTGTTCGCTCGCGTCGCCCACGCCCACGGCTGCGAATCGGTAGACAAGCGCTTCGATCCTCACGTCGCCATAGACCGGCACGCCCGATGCCACCCGTACCAAGGCGGCTCCTTCTACGAGGCCATCGACCCCCACGAGCCCTTCGCTCGCCGCGACCACCGAGCCATCCTTGGACATCATCTGAATCTCCAGTTCCATCTCCCGCGACGTGTCGCTTTCGTCAGACCTCCTAAAGAAGTGATCGACGAGTTCTGCTTCGTGAAGGTCTCGCGAGCCACCGGCCACCCTGCGGGCCTGCTCGACGAGGTCCCGGTCGACATCGGCGCGTAATACACCGCGGAATTGGCGATGAACGAATATCCCTACGAGAACCAAGAGAGCCACCAAGACTCCAGAGGTCAAGACCGCGATGCGGACTCCCAGTGGCAGCCTCTGCAACCTGTGGGTCACTCGTTGCTGGGGCAGCGTAGGCGGAAACCGACTCCGCGGACCGTTTCGATCAGGGGATAGTCGAAGCGACGATCGAGCTTGTCTCGAAGATTCCTGACGAAGGCATCGATGATGTTGGATTGCTCATCCGAACGGACCCCCCAGACGTGGCGCAGGATGGTCGCGCGTTGCACGACCTCGTCGCGGTGGTGAAGAAGAAACTCCAGGAGTGCAAACTCACGTCGGGAGAGCTCGACCGGGTGACCGTCCCACGACACCGAGCGGGTAGCGGGATCGAGTTCGAGTGATCCACAGGTAAGGACCGCGGGTCGTGGCGGACGTCCTCGGCGAATGAGGGCGCGTAGTCGAGACAGCAGCTCGCCAATGGCGAAAGGCTTCACCAGGTAATCGTCGGCACCGGCGTCCAAACCTCTGATCCTGTCGTCGACCGCGTCCAGCGCGGTAAGCATGAGGACCGGCGACCAGACCTCTGCACGCCGGAGCTGCATGCAGACTTCGAACCCATCGATGTCCGGAAGCAGGATGTCGAGAAGGATCGCGTCGTAGCCTCCGTCGAGCGCCCGGGCGATCCCCCCCTGGCCGTCCTCGGCTTCGTCCACCACGTAGCCTGCCGCCTCGAGTCCCCGTCTCAGGACGCTGCGCAGCTTGGCCTCGTCCTCGATGATCAGTAACCTCATGCATTTCCCCCTTCGGCAGGTCACGGCCACAGTGGCGGGCCATCCGACCTAATGCTATGAGCCTCAGTTTGACGCCTAGCTGGCACTCTTCATGAATATTTCATAGAGTCTGCTCGGTAACGCCCGGGTTGGCGGGTCGCCAGGAGGGAGAAGGGCCATATGACGACGACGGAATCGACGGTGGAGGCACAAGGGGGCGGGAGGCCGACGCCACCGAAGGACTGGCTCGCGGGATTGAAGGAGAACGCGGCAACCGATGTCGTTTCCGGGCTCATCATCTTCTTGATCGCCCTGCCCCTCTGCCTCGGCATCGCTCTGGCTTCGGGCGCCCCCGCGATCGCGGGAGTGATCTCCGGCATCATCGCCGGCACGCTCGCGAACCTGCTGTCCGGCTCCTACGTCACGATCAACGGGCCCGCCGCAGGGATGATCGTGATCGTCCTCGGAGCGGTGACGGAACTGGGCTTCCAGGGCGCGCTCGCGGTCGGCGTCGTTGCGGGGGTCATCCAGATCGGACTTGGTCTCGCGAGGACGGGCAAGCTCACCGGGTTCTTCCCCCTCTCGGTCGTCCACGGGATGCTCGCCGGCATCGGCCTGATCATCATGTCGGGACAGATACACATCGTCGTCGGCCACGAGAACCCGCGCGCCCACGGTTTCCACATCTTCACGGAGATCCCACATAGCATCTTCGAGCCGGTCATGGAAACGGCTCTGGTGGGTATCGCCGCGATCCTCGTGATGGTGCTCTGGCCAAACATCCCGAAGGTGTCTCGCGTGATCCCGGCGCCGTTAGCCGCGGTGGTCATCGGCACCGTGATCGCGTCCATGAACGGCGCGGGCCCTCGCCTCAGCCTCGAGGGTGGCCTGCTCGACGGTTTCACGAGCCCCGACTTCTCCATCCTTCCGACTGCACCGGCGATCAAATGGATCGCGCTATACGTCTTCGTTGCGAGCCTCGAGTCCCTTTTGACCGCAGAAGCCGTAGACAAGCTCGATCCGTGGAAGCGCAGGTCCAATATGAATAAGGAGCTCATCGGTAAGGGAATCGGCAACACCGTCTCGAGCCTGATCGGCGGACTGCCGATGATTGCGGAAGTAGTCCGGTCGAAAGCCAACATCATGGCCGGAGCGCGCACTCGCTGGTCGAACTTCTTCCACGGCACGTTCCTGTTCGTATTCGTGCTCGCGGTCCCCGGAGTCCTCGAGCAGATCCCGCTCGCGGCGCTGGCCGGCATCCTTATGGTCGTGGGTTTCAAGCTCGCCCATCCCGCCGACTTCAAGCACGCGTGGGACATCGGCAAGATCGAATTCTTGTTGATGATCGTGACTGCCTTCACCGTTCTGTTGACCGACCTTCTGATCGGTGTAGCGACCGGGATCGTGCTCGGCCTGCTACACGCAGTGTTCCGAGGTACTTCGCTCGGTAACCTCTTCAAACCCCGCATCATGGTGGAAGATGCTGGTCAAGAGTTCCGCGTGAAGTTCCGCGGCGCGCTCGGTTTCCACAACTTCATCCCCTTGCGCAGCGTGCTCGACGACATGCCGCGCGGGCGCACGGTTACCCTCGACTTCAGCGACGTCCACTACGTCGATCCGACCGTACTCGAGCGGCTGCACGACTTCGAAATCGATTACTCGTACGACGGAGGTTCTGTGGTGCGTGTAGGTGAGGAGGCACTTCGACCCGGGGCCCATCAGTTCTCATTGCGTACGGCTCCAAAGGTCAGCGTCTGAGCGAGACCACCGGATAGCAGGATCGTCTTCGGGCCCGCGACACGACAGGGGAGGTTGTCATTGGCATCCTGAGCGCCATCGTTTGGACGCCGTTGGTCGGGCTTGCTGTGGTGCTTTTGCTTCCGCAGGACAACCGCGCGCGCGTCCGCGGTGCCGCACTCGTGGCCGCCGCGGTACCACTGGTGCTCTCGATGAGTCTGCTGTTGACCTTCGACCGTGCCGCCACTGCTCCGCAGTTCGGTGAGTCTCGGACGTGGATCCCCGAGCTCGGCATGACTTACACGCTTGCAGTGGATGGATTGTCGTTGCCCTTGATCCTGCTCACCACATTGCTCGTGTTCGTAGCCGTACTGTCGTCTCTGCATGTCGCTCGTAGCCCCAAGGCGTTCTACGTTTGGGTGCTACTTCTCGAATTCTCGTGTCTTGGCGTCTTCGCGGCGCGCGATTGGTTCCTTCTGTATGTGTTCTGGGAGATCGCGCTCGTCCCGATGTTCTTCCTTATCGGGTTATGGGGAGGGCCCGAGAAAGAAAAAGCCACGATGACGTATTTCCTCTACACGCTCGGAGGCTCGATCTTCATGCTGATCGGCATCTTCGCGGTTTACCTGGCGGCCGATCCCCACTCGTTCGACATGGATGCGCTGAAAACTGCGAGCCGCGGCTGGACGGCGGGGTTCCAGGTGGCTCCGTTCGTGGCGCTGTTGGCCGGTTTCGCAGTGAAGATCCCGATATTCCCCTTGCACGGGTGGCTGCCCTTAGCACACGTCCAGGCGCCGGCGCCGGTGAGCATCATCCTGTCCGGAGTGATGCTCAAGCTTGGGGCGTACGGTTTGCTCCGCTCGACTGAGATCCTTCCCGAGGGGGTCAGAAGACTGGCGCCCCTGCTGTTCGTTCTAGCCCTCGTGAACATCCTCTACGGTGCGTTTCTCGCGTTCAGACAGCGAGATGTAAAGGCGATCGTGGCCTTCAGTTCGATCAGTCACATGGGCTTCGTTCTTCTCGGAATCGCCGCCCTAGACCACGCGGGTTTCTCCGGAGCCGTTTTCATGATGGTGGCTCACGGGATCGTCACAGGGGGCCTGTTCTTGTTGAGCGGCATGCTTTATGAACGCACCGGCACGCTTGTTCTCGATGACATCGCGGGAGTCGGTTCTCGCATGCCAATGTTCAAGGCCCTGCTTACCCTGACACTTCTGGCCTCGATGGGTCTTCCGGGCCTGATCCAGTTCCCCGGCGAAATGCAGGTCCTGCTTGGTGCGTTCGAGGGGTTCGGTCTTCCAGTGCTGTTCGCGGCTGCCGGGATCCTGATAACCGCGACGTTCACGCTACGCGTCATCGGAGGAGTCCTTTCCGACGATATCGAGAACCGGTGGGCGGGCTTGTCGGACGTGCGTGGCGCCGAGTTGCTCTCGTCGACCTCGCTTGCAGCCCTCACCATAGTCTTGGGCGTGGCTCCCGGCATCGCGCTTGGGCTCACTAACACAACCATCGACACCTTGATCGCGCGGTTCGTGTGAGCGAGCTGGATCACAACCGCTCGCCGAATGGCGAGCATCTCTCGCCACATCAACAGCTGATCGAGGTCGTAGAACACCTCGGCCACTTGCTGCCGAGCCAGGGACCCATCACGACCTTCGTCCACCACAACACCTTGCACGGGCTGCAGCATCTTCCCTTCGACCAAGCCGTCGCGGCGGCCGAAGCCTTCTTCGGCGCCTCCGGGTACCAACCGGTCGAGGTAAGCCGCTCCCACTATCGCGCGGGGCGCATAACCGACGCCGACCTCGACGCCGTGATGGTCGATCGTCCTGGTCCCGCTGGGAGTGAAGTCATCGGGACGGTCGGAGGGACTACGGTCACCGACACAGACATCCGCCGGCTGCACATGCTCTACGGCATCAACCCCATCGACCCGGCAATGCTTCGTTTCGCGATCGGAGATCGCGAGGTAACCCGGCGCCTGCTCGACGACGTCTCGCCCGAAGCTAGAACTCAGATGCTGGCAAGAGCGACTAGCGAGCTAAGTGAGGACATCGATCGTGTAGGGCGGGAGATGACGGTGGGTGATTGGCTAGGGCGCTTACTGGGTCTCGACATCGGGTCAACGGTCACCACTACTGCGAAACAGGATCTCTCCGAGGGCAGGGTTCCGCGACGGACGGTTGCCGGGCTGCTCGACGCGCTCGGGGTGCCCACGGCAAGAAGGGATGGTTACGTGACCCTTGTCGACCGCGCGCTGGGGGACACACCCGATGTTGATCGAGACCATGCGCGACGGGCGTGGCTCGGTGCTGAAAGCCAGCTCGTCGATCGAGTGGCTCGGCGTCACCTCGATCTCCCGGGAAACCTCGAGGCGATCGAACGAAGCATGATGCTCGATCCCGAGGCTTATGCGGTCATGTCATTGTGGGCGGCTACTTTGGCCGGGTTCGACGTCTTCGACGTGCTGTCTCCGACGGACCCTCGTACCCTCGACACGCGCGACCCGGACGCGGCCATAGACCGCCTCGGAGAACAATTCGCAGCAACGCTGCGCGGTGATGGACCCGGGCTGCGCCTTGTCGCGGAAGAGCGAGTCGAAGTCGAGGATGCGGTGCAGCGTGTCCTCGACGAGCTTCGCCGACGCGTTGAAACCGATCCCGACGAAGCACACGACGCGACGTTACGCGAAGCCGCGAGCGCGGCGTGGTTCGCGCTGCACGATCTCGATGATGGCGGCGAATACAGCCGTAGAGGACTGGAGGCCCTCATAGCTCTGGGGTCGCTGATGCCCGATAGTGACGTCGCCGAGATCGCCCATCGGATCGTGACGAGAGATCCTCTGCAGGCTCTGCACACAGAGGCAACCGCCGCCCTCGAGGCGGACCTTTCCCGCCTTGGACATGACCTCACTCACGCGCAGCTGCTCGCGCGTCTGACCGGCGACGATCCGGTGGCGTTGGTGAACCGTTACATGATCCGAGTTTGCGCCGCCTTCCTCGACCTCGGGCAAGCAGCGTGGAGGATGCCTGATAGAACGCTCGGTTTCTACGGCGCCTGGCGCGCCTCGGTGGAACACGACGCGACCCTCGCGATGTCTGGACTCCGCAACTGGCCCCCAAAGATGACGGACCTCCCGGAAGATCCCGCGGCCGCGCTCATGCTTCAGCTCGACCGCCTCGGGGTTGAGCCGGACGGCTGGCATGCGTACCTCGGTCGGACGCTGGCTGCTCTTCCGGGGTGGGCGGGGATGATGAACTGGCAGGGCAACAATCCCGGCTTCCCGCCCCTCAAGGCGCGGCCCACCGATCTCGTCCACTACCTCGCCGTTAGGCTCACGGTTGAGGCCGAAGTGGTGCGCCAAGGTCTCGCGCGGGCGATCGGGGCCGAGACGGCTAACGTCGCGGCTGTATCCGAGCGCCTCCGCGCCGCTCCTTTCGAGTTCTATGTCCGGGGAGAGCTCCACCGCGGCCTGCTCCCCGGTGTCGTGGCCCAAGCGGCACGCGACTTAGAGCGGACAGGCGGTCACAGCGATGAGTGGTCGAACGTGGCCGTGCAAACGTGGCTCTGGAACCATCACCCCGAGGCGCGCGCGCGTCTCACGGTAGCCGACAAGGTGTGGCGCCTCTTCCGTCTGGCCCAACTCGCGGGCTGGTCGGCAGAAGACCTCCGGATGCTGTCACCGTCCACGCGCGATCGCATCCTTGCCACGCTCGATGCTTATCCCGAGGCAGACCACCGCCCGGTATGGATGGCAGCTTTCGAACGGCACTATCGGGAGGAGATCCTTGGCGCGCTCGCGGCCAACCGCGGCAAGGGACGGTGGCAGGTTCGCGACCGGCGACCGAAGGCCCAGATGGTTTTCTGCATCGACGAGCGCGAGGAATCGATGCATAGGGCGGTCGATGAGCTCGGCGCGGGATATGAGACCTTCGGTGCAGGCGGGTTCTTCAATATGGCCATGGATTTCAGCGGGCTGGACGACCACGGTTCGACTCCACTCTGTCCGGCCGGCGTCATACCCACGAACCGCGTTAGAGAGGTACCTCGTGATGACGAGACGTCCCGTGCGACGGCCGAAGCGAGACGCAGCCGCCGCCTGTGGCGTGAGACGGCCGAGAACATCTACTGGGAGCTCAAGCGCAATGTCGTGTCCGGGTTGTTCCTGACCCAGGTCGTCGGGTTGTTCCAATCTGTTCCGCTGGGCGGCCGCGTGCTCGCGCCCCGTGGCTGGGGCGAGCTCAAAGAAGCGGTGGAGAGACGGATGATCCCGGCACCGGAGACGCAGTTAACGGTGGACGCGGAGCGGTTCGACGGGCTCGGGTTCACCTTGAGCGAGCAAGCCGACCGCGTCGAAACTCAACTGCGCAACATCGGTCTCACCCATCATTTCGCTCGTCTCGTCGTCTTCGTCGGCCATGGCTCGTCCTCGGTTAACAACCCCCACGAGTCGGCACACGACTGCGGAGCATGCGGCGGTAAGCATGGCGCTCCCAACGCGCGTGCATTCGCCGCCGTGGCCAACCGGCCTGCGGTGCAAGAGGAGCTCGCCAAGCGTGGCATCGATATCCCCGACGACACCTATTTCGTAGGCGGGATACACAACACCGCAAGCGACCGAACCATCTTCTTCGATACGCAAGACATCCCCAAGACACACCGCAGCGAGTGGCTGGCAGTGCATCGTGATCTCATAGACGCTCGCGCACTCTCTGCTCGGGAGCGATGCACACGTTTCTATTCGGCCCCCAAGACTTCTTCGCTGAAGCGCTCGGTGAGACACGTCGAGGAGCGGTCGCGCGATCTCTCTCAGGTCCGTCCCGAATGGGGACATTGCACGAACGCGGTCGCCGTCGTAGGGCGACGCGCGCTCACCCAAGGTCTCTTCCTCGACCGCAGGACATTCGTCATCTCTTACAATCCGCACGGCGACCTCGACGGAGCGATCGTCCAACGCATCCTCCTGGCGATGGGGCCGGTAGGCGCCGGTATCAACCTCGAGTACTACTTCTCCACGGTCGACAATCGCGTTTTCGGTTGCGATACGAAGGTGCCGCACAACGTCACGGGCCTACTAGGGGTCATGGAAGGCGCGGCGAGCGACCTACGCACGGGCCTGCCGAAGCAGATGATCGAGCTGCACGAGCCGATGCGCCTCTTGTTGATCGTCGAAGCGTCTGTCGGGATCCTGGGACAGATCTACGGCGCGCAGCCGGCGATCGCCGAGCTACTGGACAACGAGTGGATCCACCTCGTTGCGGTCGATCCCACCGACGGACACTTCGAGTTGTTCGTGCCGGGGAAAGGCTTCGTCGGCTGGGACGGAGAACCGTCCGAGCTTCCCGTCGTGGCGAACTCCTTCGAGTATTACCGGGGCCGAAGCGACTTCCTACCTCCCGCACACATCGAGTCGAGGGCGGTGGGGTGACGGCAGAGGGGTTTCTCATCGCCGCGATCCCCGGTTTCTCCCTCGTAGCGGCCGTGCTCGCGACCGCAGATCGGGTCTCCGGCGGGCGCTTCCTGGGCGCGCGACTCGCCCGGGTTGCGGTGTGGGGAGTGGGTCTTTCCGCCGTGTCCGCGGCGATCGGGGCGGTCGTCACGTTCGCGGACCCCGCCACCCGGGTCACCATGCTGGGAACATGGTTGAACACCGGCTCGCTGACGGTCGATGTTGGATTCCTGTTGGACCCACTCTCGGCCACGATGTCGGTAACCATCGCGGGGCTGAGCTGGCTCGTGACGCGCTTCTCGGTCAACTATCTGCACAACGAGGTCGGTTTCGGTCGTTACTTCACGGTCCTCCCGCTATTCGTCGCGGCCATGCTGTTCCTCGTTCTGGCCGAGAACTACCTGATGCTGTTCGTGGCATGGGAGGTCGTCGGCGCGTGCTCGTACATGTTGATCGCCTTCTATCGGGATCGCACGTCCGCCGGTGACGCCGGGACCCGAGCATTCGTCCTCAATCGCGTGGGCGACGCCGGCCTACTCGGGGGGATCTTCGTCCTGGCCGCTCACAGCGGACTGAGCTATTCCGAGGCGCTGACCTCGCCGCTGCCCGGCGCCACGGCGACCGCCGTCGGCCTCTGCCTGCTGATGGGCGCGGCCGGGAAGTCGGCACAGATACCGCTCGGAGGGTGGCTCGCCCGTGCCATGGAAGGCCCGACGCCGTCCAGCGCGTTGATCCACGGCGCGACCATGGTCACCGCCGGGGTCTATCTGGTGGTGCGAAGTGCCCCGATCTACGAGCAGGCGCCGATAGCTCTCATCGCGGTCGGTGTGATCGGAGCGCTGACCGCGCTGTACGGCCAGCTGGCCGGTCTTACCCAGACAGACATAAAGGGCATGCTCGCGGCGTCGACGAACGCTCACCTCGGTTTCATGCTGCTCCTGTGTGGGCTCGGCCTCTACCCGATCGCGATCTTCCATCTCGTGGCACATGCGTTCTACAAGACGAACCTGTTCCTTACGGCTCCTTCGATCCTTCACCATCTCCACGGCGGACCGGATCCCGCTGCGATCGAACGACCCTCCGATACCGCGCGCCCTGCGGCGATCTTGGTAGCCGTGGCCGCGCTAGCGCTCGTCATGACTCCCTTCGTGACGGGATGGTTGTCGTTGCCGAAAGGGTGGGCGAGCGGAACCGTTACCCTCGCCGGCCTCGGTGCGGTCGCGGCGTTCGGGTTGTGGCTCTCGTCGCGCCGGATCGTGCGCGCCACGTTCCACGACGACGCTAGGACGCCGAGGATCGGTATCGCAGTTGGGGTGGGCTTCGCAGTAGTCGCGGCGGCGATCGCGGTTCGGCTGGTGCCGGGAGGCATCGATGGGTCGTGGTTCGCCGAGCTCCTCGCTCCCACCGTTTCGGACAGCCGAACCGCAGTCGAAGCGCCGCCGGGCTCAACGATCGTGCTGATGGCAGCACTGATCTGCCTCATGCTCTCGGGCATCGCGGTGCCGCGCTTCTTCGACCGCTTCCGCGCAGAGCCACCCGCGGGAACGAGTGGTCCCTTGGCGCGCCGGCTCTACTTCGCGGCCTCGAACCGAGCGTGGCTGGACGAAGCGGCGGATCGAGCTACGGCCGCGGTAACGCGCGCCGGCGCAGCGGTGGATCGATTCGAACGGGCCGTCTTGGACCCCATGACGGGGTCGCCGCTGCCGACGTACAGCCCCCGCCCCCACACGACGTGGCAAGCCCGACTCGATGCAGCTATAGAGGCCCACGACACCGGAGCTGCCCAGCTTCCGGAGAGACCCGGGTTGGCTTGGCTTCCACCGGATCGGCGGCACGCACCGGGAAGACGGGGGCGAGCGCTGCGGCCAGAAGGTACGCCGATGGAACGGCTGAGCTCCCTCACGGCCCGCATCGAGCGCACGCTCACGACCCAGGGTGGTGGACTTTACGGCGCGCTCACGAATGCGATCTCGGCATTCAGCCAACGCACCGAGCGCGTGGTGTTCCAACGTGGGATCGAAAGCCTGTTCGAACGACTCTCGGGGACCCTTGCAGCATTCACCGAAGCAGTTGAGAACGCCGTGTTCCAACTCGGTCCGGGTCGAGTAGCAGTCGTGGGCGAGCGCATGCGGCGAGGTCTGCTGCAGATGGAAGCGTTCCTTGGCAAGCCGGTCGTAGCCGCGTTCGTCGCGGTCGCTCTCCTCGCCGCCATCGCGGTAACACGCTGATGCCGAACGAACTGTTGGCCGCCGACCAGGTGGGCTTTCCTGCTCTCACCATGTTGGTCCTGTTCCCGCTGGCGGCCGCCGGTCTGGTCGTTCTCGTCCGTGATGCCCGCGTTGCAACACGTATCGCGATCGCCGCTGCAGCTCTCGAGTTTGCCGGAACGGTAGCTCTCGCGCTCGCGTTCGAGCCGGGCATCTCTGATATCCAGTTCGTCGAACGCGTCGGCAAGTTCCTTGGTGTTTCGTGGCACTTTGGGGTCGACGGGGTCAGCATCCTCTTCGTACCGCTGACCGCGCTCCTCGGCCTGATGGTGATCGCATATGCGGAACACAACATCCCCGCCCGGCGGGCCGGCAGCGATCTTCCGATAACAGGAAGCGCACCCGGTTATTCCGCGGCGATCCTGGTCCTCGAAGCCACGATGTTGGGAGCGTTCGTCACTCTCGACCTGATGATCTTCTGGATCTTCTTCGTTGCAGAGCTCGTCCCGAGTTGGTTCCTCATCACTCGCTGGGGAACCGGACCGCAGCGCCTGGATGCGGCCCGGAACTACGTCGGTTTCGTCGGTGCAGGGGCAATGGTGATGCTTGTCGGGATCATCCTTGCCGGTCGCGCCTACTCGACCGCCACAGGCGATGGCATCTCGTTCGAGCTGGGCCGCTTGCTGGCTGCGGGTATGCCTGCCGCGTCCCAGACCTGGCCGTTCATCCTCTTGGCGCTGGGGTTCGCAGCGAAGGCGCCCCTCTTTCCCTTCCACACATGGCTTCCCAAGGTCCTCGACCATGGACCGGTCGTTGGGATGAGCGTCTTCCTGGTCGGGGTGAAGCTCGGAACCTATGGATTCCTGCGTTTCGTCATTCCACTTTTTCCCGACTCGGCCCGGGAGTGGTTGTGGATCATGGCTATCGCCGGGGCCGTGAGCGTGATCTACGGATCCTTCCTCGCGTTGGGTCAAACGAACCTCCGGCGGTTACTGGCGTTCGCCAGCGTGGCGCACATGGGCGTAGTGATGCTCGGCCTGTTCTCGTTGAACCTCGACGGGTTCGAGGGTGCGGTACTACAGATGGTCAATCTGGGGATCGTCGGCGCCGGTCTGTTCTTCGTCGCAGGTTTCCTAACCGCTCGTATCGGTCAACCGGAGCTGGCTTCCCTAGGAGGGCTCGTGTCCTCTGCGCCACTCATGACCTCGGCGTTCTTGTTGATCGCGCTTGCCGGCATCGGCCTTCCCGGCACGAACGGATTCAACGGCGAGCATCTCGTGATGCTCGGCGGCTATCAGCGCAGTTGGTGGATGGCGGTCACCGCCGGGCTGGGTGTTCTTCTGACCGCGGCTTACTCGTTGTGGTACTTCATGCGCGGCTTCATGGGCGAGCCCAATAAGACGCTCGCCGAGCGCATCTACGACCTGACGCATCGCGAGCGCGCGATAGTTGCCGTTCTCGCCGCTCTGATCTTTTGGATCGGGCTCGGCACTAGCCCCTTCATCCACCGGATGCGGCCCTCCCTGACGTGGCTCGAAGAGCGAGTCCAACAGGTCCCATCGAGCGTCGCGCGGCTGGAGTTTCGACCGTGATGCAGGGTGCGGGGGCGGATTCTCCTTGGTGACGTTCCTCCTGGCTTGGCCGCTGCTGGTCGCGCTCGTGCTCGTGCCCCTGCGCAATTCGAAGATCATCCAGAGGGTCGCTCTGATCGGTGCCTTCATGGAGCTCGCGACCTCCGTATGGCTGTTCGTGAGTTTTTCCGCGGCACCGACTGCGGCGTTCCAGTTCGAACAGCGATTCCCGTGGATAGACACGATCGGCGCCAGCATCCACATCGGGATCGACGGGCTGTCGGCGCCGTTCTTGCCTTTGACGGCATTATTGACCGTCGTCGCGGTGGTTCAAGCGCGGACGACCGTGTCCCACCGGCAAAAGCCCTATCTCATCTCCGTCCTGATGTTCTCGACGGCGACGACGGGGGTCTTCACGGCTCTCGACCTCGCGCTCTTCTTCGTCTTCTGGGAGCTGATGCTCGTCCCGACATTCGTGCTTATCAAGCTCTGGGGCACGGGTCCCGCTCGCAGCCACGCGGCCACGAAGTACGTCCTAGCGATGCTGATGGGCTCGGTGACGTTGCTGGCGGCATTCGTCCTCCTGAGCGTCAACCACGGATCGGTCACGGGTTCCCTTTCGTTCGATTACGCGGCGCTTCTAGCGGTCGACGTCCCGGCAGGTCTCGGGACGGTCGTGTTCTTCCTGATGGCGTTCTCGTTCATGCTCAAAGCCCCGCTGTTCCCGCTGCATTCGTGGCTACCGCCCGCGTTGCAGGAGGGTCCCATAGGGATCGGCATCTTGCTGGCCGGTCTCAAGGTGGGTGTGTATGGGTTCCTGCGCCTCATCATGCCGCTGACGTCCGAAGCGTTCATGCAATGGAGATGGTTGATCGCGGTCCTCGCGGTC
>JACCXF010000284.1 GCA_013697295.1 Actinomycetota bacterium | reverse complement strand
CCTCCGGAGGACATCCCGGCCATGCGAGAGCGAATAATCGCCGGAGCGCGCGACGCGGGCCGCGCTCCCGAGGAGATCGCCTGCATCTACAACCTGGAGGTCCGTGTGGACGAGCGGGCCGAGCCGGAGCAGGATGTCGTGACCGGCTCTCCCGGCTTCATCGCCGAACGCCTGGTGAGCTTCACCAAACTCGGGTTTGGCGGGTTCAACCTCACTCCGGTCGGCGACGACAAGGACCGGCAGCTTGAGCGCCTAGCGAATGAAGTGATCCCCGCCGTCGCAACGTCGACCTGACCTCTGCGTGCGACGAACTTGCGAACTCGTTCGTAGCCGAAGGCCACCAGAAGATCCGCCCTGCCCTCGACCCTAGGCTGCATAGCAGAAGGCACCGACCGCTCCACCACCCAACCACCCAAGGAGTCGGCCCGCTTGGAACTGCGGCTACTTCCGGTTGAGCAACCGCTCGAGGTCCTTCGCCATCTTCTGCTCGCGCTTCCTGGAATCGGCGAGCTGCATCTTGACCTCTTCGAGCAGACGCACAATTCGCTCGTTGGTAGCACCTGCCTGGCTCTGACCGGCCATCGTCACCTCCTCTCGGCGTCCGAAACATGCCCTACCCAGACTACTCCCGGATGGCTTTCAGTCGCTGGCCCTACCAAGTTGTGGTCGAGGGTTATCTCGGTCCCTTAAATCGATCTCCAACGCGCACGAGGTCTCCCGCCGCAACATTCCGACAACGCAAGAGTGGTCTCCGTGCGAGACTCAACCGATGGTCTACAGGAAATCGCCTGATGAGATTGCGGCAATGCGGCGAGGTGGTCGTGTCCTCGTAGATGTAATGAACCGTTTGGAACCCATGGTGAGGGCGGGAATGACAACGGCAGCATTGGATGGGCTCGCCGACGATTTCATCAAAGAGGCCGGAGCACGCTCCTCGGCCAAGACGCAGGGGTTCCCCGGCGCGATATGCATCTCTCCCAACGACGTGGTCGTTCACGGCGTCCCTGGCTCCTACCGACTAGAGGAGGGCGATGTCGTGACACTCGACGTCGCGCTTTTCTATGGCGGCTTCCATGTGGATACGGCATGGACCTATCCCGTGGGGACCGTAGACAAGGGCGCGCGCGAGCTGCTGTCGACAACCGAACGAGCGCTTCAAGCGGCGATCTCGATGTGCGAACCAGGCAAGCGGTTGGGTGACGTGGGATGGGCAGCACAAAAAACGGTTGAGGCTGCTGGTTTCGCCGTCGTGTCTCGCTTCGGCGGCCACGGCATCGGCCGGAAGCTGTGGGAGCCCCCGACCGTCCTTAACGTTGGCCCACCCGGACGGAGAGAGATGCTGCGTCCTGGAATGACGATCGCCATCGAACCCATTACTGCCGCAGGGGGATCACAAACAGAGCTTCTCGACGACGGTTGGACAGTCGTCACCGCGGATGGGAGCCTGGCGGCCCATTTCGAACACACCGTGGCAATCACACCCCATGGCTACGAAATACTGACACACGACCCGCACAGAAGCGCAGCAGCCGCTTGACCGTCACCCGCGCGAGGTTGCAGCGCAGCGTGGCGAGAACCGGCTCGATCCCGAGGAAAGCGTCAACGAATTTCCGCCATGCGTCAGCACCAACCCGGATGCCGACGAATAAGATGCCCCCAGGGGCGCGCCGATGGTTGCCGTCCACGCCGGGCTCTCTGACTTCACCGGCATCGCCCAAGGCGTCCACTCACTCACTTGTATTGATCGATGCCCAGCACGTTCTTGCCCGGGTCCACGATCCAGGCGTGCAATGCGTCGCCGGTGTCGAGAATTCCGTCTTCGGTCTTCATTTCGGGCGTGTCGATGTCGATGATCTCCACCCCGCGAGCGCGCAGCTCAGCGAGTTCGGCGCCGAGATCGTCCACCCGCCACGAACCTCTGGCGAGCGCCGGCTCAGCGCGCGAACCGGCTGCCCTGCTGCCGCGAGCACGACGACCAGCGCACCGCCGACGTTGCCGGTCGCTCCTGAGACGAGGATCATGCAGCCAGGTCGAGAACGGCCTTGCCGTTCAGTTCGGCGTTTCTTGAGGGCGGCGGCGGCCTCATGGAAGCGCTCCCACCTGCCGCGCCAGCCGACCTGGGGGTCAAGGTCACCGGGCCGCAGCATGCCCATCAGGATCGCGAGGTCATCACCGAACGTGTGGCTGCTCACCCCAACCCCTCGATGCGCGTGCTGCTGACTCTGACGCGCTGGACCCCGAAGTCCACGAGGGTTGGCTCAACCCGACGCGTGCCCGATGCTCTGCAGCAGACCGTCACGCTCGAGGAGCCCGAACGCCCGAACCAGATATCTCAAGGCAATCCGGAAGCACATACGACATTGGTTCACTAGCCCGAGATCGCAGCACCATCAACGAGAGTCCTCGCTAAAGAGAGACATGTAGGGCTCATACGAAAAGACTCGGTTGCGCCGGCGACCGGTCATTTCCCGAAGCAATCCGAGTCGCTCAAGCTCACCAACCAGCG
>JACCXF010000280.1 GCA_013697295.1 Actinomycetota bacterium | reverse complement strand
ACCCGATGGTCAAGAACCGCTTCGTGGTCGAAGTGGGGGACACCGCGACGCTCAAGAGCTGCGTCCAGCGGTTGCGCAACGTCGACTCGGTGTTCGACGCCTACCGGGTCACGCCGACAGGCTGAGGCTCGCAGAGCCGCGAGGTGTCCGCCCCCCGCCCATCGTCGACGTAAGGCTCGCCCCCTTGGCGAACGCGTCCCGACGGAAAAGCTCGCAACGTCCGTCATTTTCCGCTATCCTGACGACTCCCAAAGTGCGTCCTGGGGAGACACGCGGGGTTTATTGCCCAACGTCCCGCCGGAGGTCGGCCGGGACGGTGGATGTCAAGGGGGCGCAGCTCGCGGGGCCCAGAAGGGCAATGGGAGGAATGGATTCCGACTTGATTCTGAGATCGGCGCCGCGCACCCACAGCGGTTGGGAGTCGGGTTGTTCGAACAGGCTGCCAGGCTTTGGCGGCGCCAGTCGGACTTGCCCATGAGTACGACCCCGCTCCCTCGAGACGACTTCGACTCGCCGCACGCGGTGGGCGCCAAAGAGCTCGATCCCCGAGCCACAGCGGGCGCCAGAGGCGTGGAGGAGAGCGCCGATGATGACCGTAGACGCCCGCCCCTGGTCACGGCAGAGAGCGGAGCGGACTCCGCCACGTCACCGATCGAGGCACCCAAACGCCGCGCGACACTGTCTCAAGTGATCGGACTCGCGCCGGGGCGCCCGGATATCCGCGGCGACACGCGCGGCTTCATGCTCCGCCGCTGGTTGCTCTTCGCGGACCTGGGGGCGTTGGCGGTGGCGTTCTTCGTGGTCGAGGCCGTCGGTGGATTCGACGGTGGACCGGGAACGTCCATGTTCTTCGACCTGGCGCTGTTTGCCGTTGGCGCCCCCATCTGGATCCTTCTCGCGCGTGCGCACAACCTCTACCACGTCGACAGCCGTAGAGCGGACCACGGGATGGCCGAGGAGTTCGTGCCCATCCTCCAGATGAGCACCATGTGGAGCTGGAGCGTGCTCCTCTTCGCCTCGGCCACCGGTCTCCGCCACGTGCCACTCTCAAAGCTCGTTCTCTTCTGGATGTCGGCGTTCCTGCTGTTGCTCGGCTTCCGAGCGAGTGCGCGCGCCTGGGCGAGAGGCCGGACGTGGTACCTCCAGAACGCCCTGATCGTCGGGACGGAAACCGAGTCGGCGGCCATCGCCATCAAGCTTGCCCGCCACCCGGAGTATGGGATCAACGTCGTCGCCTGCCTCGAGCTGACCGGAGATGGGAGCAAGCCCACCGGCGCCGGCGTCCACAACTCCGAGCTTCTCCATTCGATCGGTCCGATCCCGGTCGTTCGGGGAGAGGTCGACGTCCCGAAGATCGTGGGAGAGCTCGACGTTGACCGCGTCGTGCTCGCCTCCTCCGTCGGCGCGCTCAGCGAGCGAGCAGCGCTCGTCTCGGCTCTGACAGAGCTCAGCGTTCACCTTGATCTCGTCCCCAGCTGGGGAGAGGTGGTCGGGAGCCGACTCGAGCTGAACGAGATGGAGGGGATGCCGCTGCTCACGCTTCCTCAAACGAACATCCCCCGCTCGTCCCTGCTGTTCAAGCGGATGCTCGACGTCACGGTCAGCGCCCTCGCCCTCGCATTCCTGTCACCTTTGCTTGCCATCTGCGCACTGGCGATCAAGCTGGACACGTCCGGTCCCGTGCTCTTCCGTCAGCGCCGAGTCGGCAGAGAAGGGCGTCGATTTGAACTGATCAAGTTCCTTTCGATGCGCGCCGACGCTGAAGAGCGCAGAGACGAAGTAGCAGATCTCACTCTGCACGACGTGGGCGTCGAAGGAGGAATATTCAAGGTGGTCGATGATCCGCGGTTACACGGGTTGGCCGGGTGCTGCGCCGTTACTCTCTCGACGAACTGCCGCAGCTGATCAACACCCTCCGCGGAAATATGAGTCTCGTCGGACCACGGCCTCTTCCCGAGGATGAAGACGCCCGAATCGAAGGCCGTCTACGGCGCCGGACTGAGCTGAAGCCCGGGATGACCGGCCTGTGGCAGGTACACGGGCGATCCAATGTTCCCTTCGAGGGAATGGTCGACCTCGACTATCTGTATGTGACGAACTGGTCCCTGTGGCGTGATGCGAAGCTTCTTATCCGTACCGTAGGGGTGGTCGTTCGAGGAAGTGGCGCCTACTAAGAGAGGGAAACGGCCTTGCTAGTGCGGCCCGTCGACCGTGATCGATCTACATCATCACCTGCTTCCCGGGCTCGATGACGGACCCACTACTCTCGAGGAGAGCGTCTCTGCGGCACAAGCCTCAGCGCGTGATGGCGTGCGCACGATCGCGGCCACCCCTCATGTCCGAGACGACTACGCAGAAGTTCGGCCGCGTGAGCTCGCGAGTCGGTGCGCGGACTTGAGCAGGCTGCTTTGTGAACGTCGGGTCGATGTCGAAGTCGTGCCTGCCGGAGAGGTCGATCTCAGCTGGGCTCAAGATGCCTCAGACGAGGACCTACGGCTTGTCTCCTACGGCCAGCGCGGGACCGACGTCCTGGTCGAGACCCCGTACAGCCACCTCCCCAGCACCTTCGAGGCGCTTCTCTTCGGAATTCAAGTCCGCGGGTATCGGGTTCTGCTTGCCCACCCCGAGCGAAACCGTTCCTTCCAGGACGACCCAGATCGCCTTGCCGCGCTCGTCGAGCGGGGAGTCCTGTTACAGCT
>JACCXF010000264.1 GCA_013697295.1 Actinomycetota bacterium | reverse complement strand
CGTACGTACTTCTCGGGTGTACCTATGTCCATCCAGTAGGCATCCGTCCCCGTTGCGAACAGCCGCGCGCCTTCGGCAACCAATTGAGGAAAGAGCTCGCGCTCGGCCGACCACACGCGGTTCTCTGGGATCCGCTCGAGGATCGAGGGCTCGAGAACGTAGATACCCGCATTGATGAGGTTGGTCGGCGCTTGATCGCGCGGTGGCTTCTCTATGAATCCCAGAACGCTTCCATCCTCCTTCGTGGGGACAACGCCATAGGCCGATGGATCGTCGACCGGGGTGAGGACGATCGAGGCCTCGGCCTGACGGGCCCGATGCCGGTCGATCACTGCGCTGAGATCCACGTTCGTCAGTACGTCGCCGTTGAAGGCGAGGAACGCGTCGTCACCTACGAGATGCTCGGCGTTCTTGAACGCGCCGGCGGTGCCGAGTGGCTCCGCCTCGTGGGTGACTTCGAGCTTCATGCCCAGCTGCTCGGCTCCGTCGAGCGTGTCGGCGAACGCGTCGGCCAGGTACGAAGTCATCAGCACGACATCATCGATGCCGTGACGCAACAACAGGTCGAAGACGTGCTCGATGTGTGGCCGATTCGCGATCGGCAAGAGATGCTTCGGTCGCGTGAGGGTGAGAGGACGCAGCCGTGTGCCGAAGCCGCCGGCGAGGATGAACGCCTTCAAAATCAGATGCCGGATACGCGGCGGAAAGACAACCCCACGATCACGATCCCCGCGGCCACGACGATCACGCCCACCCAACGGAGCAGAGGGACCCCCTCATCCAGGATGAAACGCGAGAAAGCGACGATGAGGATGTAGGACAGCCCGACGAAGGGATAGGCAACCGATAGCGGAACGCGCGACAGAACCACGAGCCAGAAGATCGCTGAGACGCCGAAGAGGAAAAGGCCGATCCACAGCAGTGGTTCCTTGGCGACGCGGGATGCCGTGGTCAGAGGCGCCGAGACCTCGGCCCGACCGATGAAGCCCACCCTGTCCATCGCGCTTCGCAGGGTCAGCTGCCCTGCGATCGAGAAAGCGACACTCACCAGGACCAGCGCGATCGAGGCCAGACCGACACCGGGGCGCGTCGGGGCCGCTACGGGAAGGGTCTCCGGTTGGGGGATCTCCAATGCCATCCGGGCAGTCTAAAGACTAATCCCGGTCGTTCCGGACGCCTTCAGGGTCGAGAGAACGTTGCTTCCGTTTGCCAGGGCGGCCGTGGAGCGGCGGTCGATAACGCATCGCTAGTGGCACTCATGGTTCGGTCGCGGCCACTGTCGTCGGGCGACAGAGCGGCTCCGTCATACCTAATGGCGACACTGAAGAGAGTGTCCTTAAGCCCTAGTGCAGATTGGATCGACAATCCGCTGGCGCGGACGGTCCTGTTCGCACCCACGATCCTAACGCCGCCGCGGTCGGGCCCCTTCACGACCGTCACGCGTCCGGAGACGCCGAATGGCTTCAGTAGACGGAACCTCTGTAGGGCCCCGGTACCGAAGGCAGCGTCAAGTTTCGCCGAGAAAGTGCGCCATCCGAGGCTCACGCTCCAGGTGTGATTGGGATTAGCGCCCACCGCGTCGGGACCATCGGGTACGCCCCGCAGGTAGGGCAAGGGGGTCCCCCCCCAGACGTTCTCGTTGTTCTCCGTGTAACCCCCGGATGAGGACGAGTAGTACGCCTGGATGGGCGCGCCGTCATACAAGATCACTTGTGATTGGGTGGCCGTCACGGCTCGCATCCAGTCATCCCAGTACGAAGGCGAGCCGGTTCTCTTGGCGTCGCCGATGTACGCCTGATCGTAGGTGGAGTCATAGACGGCGCAGTCACACGGATACCGATGCTGCCCGTATCGCAGCACTTTCTGGAACGCATATGTTCGTCCGGTAATGGCCTGTGAACGGAGGGACGCCTGTGGCCATGACGACGGCACCTCGCCCAATCCGAACAGATACTCTTGCATCGGGATCCGAAGCACCAGACGTAGGCAGTAATCCCCGCACGAGCCGGATGCGTAGGTTCCGAAGTTCATTCGCCCGAACGCGTAGTCCCTGCCCTTCTCGGTTATCCGGATGAGCGAGTGGTATCGCTCGTACTGAGCCACAAGCGGACGTTGGGGCGATCCGAAGACCGACTTGCCGTCGCGTGTGATCCTGTCGCCGTTCTTATAGAGACGGAGTCCACCCGTCGGGCTCGGAACGACGCGCCAGTTGGCACCGGCGTTGCCGGTTGCGACTCGCATCCCCCCGGCGACCTTGAAAACGATTTGACCCTTCCCCGAATCGAACAGAGACGAGGTGGCCGAGATCGAGCGCCTGCCCTCGAGTAATCCAACCCTTACGCGCGCCGGCATGTTGGCGAAGCTGACCTGAGCACCCGAGTAATAGTGCTCGAGGATGTTG
>JACCXF010000257.1 GCA_013697295.1 Actinomycetota bacterium | reverse complement strand
GATCGAACACGCTCGCGTCCCGGGGCGATACGTGCTCGCCATCGTGAGGGATGTCTCGAAGCGCCCCACAGGCGAGAAGACGCACTTGCCCGCTGAGCCGGCTCTCCTGAGCATGACGCGACTTCTCGACGACCTGCCTATCGGGGTATTCGTCATAGAGAAAGAGAGCGGGACGCCGTTCTACGCGAACAAGACCGCCCTGGCCCTTCTCGGGCGCCAGGTCATGGCCGACGCTCCAACGGAAGAACTGACTCAGGAGTACCAGGCATACATCCCCGGCACGGATGAGATCTTCCCCGGAGATCAACAGCCGATCTTGCGGGCATTGCGAGGAGAGCGAGGGGCGGAGGCCGAGATGATGCTTCGTCGCGAGACGAAGAACACGCCCATCCGTGTTGTCGCGTCCCCGATCCTCGATGAAGGCGGCGAGGTGCGTTTCGCGGTTTCAACCTTCGATGACATCACCGCGCAGCGGGCCATTGAGGATCGGATCCGCCAGCTTCACAAGATGGAGGCTCTGGGTCAGGTGACTGCGGGGGTCGCACACAACTTCAACAACCTGCTCGCGATCATCCTGAATTTCATCGAGTTCGCCCTCGAGACGTTGCCGAAGGACTCGTCCCAACACGACGATCTGACGCAGGCTCAAGCTGCCGCGGAGCGGGGGGCCGAGCTTGTCTCGAACCTGATGTCCTACCTTCGCCAGAGACCGTTGCGGTTCGAGAGGATGGATGTGAGCGCCGCGATAGGCAGCGCGCGCGAGCTCCTACAGTCTCTCCTCGGGCCGGGCATCACGATGGAGGTGCCCGCCCTCGCTGAAGGCGCGTGGGCCCGGTTCGACAACGGAGAGATGCTCAACATCCTCGTGAACCTCGTGGCGAACGCTCGCGAGGCGATGAAGAATCAAGGACGGTTGGTGATCTCGGTTGGCATTATCGATCGAGATGCGACGGTGACCCCCACTGGGCTGGAGTTGCCGGCGGGACCCTTCGTCCACCTGAGTGTCGCCGACATCGGAGAGGGCATCTCCGAGGACGTGCAGAAGCGCATCTTCGACCCGTTCTTCACGACCAAAGACCCAACCAAAGGGACCGGCTTGGGCTTGTCGACCGTCCTGGGCACGATCGAAGCCGCAGGTGGCTGCGTCGAGGTGGAATCCGTAGCCGGCGAAGGGACCACGTTCCACATCTACCTCCCGGTCGCCGAATGACTGCAGAACCAATCAACCGTCGCCGCGACGTCTGACTCAAAGATCAGTCGCCGTAGCCGGCCCCCGTCTTGCCGTCTAGCAATTCTCTGAGGATGTCCGCGTGCCCCGCGTGGCGGGCGGTCTCCTCGATCATGTGGACCACGACCCAACGGACGTTGTAGTCCGCGCTGCGATCCGGCCGCGCGCACATGTCGTCAAGCGATGCCTTCTCCATCGCCGCGCGGGATACCTCACAAGCCTCGCGATAGAGCTGGAAGATCTCATCCGGGGTTTCGTGGTCCTCCACGCGATGTTCCCGCTCGGGGTCGGACGGGTCGTAAGCGAATCTGGAGGGCTCGTTGGCGACACCCTCTTGGAACCATCCTCCTTCAGCGAACGCAAGATGCTTGACCATCGAGAGCAGCGATGTCCCGGACGGCACCATCGGGCGGCGTAGTTGTTCCTCCGTTAGGCCCTCGCAGATATCGAGGATCGTCTTGCGATAGTGATCGAGGAAGCCGAGGAGGACCTCCTTCTCTTGGCCGGCGACCGGCGTTCCGTAGCGCTTCTCCATGTCAGGCGTCTCCTCCGCGCGCTATGAGCGTCGCGCTGGCCTGAGCGAGCGGCCGCACGACGATCTCTTCGATGTTCACGTTCGGCGGGCGCTCTGTGCGACGCGCGCCGAGAACGACGTCGAAGCCCTCCTCGGCGAGACGCAGCGCGGTGGCCGCACCGATGCCGCTCGATGCCCCGGTGATGACGGCGATGGGCGCGCGGCCCGCGGCGGATGACGTCACGGGGGAATCGTTGCATAGATCCGGCGGATCTCGGCTTCGGCACCTTGCTCAACGATATCCGTGATGCCGTGATCGTTGGGGAGGCCGTAACCGAGAAGATCGTCCTGTGGACCCGGGCTGCATCTCTGTTGTTCGGTTATTCGGAAGCAGAGGTCTTAGGTAAACCCATTCACATCCTCGTCCCCCCGAGGGTGCGGGCGCGCCATCGGGCCGGCCTCGCCCACTTCTCGGCCACCGGCGAAGGTCCGCTGATGAAGGAGGGATCCATCAAGGGGCCCGCCTGGGCTTGTCGACCGTATGGGCACGATCGAAGCGCCCCGCAGACGTGCGGTTTCCTCGACCATGCGGACACCGACCCCCCTATTCGGTCCCTCTCCTTTCTGCACTTGCCTTGACAGGTGGTTCGGCCAGCCCCTCTGGAACAGATCGTGATTTTTTCTGAAGAAACCGCCCCCGTGGCGTGTACGACGAGGCGAAGCGCTACGGCGAAGCCCTGTCGATGGTTTATCACCGCCAGCACGGAGTACCCGTCAAGCTGGTGCGGATCTTCAACACCTACGGACCTCGCATGCGCCGGAACGACGGCCGCGCCGTCCCGAACTTCATCAAGCAGTCGATCAAGGGCGAGCCACTGACCGTCCACGGTGACGGTTCGCAGACGCGCTCGCTGTGCTACGTCGACGACTTGGTAGAGGGGATCTGGCGGTTCATCGGTTCGGACGTCACCGGCCCGGTGAACGTCGGCAACCCTCACGAGATCTCGGTCAAAGAGCTTGCC
>JACCXF010000235.1 GCA_013697295.1 Actinomycetota bacterium | reverse complement strand
TCCACAACATGCGCGCCAAGGGAATGGGATGGGGGCGCATGCCGCTGTTCGTCTGGTCGATGCTGACCTACAGCTACCTGCTCGTGGCCGCGCTTCCCACGATCGCGGCGGCGGCAACGATGCTGCTCACCGACCGCCACTTCGGCACCGACTTCTTCGACGCCACCGGTGGGGGAGACCCGGTCCTGTGGCAGCACCTGTTCTGGTTCTTCGGCCACCCCGAGGTCTACATCGTCGCGCTCCCCGCGTTCGGGATCGCGTCCGCCATCATCCCGACCATGGCCCGCAGGCCGATGATCGGGTACACCTACATCGTCCTGGCCGAGATGGCCATCGCGCTCATAGGGTTCGGCGTGTGGGTGCACCACATGTTCGCCGATGGGCTGCCGGGATTGACCCTCAGCTTCTTCTCCGCGAGCAGCATGATGGTCGTGATCCCGACGGGGGTGCAGGTCTTCGCCTGGCTGGCCACCCTCGTGACGGGGAAGCCGATACTGCGGACCTCGGGTCTGTTCGTGCTCGGATTCATCTTCATCTTCGTGATCGGGGGTCTATCGGGACCCATGCTAGGTCTGGTTCCTTTCGACCAACAGGTGCACGACACGTACTTCGTCGTGGCGCACCTGCACTACGTCCTCGTCGGCGGATCCATGTTCCCGATCTTCGGCGCGTTCTACCACTGGTTCCCGAAGATGACGGGCCGGATGATGAGCGAAACCTTGGGGAAGACGAGTTTCTGGCTCATGTTCATCGGCTTCAACGTCGCTTTCTTCCCCCAGCACATCCTCGGGCTACTCGGCATGCCGCGTCGCATCTACACCTACGAAGCCGGCCTGGGATGGGAGGTCGGGAACCTCATCTCATCGATCGGTGCATTCGTGCTCGCTCTCGGCGTCCTGTTCACGGTGATCGCGTTCGTGCGTAGCCAGCGCAGTGGAGCCCCCGCAGGTAACGATCCTTGGGATGGAGAGACCCTCGAATGGGCGTCGACGTCCCCGCCTCCCGCATACAACTTCGCCGCGATCCCCACGATCAGGAGCAAGGAGCCGATGTGGGACCAACCCGAGCTACACGAACAAGAGCAGAAGCCCGCGCTCGGGCTCGAGCTGGCGGAGGGGCACCAGGTGCTAATCACCAGCGTGCTCGACGCAAAACCACAGGCGATCGCGCACATGCCGCACGCAAACCCGTGGCCGTTCGCCCTCACCATGGCGCTGCTGGTCCTCGCGTACGCGATCCTGCTCGACGCCTGGTTGCTGGCGGGCGTCGGCGCCGTGGGGACCCTGGTCGGTCTCGCCGGATGGTTCTGGCCGAGCGGGGAGACGCAAGAGACATGAGTGGCACGACGCTAGTACCCGTTAACGAAGAGGTGAACGCGCGATGAGCGCCCGCGCCGCCGACGATAGATCGACCGAAGTCGTGCTCCCCCATCACACCTCGGGAACGCGCGCCTTCGGGTGGTGGGGGATGCTGGGCCTCATCGCGACCGAAGCCACCTTGTTCGGCGCTCTCATCTCGAGCTACTTCTACCTGCGCTTCACCTCGGGCTCCGTCGTGTGGCCCCCGGGCGACATCCCGAAACCTTCGCTCACGCTTCCACTGATCATGACTGCGATCCTGTGGTCCTCCAGCATCCCGGTGCACCTCGCGGACTCCGGGATCAAGAAGGGCAAACAGGGTCGCTTGAAGGTCGGCCTCCTCTTGGGCTTCATCCTCGGCGCAACCTTCTTGGCGATCCAGATCGCGGTGGAGTACCCGGAAACGCTTCACGAGTTCTCACCCAGCACTAACGTCTACGGCTCCCTCTTCTACGGTCTGACCGGCCTACACGGCGCTCACGTCGCCGTCGGACTTCTCTTCAGTCTGTGGACTCAGGTGCGTGCGTGGCGGGGTCATTTCGATGAGCGCAGGCACGTCACAGTGCAGAACTTCGCGATGTACTGGCACTTCGTCGACGCGGTGTGGGCAGGCGTGTTGTTCACCATCTACCTCTCACCTCACTTCTAGGGGATCGGCATGGCGCACGAGATCACGCGAGACGAAACCCGAGGATCTGGCCTCCTCTGGTTCGGGTTGTTGGGTGCGCCGATCGCCTGGGCTACGCAGGTCTTCGTAGCTCCCGACCTCAACGAGGTCCTTTGTGCGGGTGGTGCCGACGGCTCCGGGCGCGGGCAGGTCTACGGGATCAGCACGAAGACGTTCATCCTGTTCATGGATGCCGCGTTGCTGCTCATCGGTCTCCTCGCGCTGCTCGCCACCATCCGGTGCTACCGGAAGCTCCGACGTTCCACCGACACCACCGAAGGACACCGCGCGACGTGGATGGCGGGGGCCGCGTTGTTCGTGAACGGACTCTTCATCATGGCGATAGCCGTCGGGTTCATACCCCTTCTCTTCCTGAGCGCGTGCGGGGACTCGATATGAACCTGGCTCACGCGGCCCTCGTCGACCGCGCGTGGTTCGGAGCATGGGACTTCGATCCACTTCTGGGAGTCGCCCTCATGTTCGCGGCGTTTCTCTTCGCTCGGGGGACGAGAAAGGTTGGATCACGCTCCGCCTCAACCGCAACGGAAGTCGCCAGATCCGTCGCCTTCTACTCGGGGCTGGCGATCATCGCGCTGGCGGTCTCGTCGCCCGGCCATGCTCTCGCAGAGACGTTGCTGTCGGCGCACATGGTCCAGCACGTGGTGCTGATTGTCGTGGCAGCTCCGCTGATCGCCTACGCCCGGCCCGGACTCCCGATCATGCTGGCGCTTCCCTCCTCCCTACAGAGGCGTCTCCGCGCAGACGGGGTCTTGCGCCTCACGAGGGTCATCCGGCGATGCGTTGCCAATCCCCCGATGGTCTGGGTTCTCGGGGCCGTGGCGTTGTGGGTATGGCATCTCCCGGCGCCGTACGACTGGGCTCTGAGGAGCGAGATGGGACACCGCCTCGAACACCTCAGCTTCCTCGGTACCGCGCTGCTGTTCTGGGCCGTGGTGGTCCCCCGTCGCTCCCGCTATACGCGTCACGCGACCGCGATCGCTCTCACTTTCGCAACCGGACTGCAGAGCGCGGCTCTCGGTGCGATTCTCGCCTTCGCGACGCAACCGCTGTATCCCACCCACGCGCACCGCGCCGTGGCATGGGGACTGGCCCCCCTGACGGATCAGCAGCTCGCCGGGGTGATCATGTGGGTCCCGATGGGCGGTCTGTACGTCGCGGTCATGGCAACGCTGTTCCTCAGATGGATGAGGGAGATGGATCGGCGCCTCCCGCCCCATGAAGCGGCCACCGCGGACACAAGGGAGCGCTCATGAGCCGGAGGGTGGCGGTCGCGGCGACACTGGTGCTCGTCTTGAGCGCGTGCAGTAATCAACAGGAGCCCGCCACTCCCTTCCGCCCGGCGATAGAGGCGGGCGAGGGGGAGGGCACCAGCGGCGAGAGGCTGTTCCAGCGCGATTGCGGATGGTGTCACGGCTCAGAGGGAGACGGCACCGACCGGGGACCCTCCCTTCTCGATGGAACCAACGGTTCCGCGCTGACGCATTTCGTGCTGACGACCGGCCGGATGCCGCTGGACTTCCCGCAGCAGAGAGTGCAGCGAACGGAGCCGTCATACGACGACGAAGCCATCGCGTCCATCGTCGAGTACGTCGATTCGTTCGGCCAGACAGGACCCGATATCCCCGACCTGAACCTCGACGAAGCAGAACTCCAACTGGGTCTCGAGCTCTATCAAGAGAACTGCGCAGCCTGTCACTCCACATCCGGAGCGGGCGGGGCGCTGGCGACCGGAGACGAGACCGGAAGCACGGCAACGTATGCAAGCGAGCCGCGCGCCAACATCGCGCCGGAGGTGGACGCCTCCAGTCCGACCGAGATCGCCGAGGCCATGATCACGGGGCCGGGCACCATGCCGGTGTTCGGCAACGAGACCTTCTCTAACGAGGAGATCGATTCGATCGTGCGGTACGTCGTCTACCTGCAGCATCCCGATAACCGAGGTGGCGCGCCCGTCGGCGGCATCGGTCCGGTCGCGGAAGGCGCGGTCGCCTGGACGCTTGGTCTCGGGTTGCTCCTGGGTATCGCGCGACTGCTCGGCACGAAGTCGGGGCCGCCGTGACCGAGCCGAACGAGATCGAGGCCGCCGGGACCGAGCGGAACCAACAGAAGGCGGCCGTACGATGGATCGCGATCGGGTTCTCCGTCAGCGCGTTCGCCTCCCTCGCGCTTGCGGTCGTGTACTTCCTGGGCGGGCAGCCGCAACTCGAGGGAACCCTGCTGGCGATCGCTCTCGGGGGGATCGCGGTGGGTCTGGGCCTGTGGGCATCGGAGCTTCTCCCGAAGGGACCTTTCGTCGAGGGACGCAAGACGCTGCACGACGCGCCCGTCGACCGGCATGAGGCCGAGGCCGCGTTCGAAGGCGATCCGGAGCCGGTCGAGCGCAGGAGCTTCCTTCTCAAGATGTTGGGGGCTGCCGTTGCCGCCCTGGGTGTCGCAGCCCTCTTCCCGATCCGGTCGCTCGGGGTGCGGCCCGGACGCGAGCTCTACAAGACGCACTGGACGCCGGGAGCGCGTGCGGTCACGCGAGCCGGAACACCCTTGACCGTGAACGACCTCGACGTAGGGGGGTTGCTGACGGTCTTCCCCGAAGGTCACGTGGACGCGGCGGACTCGCAGACCATCGTCATCCGCCTGGACGAGGGGGAGTACGAAGACCCCCCCGGGCGCGAAGGATGGGCGCCCCAGGGATTCGTCGGTTACTCGAAGATCTGCACGCACGCCGGGTGCCCCGTGGGGCTGTATCAACAGGAAACGCGAGAGCTCTTCTGCCCGTGTCATCAGTCGGTCTTCAAGGTGCTCGAAGGCGCGGAACCGACGGCCGGGCCGGCAACGCGACCGCTTCCCCAGCTCCCCCTTGGTTTCGACGACGACGGGTACCTGGTCGCCACCGGCGACTTCACCGAGCCGGTCGGCCCTGGTTTCTGGGACCGTGACCATGATTAAGCGCTTCGTTCGCGGGATGGACGAACGACTGGGGGCGTCATCCTTCGCCAGACAAGCACTGAACAAGGTGTTCCCGGATCACTGGTCGTTCATGATCGGCGAGATCGCGCTCTACGCGTTCGTGATCCTCGTCCTCACCGGCGTGTTCCTGAGTCTCTTCTTCGAAGGCAGCACGGGCGAGGTCGTTTACGAGGGCTCATACGAACCCCTACAGGGTGTCGAAGTATCGCGGGCTTACAACTCGGTGATGGAGCTCAGCTACGACGTGCGAGCGGGGCTCGTCATGAGGCAGATCCACCACTGGGCCGCCCTGCTATTCATCGCCGCGATGGTCGTTCACCTGTGCCGCATCTTCTTCACGGGAGCCTTCCGGAAACCGCGCGAGATCAACTGGATCATCGGGGTGACCCTGCTGCTACTCGGGATCTTCAACGGATTCACGGGGTACTCGCTGCCGGACGATCTCCTGTCCGGCACAGGACTCCGCATCGCCCACTCGATCGCGTTATCCGTGCCACTGGTCGGAACGTGGACCGCGTTCCTGGTCTTCGGCGGGGAGTTCCCCGCCGAGGACATCATCGGCCGGTTGCTCGTGGTTCACATCATGATCGTGCCGGCGGCCATCGGCGGACTCATCGCCGCGCACCTCGCGATCCTCTGGCGACAGAAACACACGGACTTCCCGGGCCCCGGACGTACGGAAACGAACGTTGTCGGATCGAAGCTGTGGCCCACCTACGCGGCGAAATCCGTCTCTCTGTTCCTGGCGGTCTTCGCCGTGACGGCGCTGCTCGGGGGGCTCGTCCAGATCAACCCGGTGTGGCTCTACGGACCGTTCCGGCCCGAGCAGGTGAGCTCGCCCGCGCAACCCGACTGGTACATGGGGTGGGTTGAAGGAGCGCTTCGGCTCATGCCCGCGTGGGAGCTGCGCGCCTTCGGCTTCGAGATCCCGAACCCCTTCTACCCGGCCGTGCTTCTGCCCGGCATCACGTTCCTCCTCCTCTACGCCTGGCCGTTCCTCGAGGCGCGTTTCACGAAGGACCTCGAACCCCATCACCTCCTGGACCGAGCGCGCGACCAACCCGCCCGTACGGCTCTGGGGGCTGCGACCCTCACCTTCTACACGGTGCTGTTCTTCGCTGCGAGCAACGATCTCATCGCGAAGCTCCTGGAAGTGCGCGTCGAAACGGTCACGACGATCTACCGGATCCTGGTTCTTGGCCTCCCGCCGGTCGTCGGTTACGTGGTGTTCCGGCTCATGAAGGGTCTTCTCGCGAGCGGCGCCGAGCGGTTCACTCAGATGCCGCTATCGGCGGTACTGCACCCTCGCCGCTAGAAAGCACAACGTTGAGCGAAGAGCAGCGTTGCCGACCGGGCTGGCGCTCAGCCGAGTTGCTTCAGGGGGGCAAGTGTGAGGTCCAGCCGCTTCTCGCCGCCCGCCGCGGGGAAGTTGATCGTGGCCTCCAGTCCCACCGCCGAGCGCGAGATCTCGAGGATGATGCCGCGGCCCCACCGTTCGTGTTCGACCTCCTGCCCCACCTTGTAGCCGGTCGTGTCCCTCTCCCGAGGTTTCGTGGCCGATTTCTTATGTTCCTTCGCCTTCTCCATCCGGATCAGGTCGTCGGGTATCTCCTTGAGGAAGCGCGACGGTGGGTTGTAGCCGGTGTTCCCCCATAGGCTGCGAGACCATGCGTTGAGGAGGTAAAGCCGTTCCATAGCCCGCGTCAGACCGACGTAGCAAAGGCGGCGTTCCTCCTCGAGTTGATCCGGTTCCGCGAGCGAACGGATGTGCGGGAATACGCCTTCCTCCATGCCGACGATGAAGACGATCGGATACTCGAGGCCCTTGGCGTTGTGGAGCGTCATGAAGGTGACGCCGGCCTCCTCGCCTTTGCTCAGATCGGTATCGGTGATGAGCGCGATCCGTTCGAGAAAGTCGGTGAGGCTAGGCTCTTCGGAGTTCTCCTGGTACTCCGCAGCCACCCCCGCCAGCTCCTTGAGGTTCTCCTGACGGGAAAGTGCCTCGAAGGTCCGCTCGGACGCCAGCTCGTTCATGTATCCGTTGATGTCCCATGTCATCGAGACGATGTCCTGCACCGGCAGGCCTTCCTCGGCCGCCATCCGGATCCGCTGGAACATCCGAGCGACCTCGAGGATCCCGCCGAGTGCACGCTTCGAGAGTCCCGGGATCTCCTCCGCGCGATCGAAAGCCTCACCCGGCGCTATCCCGTTCTGCCGTGCGAAGGCGCCGGCCTTGGCCAGCGTCACGTCCCCTATCCCCCTGCGTGGGGTTTGCGCGGCCCTCTCGAGACTGATCGAGTCGGACGGGTTCATGGCGGCGCGAAGCCATGCCATCAGGTCCTTGATCTCCTTGCGGTCGTAGAAACCGACGCCGCCGACCAACTTGTACGGAAGCTCGTGGGTGCTGAACACCTCTTCGAGGACGCGCGATTGGGCGTTCGTTCGATAGAACACCGCGATGTCTCCCAGGCCGTAACCGAACTCATCGCGCAAGCGCGTTATCTCATCGGTTACCCATCCGGCCTCATCGTGCTCGTTCTGCGCGTGATAGCGGGTGATGAGCTCGCCGCCGACGGAATGGGTCCAAAGTGACTTCGGCTTGCGCATCAGGTTGTTCTCGATCACGGAGTTCGCGGCGTCGAGGATCGTGCGCGTCGACCGGTAGTTCTGTTCGAGCGTGATCACTTTGGCGTCCGGCCAGTCTCGTTCGAAGTCCAGGAGATTCTTGATCGTGGCGCCCCTGAACGCGTAGATACCTTGATCCACATCCCCCACGACCATGATGTTGCGCCACTTCCCCGCCATCAGCGTTGCCCAGCGGGCCTGAGCGTGGTTCGTGTCCTGGAACTCGTCGATGAGAACGTGAGAGAAGCGTTCTTGATAGTGCTCGAGCGCATCCGGGAATCGATCGAAGATCTCGACGCATCGCATGATGAGGTCGTCGAAATCGAACGCAGAGGCCTCCTTGAGCCGATTCTCGTACTCGGTGTAGACCTCTGCCACAGTCCGTTCCCATGGGTTCGAGGAGAAGTTCGCGAAGAGGCTAGCGTCCATCAGCTTGTTCTTGGCATCCGAGATCGAATGCGCGACCGAGCGCGGCGGCACCTTCTTCGGATCGATGTTGAGCTCTTTCAGGCACAGCT
>JACCXF010000221.1 GCA_013697295.1 Actinomycetota bacterium | reverse complement strand
AGGACGGCACCGTCACGCTTCGCTACAAGAGCAAGCTGCATCACATCGGCATGGGTCGAGCGCTCAAAGGAACGCGAGTCATCTTGCTGGTGGCGGGGCGCAACGTCAGGATCATCACGACGGACGGGCGCTTGCTTCGGAACTTCGAGCTCGATCCGAAGAGGGACTACCAACCCCACGGTCTCGGCTGATGGGTGTCCGCTATGCTCCGCGACATCCGTCCACGATGCCCCGCGACATCACAAGAGTGCGAGAGGGGGGACTCGAACCCCCACGTCCTAAGACACCAGCTCCTAAGGCTGGCGCGTCTGCCAATTCCGCCACTCTCGCTCGGCCAGCCCATCGTAGCGAGGCGAGGGGTTGCGTAGATTTCGTAGGTTATTCGTTGCCGACCCCGCCTAGGCTTCCTATGATTCCCAGATTCCCTGGGACGGAGGCGCACTGCATGCGGTCAAGGTTGAACGGGTGGCTCGAGGCTCGGTCGAGCCCATATCTGATCGCCCTCTCTCTGGCTCTCGTCACCATCGTCCTGTCAGTGGACCTGCTGACGGGCGACGAGCTGACCCTGTCGATCTTTTACCTTGCGCCAACCGCTCTCGCCGACTGGTTCGCGGGCGCCGCGCAGGTCTGGTGATCGGCTTCCTTGCCGGGGCCGCTTGGTATGTCGCCGCCGCCATCGAATTCCACGGTTACTCGAACGCTTTCGTTTCTACGTCGAACGCGGCGGTTCGTATCGCCTTCTTGCTCGTGATAGCTCACCTTCTGACCACCCTGAGGGCGATGCGACGTCGTCGCACGTCTTGGCGGAGACGAGTTCGGGCTGCTCCTTCCCGAAACGGACGAAGCGGCGGCCACGATAGTGGTTGCGCGCGTTCAAGAGCATCTTGTCGCGGCTCTCGAGATCACCGATTCGCCCACGTTCAGCATGGGTATCGCGACATTCGCTACGGTCCCAGATACCGTCGAGGCGATGATCGAAGCTGCCGACGACCTGATGTACCAAGCGAAGCGTGAAGGCAAGAACAGGGTGCGGCATCAGGCGGTTGGCCCCTCACGGTCAGTCAACCTCGAAGAGGACTGGCAGAGAGTCGCCCCGAGCTGAGCTTCAGGCGCCCGGCTTGCCCAGCATGTTTCGAAGGGCGGGCTCGAGGCGGGGCTCTGCGAACGCGAAACCCCCGTCGAGGAGCTTCCGCGGAAGAACCCTCTGACTCACGAGAAGCAGCTCGGACGCCATCTCCTCACCAAGGATGAGTCTTAGCGCCGCGCTCGGAACGCTGAAGACACCTGGACGCCGCAGCACCCGTGCCAGCGTCCGCGTGAACTCAGCGTTCGTCACCGGGTTCGGAGCGCTCAGGTTCACCGGGCCCGAGAGACCGTCGTTGTCGACGACATACAGGATCGCGGCGATTTCGTCCTGGAGGGTGATCCAGGGCCACCATTGCGATCCCGGGCCCAGCCGCCCCCCGACCCCAAGCCGGAAGGGCAGCAAGGTGCGCGGGAAGATGCCGCCTTCGGGCGTCATCACCAATCCGGTTCGGATCGTCGCTACGCGGATCCCTGCGTCGCGCGCCGGCTGCGTTGCTTCTTCCCATTGGCGACAGACATCCGAGAGGAAGTCGTCGCCTCCCTCACTCTGTTCGGTCAGCACCTCGTCGTCTCTGTGCCCGTAGAAACCGACCGCCGACGCGCTGACCAGGACGGCAGGGGGCCGGTCCACCTCCGCGAGGGACTCGGTCAGAAGGGTCGTTCCGCGAACGCGGCTGTCGAGGACCCGCGCCTTGTGGGTTTCGGTCCAGCGCTTGTCCCCGATACCTTCGCCGGCGAGATGGACGACCGCGTCGTACCCGGAGACATCGCCCGGGTCGAGCTCGCCCCTTTGAGGGTCCCACCTCACGGCGCGATCGGCCGCAGACGCCGATCGCGTGACGGGTACCGTCTCGTCCCCTCGCTTCTCGAGGGCGTGGACGAGTGCCTGCCCGATCAGTCCACTTGCGCCAGTGATCAGCACCTTCATCGAGAAGGCGAGCCTCCTTCGCCGTCATCCATTGACTATGTCTACAGGGGATTCGGTGCTCCCGCGGATCCGTATGGGTGGGATCTCGGCTGTCCTAGACTGCGGCTTCGTGCGCGAGCGAGCCCTCCGATCGGAAGCGAGGCGATGTTGACCCACGCGCCTTCGGGAACCGTCGTGTTCCTCATGACCGATATCGAAGGCTCCACCAAGCTGTGGGTCGAGCGCCCGCAGACGATGTTCCGCGCCTTGCAGCGGCATCACGAGATCATCGCCGAGCTCGTCCGCCGCCACGAGGGACATCTCCCCGTCGACCAGGGAGAAGGCGACAGCACCTTCAGTGTGTTCGAGCGGGGGAGCGAGGCGTTGGCCTGTGCCGTCGAGGTACAGCAGCGCCTGGGCGAGGAGGACTGGGGCGAAGGCTTGATCCTCCGTGTCCGGATGGCTCTGCATGCGGGAGAGGTCGAGGTCAGGGCAGGGGCCTATCACGGAACAGAGGTGGGCCGCTGCTCCGCGCTGCGCGCTATCGCCCATGGGGGCCAGGTCCTGCTATCTCAGACAGTCTTCGATCTCGTGCGCGATGCGATCCCGCCCGATTGCGGCATCCGGGACGTCGGCGAGCATCGCCTGAAGGACCTGGCGCGGACGGAGCGCGTCTACCAGTTGCTCTATGCAGGCATGCCCCACGATCTGCCCCCCCTTCGGTCCGTGGACCAGATGCCCCAGAACCTGACCCCACAGCTGACGAGCTTCATCGGTCGCAATGAAGAGATGGAGCGCGTCGTTCAGCTGCTGCGCAGCACGCGGTTGGTGACGCTTACGGGTCCCGGAGGAAGCGGAAAAACCAGACTCGCATCGCAGGTTGGTGCGGAGATCCTGAAGAGGTTCCACGCGGGCGTCTGGATGGTTGAGCTCGCCCCCGTAGAGGATCCGTCTCTGGTTCCGGAAGCCATCGCGAGCGCGCTGGGCATGCGAGACGTGCCCAACCAGGACACGATGACGAGCCTGGCCGAGTTCTTGCGTGAGAAGCAACTCCTGTTGATCCTGGACAACTTCGAGCACCTTCTGGAGGCCGCCGCGTTTCTTACGCAGCTGCTTGAGGTCGCCGCCGAATTGCGGATCTTGGTTACCAGCCGCGCGGTTCTGCACGTTCGCGGGGAGCAGGACTTCTCCGTTCCACCCCTCTCGTCCCCGTCCCCCGGAGAAGTAGGGGACCTCGAGTTCTTGACCCAATACGAGTCGGTTCAGTTGTTCATCGATCGCGCCCGGTTGGCCAGGCCAGACTTCGCCGTGACGAATGAGAACGCCGCGGCGGTCGCCGAGATCTGCCACCGCCTCGAGGGACTTCCGTTGGCGATCGAGCTCGCGGCGGCGCGCACTAAGATTCTTCCGCCGCAAGCTTTGCTCGCCCGCTTGAGCAAGCAGTTGGACGTCCTAACGTCGACGGCGCGGGATCTACCGGCGCGACAGCGAACCCTGCGAGGCGCGATCGAGTGGAGCTACGAACTGCTGAACGAAGCCGAGCGGGGGCTGTTGGCTCGTCTATCGCTCTTTGCCGGGGATGCTTCTCTGGGTGCGATCGAGTCGGTTTGCGGCGCCGATGGTGGGGACGTGCTGGATGACCTCGCTTCGCTCGTTGACAAGAGTCTCGTGCTCCAGATCGAAGGCGACGCCGACGAACCGCGTTTCGTCATGCTCGAGATCATCAAGGAATACGGACGCGAGCGGTTGGTGGGCGATGGCGAGTATGAGCCCGTAGCCGCGGCCCACGCCCGCTTCTTCATGGATCTGGCGGAGAGGAGTGCGTCTCGATTGGCGGGCCCGGAGCAAGCGAGCTGGCTCGGTATCCTCGAGAAGGAGCACGTCAATCTGCAGTCCGCGCTCGGCTGGTTGATCCGCAGCGATGTCGATGAGGCGTACCTCCTCGCCCATCTCTTGCAGTGGTTCTGGTGGGTCAGGGGTCACCTTTCGGTGGGCCGCCACTGGTTCGAGCGTGTTCTGGCTGCGCCGGCCACCGATCCGCTGAAGCGTTCGCGCGCGCTCTCGAGCGCGGGAGCGCTCGTTGCGGACCTCGGAGACAAGGAGGCCGCGAACGCTTACTTCAGCGAAGCGGCTGGACTCGCTCAGGAGGGCGACGATCCGCTCGCGTACGCATGGGCCGTGACCGGTCTCGGCCATATCGCGTACCTCGATGGGGAACGAGAGAAGGCCGTGGGTTTGCAGGAGGAGGCACTGAACGAGTTCAACGAGCTAGGTGACCTTCGTGGCCGAACGATAGCGATGACGCGCCTCGGCATGCTGGCGCTTCGCACCGGTGACTTCACGGAATCGAATCGCCTTCACGAAGAGATCCTCGAGATCCGTCGCGGGATGGACGACACGTGGGGGATCGCAAGCGTTCTGAACAACCTCGGTTACAACGCCATTCTTCAAGACGATCCCGAGGAAGCTCTTCCTCGACTCGAAGAGGCGTTGAGGCTGTTCCGCGACGTTGGATTCAAGGAGGGGATCGGCAACGTGCTCGACAGCCTCGCCCTCGTCGCGTCGGCGCAAGGGGATTGGGATCGAGCAACGAGCTTGTGGGAGGAGTGCCTGCAGGTTTTCCGCTCTCTCGGCTATCGGCAAGCTACGGGTTTCGTGTTGGCGCAACTCGGCAAAGCCGAGATCGAACGCCGGAGCCTCTCGAGGGGAGGGGCGCTCCTCGCGGAGGGTCTCACCCTCGCGAACGATCTGTACGACACTGAGACGCTTCCATACTGTTTCGAAGGGATCGCCGGGGGCCTCGCGATCATGGGTGAGGGGGCCGGCGCTGCGTTCCTCTTCGGCTTCGCCGAGGTTTTTCGGGCCGAGGCCGGCGAGCCGCTCCCGCCGGTGGAACAGCCCCGCCGGGAGGCACACCTCGACATGGCCCGCCGGGCGTCGGGCGGCCCGACCGTCGATGATGCACTGGCCCGGGGTGCTGGGACTACCAGGGCCGAAGCGGTCAGAACCGCCCACGAGGGGGCCGAGCTGCTCGAGGGGTCCGGCACCACGGCCCGGCAAGGGCCCGCGGCGCCTGGGGGCCGCTGATTTAGTCCCTAAACGAGTGGTTCAGGCGGGCATTTCTCGGGCCGATATCTCATTTAGGGCATGCCGCAGCGTGCCTGTTCTCCTTGAGATGGGACGAGATGAATTTTTTCAGGCGGCCAGGCGCCGGAGCCTCTTCGGAGGCCCGCTTCTTCGTGCCCCTGAAGCACGCTCGTATCATCATGGTGCTGCCCTTCGTTCTCGCCGCCCTGGCGATCTATGGGCTCAACACCGTGCGTGACTACTCGGACGACCGCCGTGTGGGTCAGCTGATGCTTGCCCGGGTCGAAGCTGCCGCAAGCCGCCAGAACGTCGTCGAGTCGGGCACCCTCCAGCTCGCCGTGGTGGCCGACGCGAAGGATCCTGGGGTCGTGCGGGCCGTGGATGGGCTGCGCGAAAACATCGAACCGCTTCAAAGACTCGCCGACACCTACATGAAAGAGGTGAGAGCCCAGGGTCTTCCCAGGCCGATCGCCGACCGGCTCGAGGCCGCCCTGGACGCATACCACCGCACGCTCGACACTCAGATTGAACTACTCGAGGGAGGTGAGTTCGATCAGGCCTTCCGTTACGACCACATCCGTATAGAGACGGCGGCCTCGACTCTCAACAGCGCGATCGACGACGCAAACGTCAGTTACGAAGAACTGGCCCGGCAAGCGAACAGGATCTCCGACATCGGCACGGTGGCGGTCGTGCTCTTCGCTGCTTTGATCCTCACGCTGCTGCAACGGCAGCGAACCAAATGGGCCGGCCAGATGGCGCACCAGGCTCTCCACGACCCCCTCACGAATCTTCCCAACCGTCTCCTTTTCAAGGATCGGGTTGAGCATGCCCTCGCGCGATCAGAGCGCAATGGTCTGAAGAACGCGGTGTTGCTGTTCGACCTGGACAACTTCAAGTCGGTGAACGACACGCTGGGCCACGAGGTAGGGGACCATCTCCTCATCGGTGTCGCAGAACGAGTAAGTACCTGTCTCCGTCCCGCCGACACCGTCGCGCGCCTGGGTGGAGACGAGTACGCGATCCTGCTCGAGGATGTGGAGAGCGCAACGGTGGCGGAGACCGTCGCGCGTCGAGTGTTGTCGAGCTTGGACCAGCCGTTCGTACTCAAGGGGCACCGTGTCCTCGTGAACGGCAGCATCGGGATCGACGTCTGCACCCATCTCGACCCCATCGAGGACATCCTCGCCAACGCCGATGTGGCGATGTATGCCGCCAAGGCGCGGGGGAAGGGGACCTGCGAGCTCTACGAGCCCAACATGCGGCACGCGATCGTCACGCGCGTTGATCTCGAGAGCGATCTGCGCAACGCCCTGGATGCGAACGAGTTCATCCTGCAGTACCAGCCGATCATCGAGGTGGCGACCGGGACCGTTGCCGGCATCGAAGCGTTGGTTCGGTGGATGCATCCGACGCGCGGGCTAGTGCCTCCGCTCGATTTCATCCCCCTGGCGGAACAAACCGGCCTGATCCTGCCGCTGGGCAAGTGGGTGCTCGAGACGGCGGCGATCCAGGCCAAGCAGTGGCAATTAGAGCATCCGATGACACCCCCTCTGCGCGTAGGCGTGAACCTCTCGGCACGGCAGTTGCAGGACGATGGGCTCATCGACGTGATCAGCGAGGTCTTGCGGAGCACGGGCCTCGAGCCATCGAGCCTGATCCTCGAAGTCACCGAAAGCGTCCTGATGCGCGACACCCAGAGCACAATGGAGGTGCTCCGGGACATCAAGCGGCTGAACGTCCAGATCGCGGTGGACGACTTCGGGACCGGGTATTCCTCGCTCAGCTATCTCAAGCACTTCCCGGTTGACGTGATCAAGATCGACAAGTCGTTCATCGACGGCATCGAAAACGGGAGCGAAGATGCCAACCTCGTCCGCGCGATCATCCAGCTCGGCGAGAGCCTGGGCCTGAAAACAGTGGCCGAAGGCATCGAGACCCGCGCTCAGCTAGAGGAGCTCCGCCGCCTTGGCTGCAAGGAGGGGCAAGGGTTCTACGTCGCGCGGCCGTTGGATCAGAAGATGATGGACCTCGTGCTCGAAAAGACGAGGTTCGAAGACGATCAGGAATTCACTGATGTCGCGCCCGAACCGGTCGGCTGACCCGTCCCGTTCCTCTTCATCTCGAACCACACGGCCGTATGACCGTTGCGATCGATCCCCCACGTGTCGGCGAGGTGCTCCACCCACCTGAGGCCCCTGCCGGAGGATGCGAATGCGTCGACGGCGCGCGGTGTGGGGTCTGCGCCGGATCCATCGTCGGTCACCACCACTCGGACCGCGTCCGCCTCGACCTCGACCCGGATCGTCATCCCGTCGCTTCCCGAGTGCTCGACGCTGTTCCGAAGCAGCTCGTGAGCCAGAAGACGCAACTGCTCCTGTCCATCCTGCGGTAGGGGCACATCGATCGAGCGTAGCCAGGTGCGAGCCCACCATGCCGCCTGGGCCTCGCAGGGAAGCTTCAACTCGAAGTCGTGAAGGGTCGCTCGCCAAGCCTTGGCCTGGTCCGGTTGCGCTGAATCCGCGACGACCCGCAGCTCGGCACGTCGAAGATCTTCGGGTCCGATCGAACGAACGTCTACCGCGGGGGCCGTGGTGGCGCTCACAACAGGACAGTGCGAACGATCAGGAACACCATGAGGAAGGGCCAGGTCGCAAGCAGGAATCCGAGGAGGATGAGGGCGAGGTCGTGGCCGGTCTTCACCGGGTGCGCCACGAGCGTCAGAGGTCTACGTCTCTGCATCTATTCACCTCCCGGCCGCCCCAGCCAGGGGAGGATTACCCAGTTACAGAGCAAGCAAACCGACGAAGCAAGATCAGGCCTCGAGATCGGCCCTCGGGTCCGGGAGCGGGGTCAGGACGTCCTTGAGTCGGTCGCGCAGGTGCTCGAAGTTGGGCGGTAGCGAGAGGCCCTGGCCCAGGGTCTCGAGTTCCTCGTCGGCCGTGAAACCGGGGCCCAGGGTGGCGATCTCGAACAGGACGCCCGAGGGCTCGCGGAAGTAGATGGAGCGGAAGTAGAAGCGGTCGATCACCGGAGTGGGCGACGCTCCGGCCTCATCCACGCGCCGGCGCCATTCCTCGTGTTCGTCCATCGGGGACGCCCAGGCGACGTGGTGAACGGTGCCCGCCCCGCTGAGCGGCCGCTCGCCCGGTGGAGCGTCGAAGCGGTAGAACCCACCCCGCTGGGAGCCGCGCGCCGCCCACGCACCGTCTCGGGCGGGATCGAACCCGAGGACCTCCTCGAGGAGTTTCGTGCTCTCTTCGGGGGCCCTGCTGTAGGCGCGCACGCCCTCGAATCCACGGACGGCGTGCTCGGCCGGGACCTCCGGATGCTCCGCCAGGAGCGGCTCGTCCCCCGAGGTGTCGGGCACGAGCTCGAGGTCGAGACCCTCCGGATCGGACAGCACGAGCGAGCCATTCGAGCGTTCGAGCTTCGTGCCCGCTGTTTCGAGCCTCTGCTGCCAGAAGTCGAGGGACGCTTCCGATCCGACTCGAAAGACCACCCGGTGCACCATCCCGTCGCCCGTCCGGCCCGGGGGGACGCCCGGGTACTCGAAGAACGTGATGTCCGAGCCGGCGCTTCCGCGCTCGTCCGCATAGAACAGGTGATAGACGGTCGGGTCATCCTGGTTGACGGTCTTCTTCACCATCCGTAGACCGAGGAGACCCGTGTAGAACTCGACATTCCTCGGGGCATCCCCGGTGATGGCGGTGACGTGATGGATCCCTTCGAGCTTCATGTATCTCCTCTGGGCTGCGGGATAGAGATCCGTTCGAGCCTAAGGCGTAGCGGTGACGAACACCGACCCCGCCTGACCTCGGAAGATTGCACAAATTGCGTAGCCCAATCTGTCCCGCTGCGCGACCTTGCGGGGACCGGGCACGCCGGATTACGTTCTCGAGATGGATCCTCCTAAGTATCGGGCCGCCCTTCCTCAGTTGGAGGGAGGGCTCTTCCTTACCGATGGTGGCATCGAGACGACCCTGATCTTTCACCGCGGTCTCGATCTTCCGATGTTCGCGGCCTTCGACCTCTTGAAGGATGAAGAGGGCGTCGATGTTCTCGCCGACTCTACCGTCCCTATCTGGAGCTGGCGCGCGATGGCGGATCCGGATTCGTGCTCGAAAGCCCGACCTGGCGGGCCAGCCCCCGATGGGCGGCGGAGATCGGCTACACCGCTGAGGAGCTGGACTCGATGAACGGCAAGTCGATCGCGTTGATGGTCCGTCTTCGTGATGAGTACGAGAACGGCTCGACGCCCATAGTCATCAGTGGCTGCGTGGGTCCGCAGGATGACGGATACAACCCGGCCGTGAAGATGTCCTCAGCGGAGGCTCAGGCATACCACGCCACGCAGATCGAAACCTTCGTGCGCTCGCCGGTGGACATGGTCACCGCGATCACCATGACCTACGTCGACGAAGCCGTGGGCATCACTCGTGCGGCTCAACAGGCGGAGCTCCCTGTCGCCATCTCGTTCACCTTGGAAACGGATGGACGGCTGCCCAGCAAGCAGGGACTGTGCGAGGCTATCCAGGAGGTAGACGAGGAAACGAACACCGGTCCCGTCTACTACATGATCAACTGCGCGCATCCGACACATTTCGACTCGATACTGGACGACGGGCCGTGGCGGCAGAGGATCCGTGGTCTCCGGGCGAACGCATCGAGGATGAGTCACGCTGAGCTCGATGAAGCGACGGAGCTGGATGAGGGCGACCCCGACGATCTAGCGACGCGTTACGCCGGCCTGCGGGCCAAGCTCCCTCGGCTCGCGGTTCTCGGTGGGTGCTGCGGCACCGATGATCGCCACGTGAAGGCCATCCGGGACGTGTAGCTCGATGGGGCCTCCACCTAGGCTCGAGCAAGCTAAGGGCCCGCCCCCGGGGGAAGGAGCGGGCCCCCTGCTCGTCGCATCAGGCCTTGCGTCCGCGCAGGACTTCCTTACGTTCGCGGAATTCCTGCTCCGTGATCTCGCCGCGTGCGAAGCGCTCCGCCAGCACCGACTCTCCTGAATCCAACCGATGTCCGGCCCAACCTCCACGCCGCTTCAGGAAGTAGATCGCTCCGAAGATGAGGAAGAACCACAAGAAGGGAAACAGGAGTCCCCATGCTCCGTGGCTGTGGTCGTGCATCGCCATCAACTCTGCTGCCGTCACCATGTGACCGCTCCTTTCGCCCGACCGGACCATCCGTTCGGCTTACTCTCATCACAATGGCGAAGCGGACTTCTGCGGTCGTCGTGCAGCGGGAGTGACCTTCTGTACTTCTTTCGAGGTAGCTAGGCGGGAGTCAGCTACTCGACCCGGTCCAGCCGGGTCGCACGAGGCCTGATTCGTATGCCATCACCACGAGCTGGGCGCGATCTCGGGCTCCCAGCTTCACCATCGCCCGGCTCACGTGCGTCTTCGCGGTCATCGGACTCACCACCAGACTCGCTGCTATCTCTCCGTTCGAGAGTCCCTGCCCGGCGAGGGCCATCACTTCTTTCTCACGCTCGGTGAGCAGGTGCAGGTCGGACGCAGGAGGCTCTTTCGCCCGGGTTGCGTATTCGGCGATCAGCTTTGCCGTCACGGACGGCGACAGCAATCCATTTCCCTCGACCACCGCGCGAACTGCTCTGATGAGCTCCGCGGGTTCGGTGTCTTTGACGAGGAATCCGCTGGCTCCGGAGCGCAGAGCCTCGAACACGTACTCATCGAGCTCGAACGTCGTCAGGATGATCACCTTCGTCCCCGCGAGGTCTTCGTTCGCGGCGATCTGCTTCGTGGCAAGCAATCCATCGAGCTTGGGCATCCGGATATCCATCAGCACGACATCGGGCTGGTGCCGGCCGGCGAGGGCAACGGCCTCCTCTCCATCCGCAGCCTCCGCGACGATCTCGATGTCGCGCTCCGCGTCGAGGAGCGCCCTGAAACCCGCCCTTAATAGAGCCTGATCGTCGGCGAGCAGAACGCGGATCACGTGGGCGCTCCCACCGGGAGCCTGGCCCACACCCGGAAGCCGCCCTCCGGCCGAGGTCCCGCCTCGAGCCGGCCTTCGAGCGCCGCAGCTCTCTCGCGCATGCCCGGGATCCCATTGCCGCCCCCGGACGTGCCGGAAACCCCGCCTCCATCGTCGGTGATCTCGATCTCGAGATCATGCGGACCGTAGAGGATCTTCACCGTTGCGTGTTCGGCGCCCGAGTGCCGCGCCACGTTCGTGAGCGCTTCCTGCACGATGCGGAAAGCCGCGAGGTCTGCGTTCGCGGGCAACGGACGGACGTCTCCCGAACGCTGATGGCGCAGTTCGATCCCGGCGGCGGCCATGCTCGTGACGAGGTCACCGAGCCGTTCCAGCGTGGAGGCAGGTGACCTTGGCACCTCCTCGCCCTCCTGCCGAAGGGCGCCGAGGACGTCGCGCACCTCCTCGAGCGCACCATGACTGGCCTCCTTGATCGCGGTCAAAGCGACGCGCGCTTGTTCAGGCCGGTCGTCCATGAGATGCAGTGCGACGCCCGCCTGAACATTGATGAGAGAGATGTTGTGTGCGAGGACATCGTGGAGGTCACGAGCGATGCTCAGGCGTTCCTCGGAGGCCTGCCGCCGGGTCTCCTCCCGACGGTGCTGCGAGGCCGCGTTCGCCTGCTCGCGGCGGGTGCGCATCATCTCGATGCTGGCGGTTCCGGCGACGAGCCAGGCTGCCGCGGCGAGGCTTGCGCCGAGCGTCGGCTGGGCTCTGTTACCGATGAGATAGGGGCCGACGATGAAACCCAGGTAGCCGACCCCCGCCACCATCCATGCTGACCGGCGCTTGCCCCGTTTCAGAGCGTTCACGTACGCGAAGCCGAGAGCGATGAAGATCGGTCCCTCAGGGTAGTTCGCAAGCCAGTAGGCGAGCGTCGCCGCAAGAGATAGCCCCAGGGCCGCCTCTGGGTTGCCTCTCTTTAGGAGCAGGGCGAGAGCTGCCGAGATCAGGAGCCCGTAGCCGATCGCGTCGAGCTGTCTGACGAGGTTCTGATGGTCGGCCGCGATGGTCGTTCCCACGACCTGAACGGCGCCGATGATCGCCACGAGCAGGAAACGAGCCGGGTGAGGCGTCTCGTGTTCGGTCCCCTCGCCCATCCACCAGGGGCCACCCCAGGTCCTATGCCCGCTGGCTGCGGACCCCCCTCGGTGTCTTAGTTGCTCCCGGTTCGTCATGTTCAAACTGTAGGGGAGAAGGTCCGGCGGAGCGTCGCACAGGGGGAGAAGCGGCGTCTACTCCCACCGGAGCAGATGCCCCATCCACTAGAGGCTCAGCTCGCGCTCCAAGGGCGTTCGGAACCTGGGGATGACGCGCACGTCGTCGAGCCACTTCTGGAGTGCGTTCACTTCTCGGCCGATCGCCTTGCGCGCATCGCCGCCGACATCCTGGACGAGCCGCACGACCACCTCGCCGCCGGTCCGCTGAGCCCAACCTCCGACGACCTGTCCCTGCCACCACACTGTGGGCCCGGCGTTGCCGTTCCGGTCGAACAACGCCGAACGGTGATCTCCCAGGTACCAGTCGCGCTCGAACCAGCCCATGGTCGTCGGGTCGAGCGAAGGGAGAAGCGCTGCTGATGCGCGGGGTGAGCGTACCGGCTCCTGATCGTCCGGTAGCAGATATCCGGTCGCGCCTTCGAGGTCGACCTCCACGGCACCGGCATCGATCAGCGCCTTGGTGGTGTGCCCGGCGGTCCAGCCCGTCCACCACTTGATGTCCTTGAGGGTCCCCGGGCCGAACGATGCGAGCCACAGCCGCACCAGCTCCGCCCGCGCGGGTTCCGTTTCCAGAATGTCGATATCGACCCCGAGCCACGACCGCACCGGCGCCCACTCGTACTGCGTGCTCAACCAGGAGCCGCGCGGTCGCGTCCGAAGGATCACGCCGTCGTTCGCGAGCAGGAACAGGACACGTGTCGAAACTCCGATCGTCCCTTCCCACTTCGTGCCCCTCCCGACCAGGATCTTCTTGCGCAGGGCCGGGATCTCGCGGCTGAGCTCGCCGGCCGTCGCCTTCCCACGTGCTTCGAGAAGCTCCAGGGTCGCGCTCTCGATCTTGCGCAGCCAGCGCGAGCCATCCTTGGCGACCCCTCCCTCTTCGATGAAGCGGATCGTTTTCCTTCTCTCGAGCCTGGCGAGGGCTCGAGTGCACGCGCCGTGAACGACCGGGACCGATCCCACGGGGACCACGAACATCGTGCGGCGCATGCCGAGCACGCGCGCGAGACTTCGATCCTCGTAGAGCGCGTTCTCAAGTTGACTTGCGTGGAACTTGCGAACTCGGGCGTGCGCTGCTAGGAACACGGACGCCGCATCGGTCGAATGCAAGCCCACCAGATCGCCTGCGACGGTCGTTACGTCGCCGGCGGTCCTCCCCAGGTGATGTCGGCGCACCAGGCGAGCTCTCCGTTCGGCTTCGGAGACCCGGCGGGGCTTAGATCCCATGGTGGGGGAGCGTTTGGCGAAGCGGAAACATCAGTGGAAGGTACCCGCTCCGGCATCGCCCCCGGGTCGGTAGTCTGGGGCGCGCTACAACAGTCATCAAATGCGGTCAGCGTCATCGGGCCGAGAAGGAGGAGTGATGCCGGTCGAGCCGATCCCCGAGGGCTATCACACGGTCACGCCATACCTTTTCTTGAATGACGCGGCAGCGTTCATGGATTTTGCCCAACGTGCCTTCGATGCGCAGGAGAAGGTAAAGATGCTCGACGAGAAGGGTGAGGTGAGGCATGCCGAGATCCAGATCGGCGACTCGCGCCTCATGCTCTCGCAAGCAAGAGACGAGTTCAAACCCCTGCCACTCGCATTGCATCTCTACGTCGAGGATTGCGACGCGACCTACGCGGCAGCCCTCGAGGCTGGGGCTGCGAGCACCATGGAGCCGGACGATCAGTTCTACGGTGATCGCATGGCCGGCGTACGCGACGCAGAGGGCCAGACCTGGTGGATCGCAACGCACGTAGAGGACGTCCCACCGGAAGAGATGGAGCGACGCGCTAAGGAAGCGAACGGCTGATCGAGCGCGCGGAGTCGCGCCTCTAGGCGGATTCAGACGCGGACGGCTTGCGCGCGAGGATGCGCTCGACCATTCTCCCCGGTCCCATGCGTTCGGTTTCGACGACTTCGAATCCCTCCGCCGTAACGTGCGCCAGCGAGCGCCTCGTCATGTGCTCACCTTCGCTGCGGATCGAGAAGAATTCGATCGCCCGTTGGATCCAGAAGATCATTCTCGCGTCGCTGCCGATGTGATCGACCAGCACCAGGTGTCCGCCGGAACGAAGAACGCGCTTCATCTCGGCGACGGCAAGCCGAGGTTCGGGGATGTTGCATAGCGAGAACGTGCACAGCACGGAATCGAAACTCTCGGCATCGAAGGGAAGCGCATGCGCGTCGCCGACGCGAAGATCCACCTCGCGACCCAGCTCCTTGGCTCGGCCCTGAGCGATCTCGAGCATCTCTGAACTCAGGTCGAGGCCCACTAGATCGACCTCGGGCGGGTACGAAGCGAGGTTGAGACCGGTGCCCACGGCGACCTCAAGCGTCTTCCCGGTAGTGTGGGAACAAGCCCACCCTCGGTGCTCGGACCCGAGGATGCGTCGCTCGATGAACCCCATCCGTTTGTCGTAACTGTCAGCCTCTTTGGCCCACGACCTGCGGCGCAGCTCGTTCGCCTCGCGCAGGGAGACCTCGCCTGGGGAACCCGCGTCGCTCATCGGGGGGCTCATGAGGTCGATCCTAGTCGTGTGTCGCCCGCGAGCCATTCGGTGACGAAGCGCGTGGATCGCCACCTGGCGCAGTTGGCCCTGACCTGAGTTGAAGAACCGATGTGGCGTATCGTCGAGCACGACGACGATCTCGCCCGCCCTCACTTGCCGCTCCTCGCCGCCGGCGATGAAGGTTGCCTCTCCTTCGAGGAGGATGAACACCTCGGCGTACGCCTGCTTGTGAAGGTCGGGTCCGCCCCCCGGCGATGCGTTCACCAGGAAGAACGAGATCCCCAGCCACCGTGGTCCGCCCCCTCGAACTCGTTCGGGTTAGGGAGGTTCCTGGCCGACGACGTACATGCCGCTCCTTTCAGTGGCTCTTACGTGCGGTCACATAGACAGATCAGAAAACTCTTCCTAGAGCAGACCCGTCGGGCAAGCAGAACTCATCGCGAGCGTCACGCGGCCGATGGTGGCCGAACCGAGCCCGATTTGACTCCACAGCTGAGGGGAGTAGAACGGAGGGAAGCAAGGATAAGGAAAGGGAGGAATCATGTTTGCACAAGTTGTCCAGGGCAAGGCAACCGACGCCGCCGGCCTGAAGAAGCAGTGGGAACGATGGGGGCAGGACATCAAGCCGCAGGCCCAGGGCTACCTGGGGGGAACCGGTGGAATCACCTCAAACGGTGAGTTCATCGCCATCGCCCGCTTCGAGAGCGAAGAAGCCGCGAGGTCCAACAGCGAGAGGCCCGAGCAGAGCGCGTGGTGGGAAGAGACGTCGCAATATCTATCCGACGTCATGTTTCACGATTGCACCGAGGTGGACCTTGTCAGCGAGGGAGGCTCGGATGACGCGGGCTTCGTTCAGGTGATCCAGGGCAAGGTGACCGACGCTGCCAAGGCTCGGGAGCTCGACGCCCGGATGGAGCCGGAGATGAAGAAGCAGCGACCGGATGTCATCGGAGGGGTCGTCGCCTGGCACCCGGAGAATGGCCGCTTCACCAACGCTCTCTACTTCACCTCGGAGGCCGAGGCACGTGCCAAAGAGAAAGAGATGGAGACATCCGAGGGATTCAAGGAGGTCATGGCCGAGTACCAGGCGATCTCCGACGGTGAGCCCAAGTTCCTCGACCTCACCGACCCCTGGACGAACTAGTCGGTACTCACATCACTCGGTAATCGGACGGGAACGAGCGCGTCGCCCTTTCTCGGGACGCTCTCTTCCCGTTCAGAGGGCTACGGGTGTCCGATGGTCGATCTTGCGCCCATGAACGGGGTGACCTTCGGGATCGAGTATCGAGTGCTGCGAGACGATCGCGCGATATAGACGGTGGAGCGCAGGTGGCTGTAGCTGCTCCACCGTCATCGTGCGCGCCCCTCGCTCGGCGGGACCCGGGTAGATCCCGGCGCCTCGATCGAGGGCTTCATCAAACAGCTCCTCGGCGACAGCGGACATGTAGACGGCCTGACCTGTGTGAATGGCAGCTTGCGAGTCAAAGATCACCATGCTTATCTCCGGCCGCACAGCGATGTTCCGTGAATGAGTCGCTTCAGGGGACGAAGCCCAGAAGAACTCCGTGTATCCCGCCGACGCGTAGTACACCGGCGATACCCACGGCCGGCCCTCTGCATCGGAGGTTCCCAGCGCCACGTAGAGATTGGAGTCGATGATGCTCCGGGCGATGGCTCCGTACTCCCGTTCGCGTTGCATCCCCCCCCTTCGTTCTCGTCACTACGCCGCGGCCTCCGCCCGTCCTGCGCCTCCCGGGGATGCGGACGCAAGCGCCCTACGAGAAACGATGGGTTTCGAGCTCCGGCCGAGTCGGACCCTATATGAGCTGGACTACCGCTAGGAGGTAGCGATGAGGAAAGTGATCGTGAACACGTTCTTGACACTGGACGGCGTCATGCAGGGTCCGGGCCTCCCCGACGAGGACCGCGAAGGGGGATTCGAACGCGGGGGCTGGCAGATGCCTTACTTCGACGAGGTTGCGGCGAGTGTGGTCCAGGATGGGATGACTTCATCCGGTGGATTCCTGCTGGGGCGAAAGACCTACGAGATCTTCGCCGAGTTCTGGCCGAACGCGCCCGATGATGACCCCGGTGCCGCAATGATGAATGCTATCCCCAAGTTCGTTGCATCGACGACGTTGGAGGAACCCCTGGCGTGGAACAACTCAACGCTGCTCAAGGGAGACATCGCCGAGGCAGTGAACAAGCTGAAGCACCAACCGGGAAAGAACTTGGATGTCATCGGCAGTGGGGGATTCGCGCAAACGTTGATGCATCTTGACCTCGTCGACGAGTACCAGCTCATGATCCATCCCATCGTTCTGGGGAGTGGCAAGCGCCTCTTCGACGGCGGGCTCCCGATCCGAACTCTGGAGCTGGTCGACACCAAGACCACGAGCACCGGCGTCGTGATACTGATATACCGCGCAGCCGAGAAGGCAGGAGGCGATCCGGCTTCCGGTTAACCAAGAGATCGATCGCGCTCCGATTCCTGCTAGCGACCCTCGCTCCCGCCTACCCTAGGCGACTGAGTCGGTGATCTCTTCTTTCGCGGTGGGCTGGGCGAACTGGGTGTGGTACAGCTCCTCGTAACGACCGCCGGCGGCAAGTAACTCGTCGTGCGTGCCGCGCTCCACGATCCGCCCGTCTTCGATGACGAGGATGAAGTCCGCTGCCCGGATGGTGGACAGGCGGTGGGCGATCACCACGGCCGTTCTGCCCGCCAGGGCCTCTCCCAGTGCCGCCTGTACCGCGGCCTCGGAAGTTGAATCCAGGTGCGCGGTCGCTTCATCGAGGATCACGACCCGGGGTCGGGCAAGCAGCAAGCGGGCGATCGTCAAACGCTGACGTTCGCCACCGGAGAGCCGGTAACCGCGCTCGCCCACAACGGTGTCCAGGCCGTCGGGCAAGGAACGAACCAACGTCTCGAGGCGAGCGCGGCCCAGCACCTCCCACAGTTCGTCCTCCGAGGCTCCCGGTCGTGCCAGGAGCAAGTTCGCGCGCACGGACTCGTGGAACAGGTGCCCGTCTTGCGTGACCATCCCGAGGGTCTCGCGTATGGACTCGGCCGTGAGGTCCTTGACGTTCACACCAGCGAGGCGGACCGCGCCGCCGTCGACGTCATAGAGGCGCGGCAGCAGCTGCGCCATCGTCGATTTTCCCGCCCCCGACGACCCCACCAACGCCACCATCTGACCCGGCTCGGCGCGGAAGGAGACCCCGTGTAGCACCTCGACGCCGCCGCGTGTATCGAGCTGCGCGACCTCTTCGAGCGACGCGAGGGACACCTTGTCCGCCGAGGGGTAGGCGAATTGCACCTCATCGAACTCCACGGCGACCGGGCCATCGGGCACTTTCTGGGCACCCGGCTTGTCGGCGATCAGAGGCTTCAGATCCAGCACTTCGAAGACCCGCTCGAAGCTCACGAGCGCGCTCATCACCTCGACCCGGGCGCTGGCGAGGGAGGTCAGGGGAGCGTAGAGACGAGTGAGAAGGAGGGCGAGAGCAACGACGGCCCCCGGCTCGAGTTGTCCAGCAAGCGCATAGAAGCCGCCGAGCCCGTAGACGACCGCGAGCGCAAGAGCCGATACAAGCGTCAGAGCGGTGACGAAGACCCATTGCACCATCGCCGTTCTCACTCCGATGTCTCGAACTCGCCGGGCGCGCTCGGCGAAGCCGGTTGACTCCTCCTCGGGCCGGCCGAAGAGTTTCACGAGCATCGCCCCAGGTGCGGAGAAACGCTCAGTCATCTGCGTGCCCATCGCTGCATTGTGGTTGGCCGATTCACGCTCGAGCCGCGCCAGCCGGGAGCCCATGCGTCGGGCCGGGATGACGAACACCGGCAGCAAGAGCAACGCCAGCAGTGTTATCTGCCACGAGATCCCAACCATCACTACGAACGTGAGCAGGAGCGTCACGATGTTGCTGACGACGCCTGAGAGGGTGTCGCTGAACGCTCGCTGCGCGCCGATAACGTCGTTGTTCAGCCGGCTTACCAGCGCGCCGGTTCGTGTCCGGGTGAAGAAGGCGATCGGCATGCGCTGCACGTGATCGAACACGGCGGTACGCAGGTCGAGGATCAGGCCCTCACCGATGCTGGCGGAGAGCCAGCGAGTGACCAGCCCCAGTCCGGCTTCGACCACCGCTATGAGCGCGATGAGCGCCGCGAGCCGGTAAACGACTTCGATGGCCGAGCTCTCGACGATCGCGTCCACGACCCGGCCGGCCAGCACCGGGGTCGCTACGGCGAGTATCGCCATCACGATGCTCAGCACCATGAAGAAGGCCAGCTCACGTCGGTGCGGCCGCGCGAATCCGCCGATGCGCTTCAGCGTCGCCTTGGAGAAGGGCCGTTTGTCTTGCTCGGCGTGCATGGCCTTATACAGAGACATCCATGCTGTGACTTCCATATCCATCGCGTTTGCTCCTTGGTGTCTGATTGCAGAGCCGCTCACAGAGCCTCGAGCCGCGGCCATGAGATCGTTTCCAGCAAGATGCTAGAGCCTCAAGTGGGCTTTAGGTCAAGGCTTACCCCACGGGCCGGTTCTCGGGGTCTCCGAAGCTTCACATGGGGCCGGGCTGAGGCCGAGACCAGTAGAGGATCTCGGGCGATAGACCCAGGATCTACGGGTTGCGAGGCGACACGAGCTCGGCATCCAGCTCGTCTGCAAGCGTCTCGATAGCGGTGACATCACCGGTTACGGCCCAGTTCGGGCCGACGACCGTTGGGGCAAGGCGCGCGCCGACCTTCGTCCAGTTCTCGAGGGCCCCCGCGTTATCGAACATGTAGATC
>JACCXF010000198.1 GCA_013697295.1 Actinomycetota bacterium | reverse complement strand
GGCTCGGCCCCCTCGACGGGGACCTCGGCGAGCGTGGACAGCTTCTTGTTGATCGCGACCTGATCGGCGTGTGCGGCGAGGTTCTGGGACAGCTTCGGCGTTTGCTCGGAGGCATGCTCGACGACGGCCTCGGAACTGCCGTACTTCTGGATCAACTTCGCCGCCGTCTTGGTGCCCACACCCGGGACGCCCGGCAGGTTGTCGGAGGTGTCTCCCTCTAGGGCTTTCAGGTCGACGTACTTGCTGGGCGGAACGCCGTACCGCTCCTCCACCGCCTTCGCGTTCATCTCGACGATGTCCGTGATCCCACGCCGGTTGTACAGAACCTTGATGTCATCGTTGACGAGTTGGAAGAAGTCTCGATCACCGGTCACGATCTTCACGTCTATCTGCTCCCCGGCGCCCCGCTTGGCCAGGCAGGCGATGATGTCGTCCGCTTCGTGCCCCGGCAACTCGAACACCGGGATGTGCATAACGCGAAGCACCTCCCTGATCAGCGGGAGCTGCGGCCCGAAGGTCTCGGGAGCGGAAGAACGCGTGGCCTTGTAGTCGGAGAACTCGGCGGTTCGCTCGAGTGGGGCACTCATATCGAAGCAACATGCGATGTGATCGGGGCGTTGCTCTTGTAGAAGTTTTATGAGCATCGACGTGAAGCCGTAGACCGCGTTCGTGTGCGTTCCGTCGGTCGTCTGAAGATCCTCCGGAAGGGCGTAGAACGCGCGGAACGCGAGCGAATGCCCATCGAGCAGCAGCATCTTGGGCCGGGTGGGCCTCTTGGGGGGAATCATTCCGATCGAGCTTACAATCCGAATATGCCCCAACCCTCTCCGGACCTTCGCGATCTGAATCCCGCCTCGAAGGAATACCTCGAAGCCGTTTACGAGCTCGAAGAGGAAGGCCAGCGCATCCTTCAAGCGCGGATCGGTGAGCGCCTCGGCCTGGCCCCCGCGACCGTGTCCGAGGCCGTCAAGCGGCTGGCCAACGAGGGCTACGTGAGCGTCGAGGGGGCCAGGGACATCGTGCTAACCGAGAACGGGCGTCTGGTGGCCGAAACGCTGGTCCGCCGCCACCGTCTGGCGGAGCGGATGCTCGTCGACATCCTCGGGATCCCATGGCATATGTGTCATGAACAGGCGGAGGACTGGGAAAAGGTCATGACGGCCGACGTCGAGGAAGCGATCCTGTCCAAGTTGTCCGGCGAACCGACCTGCCCCCACGGCAACCCCATCCCCGGAACCCATTCAGCGATCACCTGGTCCGATCTGAAGTCGGTTGCCTCCATGGCCGCGGGTGAGAGCGGACGCCTCACGAGGCTGCTCGAGGACGTCGAGCTGGATCACGACGTCCTTCGCTACCTCGAGGACCATGCGCTCATGCCGGGGGTGGACCTCGAGGTCATGGAGGTCGCTCCCGATGGGACGCGCACGCTCGAGCTCGAGGGCCAGCGCGTAGCCCTGGGACAGCGCCTGGCCGACAACCTGTGGGTGATGCCCTCCGGAGACGGCGCCTGAACGCTGCCTGAGCGCGCAGGGGTCGCGCGTCGCGATGCGTCGTGCCAACCACGTAACTCTCGGCGTTAAGCAAGGTTAGGCACCGAGTTGCTGGGGTCTGAGCGCGCCTCTTGGATATGGTGTCGCCCGTGAACGACCTCTCGGACGTCCCCGTCGATCTGCGCGTGGCGCTCGACGACAACAAGAAAGCCCACGAAGCGTTCGAGGGGTTCGAGCCCGACCATCGCGACGAGATCGTCCGATGGGTTGTGGGAGCGACCGAACCCGACCACCGGGCTCAGCGGGTTCAACTGGCCGTCAAGTTGATCCTGGAAGCGCCGGGCTAGAACAAGGCGTCAGGCGCCGCGCTCGGCGAGCTCCTTATCGAGGAAGAACAGAGCGTCGCCACGATCCCCGATCCGTCGCAGAGATTCGACGATGCGCCCGACGCTCTTCTCCTCCTCGACCTGCTCGGTCACGAACCAGTCCAGCCACGCCTGGGAGGCGTAGTCCTTCTCCTCGACGACGACCGTGTAGAGGTCGGCGATCGCCTCGCTGACTGCCTTCTCGTGGCCTAGCGCTTCTTCGAAGACCGCAAGCGGGGAAGCGAAGTCCTTCGGTGGTTGCTCCAATGTCTCGAGGTTGACGGTCGCCTCCCGATCGTTGATGAAGTCGAAGAACTTCATCGCGTGATCCACTTCCTCCTTTGACTGGCTGCGGAGCCAGCGGCCCATCCCCGGCAAGCTCAGTGACTCGGCATAGGCCGACATGGATAGGTAGGCGTATGCGGAGCGCAGCTCCATAGCGAGCTGTTTGTTCATCGCCTCTTCTACGCGGTTCGCGAGCATGTGTACCTCCGTTTGTTGTGACGCCCGTGATTAGAGTCAGTGTCGATGCTAGCGAACCGCGGCGAGTTCGTTTGTACTGCGGACCGACCCGTCGTCCTACGGCGAGCCGTTCGTTCGAGGGTCGGTGCTCCGAACTCCGCCTTCGTGCCACTCCCCCCGCGCCGCGCCGTCTACCGCGCCACAGTAGTCCCCCGGATGACGAGAGCCCAGGTGAGGAAGCCGGAGAGAAGGATCAACATCAATGAAGCGAGTGAGGCGTTGACGAAGATGGCGCTCTGGGTCGCGGACCAGATCTTCATGGCCAGAGTCTGGAACCCCGCGGGGGCCAGGATCAGGGTGGCGGGGAGCTCTTTCATGGTGGACAGGAGGACGATCCCGGCGCCGGACAGCAGCGCAGGCCGCATGAGGGGGAGATCGACGCGAACGAGGCGACGCCAGCGATCGGCTCCCAGCGAGCGAGCCGCGTCCTCCACGTTGCGTGGGATACCCGCCACCGCCACCTGCGCGGTGCGAAGTGATTGGGCGCCGAAATGAACCACGTACGCCAGCACCAACAGGGGCAACGTTTGGTACAAGAAACCCAACCCCGGGGCGCTCAGCACCCAGAAGACGAACGACAGTGCGACCACGAGCCCCGGGAGCGCGAAACCGCCGACGATCACGGCGTTGGCCCCCCCGGCCAGGTGGCTTCGATGTCGCACCGAGAGGTAGGCAACCGGGAGGACCACCGCCACCGCTGCCAGCGCGGCCGCGAGCGCGGCACCCGAAGTGTTAAGGACCGGTCCGGCCAGGTCCGCCATCTCGGTCAGAAGCTCGCCGGCTG
>JACCXF010000195.1 GCA_013697295.1 Actinomycetota bacterium | reverse complement strand
ATCCGCGTCCGGAAGAAGCGCGCGCGGAAGATCGACGAGTTCCCCTCCCTTGGCATCTTTGAACCGGCGCAACTTCATCTCTGCCATGACCGGGCGAAGCGCCGTCACCTGGAGCCCTGCCCAATTGGCGATATCGGTGACCGGCGCGGGCCCAAAGCCGCTCAGGTACCGGCGCGCCAGGTGTTCGATCCCCGCACGCTCGTCCTCCTGGTAGGGCCCGATCCAGTCCGCGGCGAGACCGTAGAGGTCGGCTCGCCGTTTGGCCCAGGTGCCCGAGGGCGGCACCCGCACCAGGTCGACCCACAGTCCGGCACCCGACCAGGCGATGCGTGGGAAGCCGTCGCTCTCGAGCAACTCGACGAGCTCAGCCTGATTTCGGGGTCCATCGGCGAGGTGTTTGCGGACGCTTCGCGCCACGGCCGGCATATCGAGGTCGCCGGCGTGTCGCCGGTGATAGCTGAGCCATACCTTGCGGCGGCTCTTCCTCGTGCCGGCGGAGAAGAGCTTGTAATCCGGGACGGTGGCCATATGGATCGTGATGCGCATCATCGTCGCCTGGACGATCCGGCGCTTCTCGAGCGCCTGAGTCAGCGTCTCTTTTCGGAAGTCCCTCAAGCGCGACCACAGCCCGATATACGCAGAGGGTGCGTACTGAGTCTGCAGCCCCCCGATGCGCTCGAGAGCCTTGTTGAGGGATAGGTCCGACCGTTCGAGAAGGAGCTGTCGCGCGAGGAGGGCTCGATTCAATTCGCGTTCCGTGAGCGTGCGTTCGGTCATCCCGCCATCCTTCATGATGGTCAGTCTAGGGACGGAGGTGCGGGAAGGATTGGCCGCGTGTAGAGATTCATGCGCATCCTCGTGGCTGCGGCGGACCCAAGCTTTACGAGCTGACGTTTGAAAGTCTGGCTTCATGGGCATTTTTTCTGTAACTTAAGGGGGGTACGGGCGGTCCAATGGACTGGTAGTTCAGTCCCGACTGAGGAGGTTTGATGGGCATCATCGCCTTTCTGATCCTAGGGTTAATCGCAGGGGCAATAGCCAAGGCGCTCCTACCCGGAGACGATCCGGGCGGCATCATCATTACGATGCTTATCGGTGTCGTCGGAGCCGTTCTTGGGGGTTTCCTCGCAGGAGTGCTGTTCAACGCAGAACCCATGGATGAGTTCTTCGACATCTCGACGTGGCTCTCCGCCATCGTCGGGGCGATCATCCTGCTCCTGATCTACCGGGCGGTGGCTGGGAACAGAGGTCGATCGAGAAACACCGTCTAGATCCAAGACGTCTAGGGCTGAACGAAGGGAGCGGGGGAACCCGCTCCCTTCTCGCGTCCGGCTGCAAGTTGCATCTCGCTTCCGTTGCGTATCGGTTTCTCGCCTAGCGGCTCTTGGCCCTCTTCTCCAGATCCCGCACAAGAGGCCGCAGGTCTTCCGGCAGCTCCGCTTCGCCCAGACACACGTCAACGGTTCGCTCTCCCTGCTCGATCCGCAATTCGTACACGAACCGATCAGGTGCACCTGCACCCGAGGGTTGCTGGGACATCTGCTCGAGATCGAGTTGCTCGACCATGTCCCGCACGGTCTGCCCCTCGTCCTCCGGCAGATCGTCGACGTCGACGCACGTGGTTAGCTGCATCCCCGTAACTCCTCCGGAGCGCTTGAAGTCGATCTTGAGCCGCTGCTCGGGCAAGAAGCCCTTCCTCTCTTAGATATGGATGCCGACGCTCTCCCAGCCGTGCGTGACGGCTTTCATCTCGTCGCCGCCGGGGCCGTAGAGCGCTGATGTCGCCGTCACCGTAGCGCGGGCGAAGGCTCGGAAGCGAGCGTTCGGGCGAAGCTGCGGGTCGCGCAAAGCCTCGTACCAGATGCGTCCTGCGCGTTCCCAGGCGTAACTCCCGAGAGCCGTCGCAACCAGATAGAAGGCGTGATTCGGGATCCCCGAATTGATGTGGACGCCGCCGTTGTCCGAGAGTGTGTTGACGAAGTCGTCCATGTGCCCCGGCTGCGGATCCTTTCCGAGGACATCATCGTCGTACGCCGTTCCGGGGGCGCTCATGGATCGAAGGGCGACGCCATCTACTTCAGGGCCCAGCAGCTCGGCTCCGATCAGCCAGTCGGCTTCTTCCGCGGTCTGACCGAGCTTCTTCTGTTTGACCAGCGAGCCGAAGACGTCGGACATCGATTCGTTGAGGGCGCCCGGCTCACGCCAGTAGATGAGACCGGCTTCGTCCTCGGTAACTCCATGGGCGAGCTCGTGTCCGATGACATCCAGTGAAGACGTGAAGCGGTTGAACAGTTCACCGTCGCCGTCACCGAAGACCATCTGAACGCCGTTCCAGAAGGCGTTGTCGTAGTCCTCTCCAAAATGCACAGTTGCCTCGAGTGGCAACCCATCGTCGTCGATGGAGTCTCGCTCAAACGTCTCCCAGAAGAAATCGTAGGTGGCACCGAGGCCGTCGTAGGCCTCGTCCACCGCAACGTCCCCCGCTGAATCCGTCCCCTCGGGTCGAACAACGACACCCGGCAGCGTCTCGCCGTTCTGGGCGTCGTAGATCGTCCGGCGCTTGTTTCCACAAGTCTGCTCGAGAGTGCCCGTCGTCGGCGCACCTCTCCGGATGACGACCCGAAGCTCGGCCATGTGCAGCCGCGCCATTCGCAGGGAATGGTCGCGCGACAGAGTTCTTAGGGCCCTGTCCCGCTGTCCCTCGTTTCCGTTGCGTGCGATCCGGTCGAGGATGATCGGCGGCACGATGCAGTAGAGCGGATTGCGACAATTGTTGCACATGTTCCCTCTCTTCCCTCAGCTGACATCAACGCTCACGGTCACCGGCTCTGCCTTCGCTCTTCCGTTGGACGGCATGCGACGCGGCTTGAGCCACTTGTGCTTCTTCCATTCACGTATGTGCCACAGGTTCACCTCACCTTCGAGAGCTCGTCGGAGTCCCTCGATCGCGCTGGGCTCGGATGGATCCGCGTTCAGGACCCGCAAGAAGGGGTCGTAGAAGTCCCGATCGTGGCGGCGACCCGCTTCGCACGCGTCGATGAGGTCTGTCGCGGTACGGATCCCGAGCCGGCGCAATTTCGCGCGATCGGTCTCAACGCCTTCAACCCCGCCGCCGACCCGTAGATAGAGGAAGGCCTGGTCGATCCAATCGGCTATCCGCCCGACGGGCATCCGGGTGTAGAGCATCAAGTCGACGAGGTTCGCCGTCGTCAGGTTCTGCATGTCCTCGATGCCTTCTTCCATCAGTCGCGCTTGGCACCAGACGTTCAGCCCGTCCAGGTCACGAAGCGGATAACGTTCATCCATCGTCTCGTCGCTTCGGACGAAGCTCGATAGTTGGTGGCGGAGCAACCGGAATCCCATCTCGGGGAAGAAACCAAGGAAGAAGGCGAAGGCGAGCTCCACCTCCTCCGCAGCTCCCGTCCACGCCCAGATTGGATGGATCGCAACGATCAACGCGGCAACCAGGATGACGCGGGCGATAGCGCTGACGTAAGCGTGATTTCGTAGATCCATCTGGAAGTAGCGACGAACCATGTTCTGAAGGATGAATGCGTAGGCGCCGAGAAAACCGAAGCGGAGTGCTTCCTGAGGGAGCTCGGGAAGACCGG
>JACCXF010000189.1 GCA_013697295.1 Actinomycetota bacterium | reverse complement strand
GTCCTGACCCACAAGACCGATCCACTCCAAGCCGACACCGACAGCGGGGGAGTCCGTGACGGGGACGAGGTTGCGCTGGCGACCGACCCGCTCGATCCCGTGGACGATTTCGCCGACTGCCAGTTCATGAACACGTCTTTCATCGCGGGTTGGGAAGGGGACTTCGCTATCGAGCAACCCGTCGGAGCCGACCCCTTGCATTGGATGCGATACAGCTGGAACGACGTGAGGTATTGCGTTGACGCCGCCGGCGTCCGCCTGGCGACGACCGGCTCGCAAGAGGGGGCGATGGTACTGCCGTTAGACGTCGCCTACTTCTTTGAGTTGCTCGACTTCAAGATGAAGTATGCGGGCAGTGATCCGGCCACAGTCGAGAGGCTCGCAGACGATTCGCTAGAGGCAAAGGTCAAAGGCAGATTCAAGTTCTGCAGTGGGATCCCACTCTTCGGGAGCATCGTGCGGAAGGGCATCAAGGCTGTTCTAAAGATCGTTCCCGATCGCTTTGAGAAGAAGCTGCTCGAGTGGGGTCCTCGCCGGATCTTCAAATCGGCACTTATCCCCACCTGGATCAAGAACGAGATTGTCGAGAGAGGTTTCAAGGCCGTACTGAGGAGCTTCGATGCTCTTAGTGACACCGACTACAAGGCCATCATGCGCCTGTTCAAGTGGATCGGGGAAAAGGTCGGGGGGAACCTCGCTCAACTGGTCCTGGGGGATCTGCTGTGTAAGACGGTATGGCGTCCGGAGATCTATGTCAGGTTCATGCCCGACGGGGCCTACGATTCCAACATCCAGGGCCCCACGGGGCCGTTCGAGGTGATGAAGGACTTCTAGCGCCGGACGCGTGGCTCCACCACATTTCGCATTGCTATCGGCAGCGCCCTGTGGCGCCAACGACCGCCCGCTTCACGACGCCTTCAAAGAAGGGTAGCGGCCATAGCCCGGAGGAAGGTGCTCGACACGCAAGAGGTCACTGGTTCAATCCCAGTGCGCCCCACCACGAGCACCGAAACTGCCGCCCCCGGATGCCGAGCTCGCCGCGTGCCGGGCCGGTGGGGCTCGGAAGGGGCGTAGTCCCCCTGGACACGCGTTGGACACGCGATGCTGAGAAGCAACGAAAGATGACGACAACCCTCAACGTCTCGAAAGGCCCTCTGAGCAGGACTAACGCGCTCAATGGCAAGTGTTGAGAAACAACGAAACACCGGGAGATCAGTTCTACGATATCTGAGTTCGCCTACAGCTCCGCCGGCGCCGTCGTGAAGGCAACCCCATCTCCTCCTGCTCGCTTCACGGCGTACATGCCTGCGTCGGCCTTTGCCAGGAGGACCTCGACGTCATCAGCGTCTGTTTGAAAGAACAGAGCGATGCCGATGCTCGAGGTTATGCCAACGCTTGAATCATCGTCCCCCACGGATTGATCTCGGATGAACCCCAGCAGCCCGTTCGCCAGCATCTCGGCCTCATTGTGGCCGACCCCTGGAAAGAGGATGACGAACTCATCGCCACCCAGGCGCCCGCAGATATCGGTGGTGCGCGTCCGGATCTTTATCGTCGACGCGACTTTCTTCAAAGCTTCGTCGCCCGCTTGGTGTCCGAGCGAGTCGTTGATCGTCTTGAAGTCGTCGATATCGAACAGAAAGAGTGCCCCTCCCGGCCCGTAGCGTCGCAGGAAGTCGATCTGACGCTGAGCCTCGGTTTCGAACGCGCGCCGGTTGAACAAGCCGGTCAAAGGGTCGGTTAGGGCGAGGTCTCGAAGTTCGGCTTCGAGCTCCTTCGTCTGGGTAACGTCCCGCGCAGAGGCATAGACCAAGCCACGATCGTGATCGGTCGAAGACGTCCACCGCACCCATCGGTAGGAGCCATCCGCTGCCCGGTAGCGATTCTCGAACTCTCCGACCTTGGTGCGCCCCTCAGCGATCTGCGTGGCCAGGGCGATGGTTGCCTCGACGTCGTCGGGGTGGACGTAAGAGATGTATGGCGTGCCCAGGATGTCGGAGGGCTTGTATCCGAGTAGTTCGCCGAACGCTCCATTGACCCGCAGGAAGTTCCCCTCTACGTCGGCAACACAGTTGAGGTCCGTCGATTGGTCGAACCAGCGCCGGCTTTCGCCTTCGATCTCCTTGCGGGATTGCATGAGGATCCCGAAGGTCACACCAGACGCTAGGAAGACGATGAATCGGAGCGAGAACCCGAGAAACGTCAGGTTAGGTGCGGCCACGACATCCCACACGACTACCAGCGCGGACGCCAGGGCCGCTCCGATCAACCCTCCCGTCAACCCCATCTCGGCTGCCAGGAGCCCTATAGGGATAACCATGAGGAACATGATCGGTTCTGAAGGGTCCTCGACGCCGAATCGGAACGCCACGATGGCAACCGACAAGACAATCGAGAGAGCGATAACCGGTCCGCGTTGGATCCTCCTGGTCCACTTCATGGGGAACAATTGTGGGCCGATTCGGCTCGGTTTTCCAGACGTCTGCTCACCAGGGACGTGCGAAACGCGATCGCAGCACCGTCCTGCTGCCTCCCATATCTCGGGGGAGTCCTCTGACCGACTACGGCTCGCCCCTCGGATGACGGAGTCATGTTCCTTGGGCTTGACATGTTCCTTGGGCTTGACATGTGACTCATCGGTCACTTATTGTCGGAGCATGGACGCGGTTTTCAGAGCCCTCGCCGATCCGACACGTCGGAGCCTGCTCGACGAGCTCTTCCGAGAGGACGGGCAATCGCTGAGCGCGCTCGAGGAGCGCTTCTCGATGACGCGCTTCGGCGTGATGAAGCACCTGAAGCAGCTCGAGGAGGCGGGCTTGGTGGTCACCAAGCGGCGAGGGCGCGAGAAGCTCCACTTCCTGAACCCGGTCCCGATCCGACTCGTCCACGACCGGTGGGTGAGCAAATACGCCGAGCCCTGGGCCGCCGCGCTCAGCGGACTCAAGAGCAAACTGGAGAGCCCCATGGAGAAGATTTTCGAGATCTACATCCGCACCACGCCGCAGCGCCTTTGGGAGGCGATCACCGATCCCGAGATCAGGAGCAAGTACAACTTCGGCTCCCGAATCAACTCGGACTGGACGCCCGGCTCGCGCTTCGAGATGGTCAACCCGAACGCTCAGGCCCCCCTCGGGGAGGGAGAGAACCTCGAGATCGACCCGCCTCGCCGGCTCGTGCAGAGCATGACGGCGCTTTGGAGCGACGACGTGAAGAACGAAGGTGCGTCGAAGGTCACCTGGGACATCGAACCCGTCGGCGACTCCTGCCGTTTGACCGTGACGCACAGCGAACTCCGCGAGGGCGCGAACGAAGAGCTCTACGGCGGCTGGCCGATGATCCTCTCCGGCCTGAAGACGTGGCTCGAGACCGGCGAGCTACTCACCACGCCCGGCTCGCTCATGTACACCTAAACGAACGTCACCACCGGAGTAGTCAGAGGGGGCCGGTGCGACCCGGCCCCCCTGGCGCGTTCGCGTCCGGGCTTGCCGGCGGGGGGTGATGGGTAGGATTCGGGAGTCATGGCAACCACCGAAGAACTGAACGACGTCGAGCTACGGGATTCGTACGGGGAGAGCCAGCGGCTCGGCGAGCTGTGGCGGGACCAGCCCGTAGCGGTCGTGTGGCTGCGTCACTACGGCTGACCGTTCTGCCGCGAGCAAGTCGCGCAGTTGCGCGACCACTATGACGAGATCCGCTCGCTGGACGCGGACGTGGTCGCCATCGGCCTTGGTCGTCCCGATATTGCCGCCGACTTCCGCGATGAGTTCGGGATCCAGTTCCGATTGTTCGTCGACCCCGAGAAGCGCAGCTACAAACTGCTGAGGATGCAGCGGTCGGGTTGGAGCGGCGTCGTCGGCCCGACGGTATGGAAGCGAGGCGCGCAGTCACTCCTGAAGGGGCGCGGGATCGCCAAACCGAAGCAGGACCCCAAGCAACTCGGGGGCGCGGTGGTGGTCGACATGGAGGGAGACATCACGTTCGTGCACCGGGCAAAGGATTCGTCGGACAACGTCTCGATGGAGCTTCTGCTCGACGCGTTGCGACACGCCTAGCGCTTGCCCCCGTAGATCAACGATTCGGCCGAACGCCGAGCGCGTCGCGTGATCCTCAGGTAGGCCTCCTCGAGCTCCTGGCGCGGCTGTTCCCGATAACCCATCGCGATGCCGAGGGCCTCGAGACCCTCGGGTGACGGTGGCAACGCGTCGGTAGGGCGTCCCGACAGGAAGAAAAGCCTGTTGCGGAGCCGCATGAGCCAGCGGTATGCATCGCCGAGCCGGCGCTCGTCGTCCTCGCCCAACAGCTCCGCGTCGCGAGCGGCAGCAAGAGCGGGCAACGTTCCCGTCACCCGGAGCGTCTCGACGCGATGCGCGTGCTGCAGCTGCAGGATCTGGGCACTGAACTCGACATCCGACAGTCCGCCGGGTCCCAGCTTTAGGTGTCGGCGCGGGTCCGTCCCGCGCGGGATGCGCTCGCGCTCCATCCGCGCCTTGAGGTGCCTGATCTGCGCGAGGACGTCCGCGGTGAGCTCCACTGGATAGGCGAAGCGGCGCGTCCCCTGCACGAGTGCGTTCCCCATCTCAGCGTCTCCCGCGGCGACCCGCGCCTTCAACAGGGCCTGGTGTTCCCATGGCTTGGCCCAACGCGCGTAGTACTCGAGGTACGAGTCGAGCGACCGCGTGAGGGGGCCCGACTTCCCCTCGGGGCGGAGATTGGCGTCGATCCGGAAGGCTTGGCCCTCGGGGGTAACCTCACCGATCGCGCGGAGCAGATCCTCTCCGATCGACTCGGCCTCTTCTTGCGACGTGTCGTGCACGAACATCACGTCGATGTCACTCGAGTAGTTGAGCTCGCGGCCACCAAGCTTCCCCATTCCGATCACCGCGAACGGAACGTCGATGTCCTCCAGCGCCGCCTCGACGCACGCGTCGGCGAGGTCCGCCAGCCCGACCCCGATCGCCTCGACGGCAACGGTGCCGCCGACGTCCGCAAGGGCCACCTGCAACATGGCGCGCCGTTTGAAACGCCGCAGTCCATCGAGACGGTGCTCGGGCTCCCGCCACCCGAGCGACGACACTCCCTCGCGCACCAGGCGTTCCCTGTCCTTGAGAGTTTCCGGGATGCGCTGATCTGCGATCGCCTGCAACTCCTCCGGAACGTGCTCCAGCACGTCACCGAGCAACCGCCCTGTACCGAGGAAGCGGGCCAAGAACTCGATGCCGGGAGGGTTCTCGCGCAGAGCGTTGAGTGCGTCGAGACGGCCCCCCACGGCTTCGCCGAGTCGCAGGAAGGCGAAGAGGCCCTCGTCGGGGACCGGTGATGACGCGACGAAGCGCAGGTACGCAGGGGTCAGCAACCGGAAGAGGCGTGCGCGCCTCGAGGTGCCGGAGACGAGTCCGTCCAGCGTGCGGGCAGCGCGCTCGACATCGCGAAAGCCCAGCACCAGCAATCGCTCGCGCAGGCCCTCCGGCGACAGCCGGGGGCCGGAACCCTCGGACAGGGACTCGATCATCGGCCTGTAAAAGAGTCGTTCGAATCGGTTGCGAACGTCGGCGAGCACGGAGGCGTGCACCTCGTCGAAGCGCATCGACGCGCTGGCGATCGGCGAATCTTTGAAGCCCATCGCTCGCGCAACGCGTGCCCGGCCGGCCTCATCCCCGGGAAGCTGGTGCGTGCGCCGTTCCTGCCAGAGCTGAAGCCGATGCTCGACCGCGCGCAGCCA
>JACCXF010000136.1 GCA_013697295.1 Actinomycetota bacterium | reverse complement strand
CGATCTCCGCCGGCGACACCTCGGTCGGCGAGATCATCGCCGAGGCCATGGACAAGGTCGGCAAGGAAGGCGTCATCACTGTCGAGGAGAGCAACACCTTCGGACTCGAGCTCGAGCTCACCGAGGGGATGCGTTTCGACAAGGGCTACATCTCGCCGTACTTCGTCACCGACGCCGAGCGGATGGAAGTAGTGCTCGAAGAGCCGTACATCCTCATGGCCAATCAGAAGATCTCCGCGGTCAAGGACATGCTGCCGGTGCTCGAGAAGGTCATGCAGGCCGGCAAGCCGCTCCTGATCGTGGCGGAAGACCTCGAGGGCGAGGCTCTTGCCACCCTCGTCGTCAACAAGATCCGCGGCACCTTCAAAGCCGCAGCGGTGAAGGCCCCGGGGTTCGGAGACCGCCGCAAGGCGATGCTCCAGGACATCGCCATCCTCACGGGTGGCCAGGTCGTCTCGGAGGAGATCGGGCTCAAGCTCGAGTCGGTCGGCCTCGAGATGTTGGGGACGGCCCGCAAGATCGTCGTCAGCAAGGACGACACGACGGTGGTCGAAGGCGGCGGAACCGCCGACGAGATCTCCGGACGCATCAACCAGATAAAGGCTGAGATCGAGCGATCGGACTCGGACTACGACAGCGAGAAGCTCCAGGAGCGCCTGGCCAAGTTGTCCGGCGGCGTCGGGGTCATCAAGGTCGGAGCCGCGACCGAGGTCGAGCTCAAGGAGAAGAAGCACCGCATCGAAGATGCGGTGCAGACGACGAGGGCGGCCGTCGAAGAGGGCATCGTCGCCGGTGGTGGCGTAACGCTCCTGCACGCTCAGGAGGCCATCGAGAAGGTCGAGCTCTCCGGCGACGAGGCGACGGGCGCCTGGATAGTCAAGAAGGCTCTCGAGGAGCCGCTCAAGGTGATCGCCCGCAACGCCGGTCTCGAAGGCGGAGTCGTCATCGAGAAGGTGCGCGGGCTCGGCCCCGGCGAGGGCCTCAACGCTGCGAACGGCGAATACGGCGATCTCTTCAAGGCGGGCGTGGTTGACGCCGCAAAGGTGACCCGCTCCGGGCTGCAGAACGCAGCTTCGATCGCAGCTCTGTTCCTCACGACCGAGGCGATCGTCGCGGACAAGCCGGAGAAGGAGAAGATGCCGGCCATGCCCGACGGCGGAGGCATGGACTTCTAGCCTCTTTTCGTTTCAGTAACTTCTAAGGCCCCCGGTTTCGCCGGGGGCCTTTTTTCGTGGTGGGTGCGGTCTCTGGGGGACGCCGGAGGCGGCCGCCATACCTCCGGGACTCCACACCGTTATTTAGTCGCCCTCCGGCATGTCGTCCCCCTCCGGCTCTACCCCACGGACCCAGCTTGTCCGTAGACCAGTTATTCGCCTGTGGTGCCGTCTAGGGACTCGCGCATCAGGTCTAGGTGGCCGTTGTGGCGCGCGGTTTCTTGCAGCGTGTGGAGCAGGATCCATCTGAGGGAGTAGTCACTTCGCCGTGGGAGACGCGAGAGATCGTCAAGAGACGCTTCGTGCACGATGTCGCGCGCCCTTTCGGTCTCCTCACGGAACATGGTGACGATCCCTTCCGTCGTCTCGTCCGGCTCGACCCGGAACTCGGCATCGGGATCGTCCTCATCCTCGTCCCAGCTCCAGAGGACCTCCACGTCCTGTCCGAGGAAGCAGCCCTGGAACCACCACCGCTCCGAGTACGCCATGTGCTTGATCAGACCAAGCATCGTCAATCCGGACGGCGTCATGGGGCGGCGGACGTCCTCGTCGCTCAGTCCCTCGAGCTTCCAGAGGGCGGTCGCGCGGTGATAGTCGAGGTACGCCTCGAGGGTCTCCTTCTCCGAGCCCGTGCGCGGCGGTTCGGGTCGGTGGGCAGCCGCCACCACTACCCCACCAGTCGCGGGGGGCTACTCACCCGTCACGCCGTCGATCGCTTCGCGCATGAGGTCGAGGTGGCCGTTGTGGCGCGCGGTTTCTTCCGTCATGTGGATGACTATCCATCGCAGCGAGTAGCCGCTTCGTTTCGGGTGTGTTGATACACCGTCCAACGATGATCCCTTCACGATCTTGCCCGCTTCCTCTGTCTCTTGTTGGTACAGGGTGAGGATCTCGTCGGTGGACTCGGTTGGCTCGATGCGGAAGTCCGCATCCGGGTCTTCGTCCGTCCAGGGAAAGTCGACGTCACGATCGAGGAAGACCTGCTGGAACCACCAGCGCTCGACGTAGGCGATGTGTTTCACGACGCCGAGCATCGTCAATCCCGACGCAGTCATGGGACGCCGCAGGTCCTCGTCGCTCAGGCCCTCGAGCTTCCACAACACGGTCGCTCGTTGCCAGTCGAGGAAGCCCTCGAGGGTCTCCTTCTCCGGGCCTGCGTGGGGTGGTTCGGGCCGATCCGGCTTCGTCGCCAACTGGGTCTCCTCCTGGTCGTGTCCGAGGAGGCTAACCCGGGCAAGAGAAAGGCCCTCGTCGGGACGAACGAGGGCCTTTGCAAAACCAGCCTTCAACGGTGGGGGCGACCATCTAAAGACTTAATGACATCATCGGCGCCTGGATGGACCGACTCAACCGATTTGCCGGGTAGAAGATCCCTAGCCCCTACCCCCGCGATCCGGACGTTCGTGACTAGTTAGCTGAAGCTGGGCCCGGGTATCAGCGGGTTTCTTTGTGCGCGGTGTGCAAGGAGCACCACCGGCAGTACTTCTTGAGCTCCATCCGGTCGCGGCTGTTGTGCCGGTTCTTCTCGGTTATGTAGTTGCGCCGCTTGCACTGCGTGCATTCGAGCGTCACGTGGATGCGGCGATCACTGGCCATGCTTCACCTCGCGCTGAATGGCTTGAGAACCTCGGAAGAGAGGAAGTATAGCGGGCCGAGCCGCCGGTCAGGCCTGGGCGGTCTTGAGCAGACGGCTGAGGGCGCCGCGAGCCGAGGATCGCTCCGGGCCCCAGTCCATGCGGGGGGCCGGCGAGAAGGATGCGATGGGGTCAGGCCCGTCGGGGGTGGGCTGGGTAGCGAGGTCCCACACGCTCCGCTTCGCGGGGGCTGGGGGCGGGGGCGGAGGTGGAGGCGGCGGCGGGCCGGAAGCTCGAGCCCGGGTAGCCGTCGCGGCTCCCACGCCCACGGCAACCCGCTGGTGAGCCGGGACCGGTCGAGTGGGCAGGCCCTGGGCCGGATGATCCATGATCGCGGCGTCGCGACTGCCCCTGAGGGCGTCCGTCACCTGCGTACGGGCCTCTTCGAAGGCCTGGTCGACCTCGTTGCGAAGCTCGTTCATAGGGGTCACGGGGGCCTGGTGCCGCAGGGAATGTCCCAGCAGGCAGAAGCCCCCGGCGTCCTCGACGTCGGTGCCACAGTGGTTGCAGAATCGGTTAGCCATATGCCAAATACCTCCAAGGGTTTCTTCGGTATCCGGCGGCTCGGAGTTGAGCGCGGGGCGGGGAAATCGGTGCTCGTAGCGGCGGGTGGACTCGAACCACCGACTCGGCGATTATGAGCCGCCTGCTCTGCCCCTGAGCTACGCCGCCAGGAAGGTGGAGCCCCCTCACGGAATCGAACCGTGGACCTTCTCCTTACCATGGAGACGCTCTGCCGTCTGAGCTAAGGGGGCGTGTGACCTGCGCTTTTCCTCGGTTTCTGCCTCCAAGGTCCTTGCATACCGCTTCCGGAGCGTCTAATCTTGGCTCGACTCGGTGCTTCGCTCCCAGGAAGGATACCTCTCATGGCTCGCCTGCTCGCCGCCGATGCACTCGATCTCGCGGACCTCAATCTTGAGTGGCGTACATCCTTGCAAGCGACCCGCAAGTCCCCCCGGACCGTCCGCGCCTACACCGACGGCGCGCTCAGGTTCCGCGCCTTCCTGGCCGGGGCCGGGATGCCAACCGCGCCGGCGAACATTCACCGGGAACACATCGAGGCCTATATGGTCTCGCTCGAAGGACTCGCCGACTCCACCGCGGCCACGCACTACCGCAACCTGCAACAGCTGTTCAACTGGCTGCTGTCCGAGGGGGAAGTCCCGTCACACCCCATGGCCCGCATGTCGCCACCGAAGATCGGCGAGAAGGCGATCCCCGTCGTCCCCCGCCATCACATCGAAGCGCTGCTCAAGACCTGCTCGCCGGGCTCTTTCGAGGACCGCCGAGACGAGGCACTCATACGTCTCTACCTCGCTACCGGGTTACGGCTCGAGGAGGGCGTCTCGCTCAATAGGGATGCGCTCGACCGCGAGACCCGTCAGCTCGTCGTCCACGGCAAGGGCAACCGAACCCGAATCGTCGTCGTCCCCGCGGTGCCTTTGAAGGCGTTGGATCGCTACCTGCGCCTCAGGAGGCGCCACCCCCACGCAGCGCTCCCGTGGATGTGGCTCGGCCCGCGTGGCCAGTTCACGAAATCCGGAGTTACCCAGCTCCTGCGTCGTCGTTCTCGCCGGGCCGGGATCGACCCCCCGATCCACCCCCACCAGTTACGGCATACCTGGGCCCACGGTCTGAAGGCCAAGGGCATGGCTGCAGATGAGCAAATGTACTTGGGTGGATGGAAGACGATGCAGATGTTGAATCGCTATGCGGCATCGGCCGTCGGCGAGAGGGCGCGCGCGTCCCTGGAGCGCCTCGCCGAGGGCGACGACTACGCGGGGATGTAGACAGGGGGGGCGACCTCATGCGGCTCGCGGGGTGGAAGTCGCGTCAGATGCTGGGCCGCTACGGGGCTTCGGCAGCCGATGAGCGAGCTCGAGAGGCGCACAAGAGGCTCAGTCCGGGGGACCGGCTGTAGGAGGGCCTGAAAGAGGCATGGGAGACGCAGGGGTTTGACTGGCGTCGCTCACTGATCGGGACCGTGATTGAGAAGGTGATCGTGAAGCCGGCGCGCCCCGGGGCGAACAAGTTCGATCCTGCTCGTCTAGATATTGTCTGGCGAGCCTAGGAGGGAAAGAACTGAGGCGGAGCCGCCCAGCTGCCATCCTTCGCTCGGACCACAAAAATCGGATTGTCCTCGAGCAGCTCGCTCCTGGCGACGGCTATCCAGTCGCCGTCCTGTTGCCACCGCGCCACCGCGACCCCGGGACTCTGTTTTCGAAACCGGTCAATCATCTCGCGGGCACGCTTTCCTTTGCCCACAATCATGAAGGGGGCCTTCTTGGAGAGGAGTGCTTCGGCCTGCGCCAGGAACCAGGCCGGACTGGTGGACTTCGAGATGATGATCTGAGGAGGTCGTTACTCTAGCGCCATCGCTTCTATAAGCTTCGCATAGAAGTCGCTGTTCGGCCGGCATCGCCGTGTATCGGGGTGCTTTTCTGCCAGGCGACACCAACCCGTAAGGGGGTGTCCCTGGCTATGCCGAGTCATTTCAGCCCTACCAACCTGCGCGCCCTGCGCGAGGAGGCGGGGGTAACTCGGGAGCGGCTCGCCGTAGAACTCGATCGCTCCTATCCCTCTGTCGCGGGGTACGAGCGCGGCACAACCGCTCCGCCGACCCAAGTCCTCGAGCAGATTGCCACCGTTTTGGGCGTTTCTCCCGGCGACTTATTTGTCGACGATGGGCAGCCCATGGAGGCGGTCTTATGACCGCCACCGAGTTCGTCTTGCGTAGTCGAAGCGCGCAGGGCGGCAAGGCGGGCGTAACGTCCCGTCGAGACAACCTCCCAGGAGGTTGCGCCCATGCGCCCGCTATCCCCTAGCGAGCTCTCGCTCCGAGGACGTCTTGGGGCCCACAGGCTCCACGCGAGCTACGACTCCAAAACCGTCTCGCAGCCAGCGCGTGACGCGTTCATGGCTCGGTTCGAGAGAGAGGTTGATCCCGAACTCACCCTCGATCCGAAGGAACGCGCCCGACGCGCCATGCACGCCCGTAAGGCCTACTTCACCCGACTGGCGCTCAAATCGGCTCAGGCTCGCCGCAAAGGCGGTGACGACGCGTGAAACGCGAACGAAGCCGGCCCGCCGGGACCGGCCCCGCCAACTCTTCAACCAAAACCACCGACACCGATCATACCAACCTCCGCCGAAGGATCCGAGAAATACGGCGAGTGACATGCGAGTGCGAAACGCACGGCAATTGCTGGCCGTGTAGAGAGATCGCGCGGCTCCGTGAGGTCGGGAGGCTGCGATCGTGATCGCCGTGAGGACTTACTGCGCCGTCTGCGATTCAGAGGACTGTCGATGCGGCCTGTACTCCGCGACGCCGGAAAGACCCGACCTACAACACCCACCCCCCGTTAGAGGGGGGGCGTGGTAGGTCGGGTTCAGGGTTGCGCGAATGGACCGGCCGACAGGTTGCCTCGAAAGACTTCGGCCCTCTTGAATGGCTCGACTTCGTCGGCCGACCTTGCATCGTTCGAGGAACAGCGACGCTTATCAGCGCCTATCCCAAGGTGGGCAAGACCAAGGCACTCCGATCGTCGGTTGAGAATTGGAGGCGAGCGGGGACCACCATCCTCTTCCTGACCGAGGAGGGGGAGCGCGCGTGGCACGAACGGCTCAGGGACGCGGGGGAAGAATGGGCTGACGTGTCATTCGTCGAGACGATGAACCAGGCCCCGGCGGAGCTGTTGACGAGGACGATCAACGGCCCTGAGGACATCGTCGTCGTGGACACCGCGCGGCACGCCTTCGGGATGCGGGACGAAAATGACAACGCCGAGGTAGCGCGCAGGTCTGCACCGTGGATCGCCGGAGCGAGAACCGCCGGCAAAACGCTAGTCGTGAGCGTCCATGAGAACAAGGCGGGAGGGGAACACGGCCGGGGTATCTCAGGGGGTCATGCCCTGTTTGGCGCCTTCGACGCCGCCGTTCGAGGTTCAGCGGACCAACACCCCGACGCGCGTCCTGGTGCGCGGTTGGGCGCGCTTGTTCGACCCTGCGGAGTTTCTCTACGAGCTCCAGGAAGACGGTTCCCTGGTCGCCATAGGGGACGCCTCAGCGGTCGAACGCTCGGAGGTCCGGCGGATGGTTGCAGACCTGCTGACGGATGAGTGGCAGACGCGTCAGACGGTCATGGCCGACCTCGAGCAACCACGCCCCAGTTTCGAGCAGCTACGCCGCGCCCTCGATGACCTCGTGAGGGACGGTCTCGCAGAGCGTGACCCTGCCGAGGAGCGCCCCGGCAAGACCTACAAGTGGCGAGCCGCGCAACCTCACCTACAACAGCCCCTCTCTATAGGTGGTAGGTGAGGTTGAACGCCCCCCTCGTGACTCCTCGTGAACCTCTCCCAACCAATCCAGACATCGATTTCAACCCCCACGAAGGAGAGAGCCAGTGACCGGATATGCATACGGCCCGGGTCGCATCGTCGACGTTTCCAGGCCGAGAATCGACTTCGACGCCGACCCGGCAAAGCTCGACGAGGCCGACCTCGACACGCTTGAGCGCCAGGCGGCCGAGATCATGGCTGCGGTTCGCCGGGAGTTCGACCGGCGCCACCACCTGCGCGCCACCCTGGGGGCTCGTTTTATAGGCGGAGGGTTTCCCCGGTCTGGGGCGCTGGAATGGCCTGCCTGGGGCCGGATTGGGCCGCGCTGGAATGGGCTGCCTAGGGCCGAGGATCCGGCTATTTCCCGGCTTCAGCTCCGGTTGACCGTCGGCTGGTCCTGTTAGAAACTGGAGAAATGAGGCAGGGTGCCTATTGGATTGATTATTGGAACGGCCCGGGCGGCGGGGTTCGGGTTTTTTGCCTATTTCTTTGACCCTTGCTTCGGTTTCCCTCACGGGAAATCCGACCCTCGCTCTGTCGGGCATGGCGGGTGCGCAACGAGGCCGGGGGAGGTGATTGCCAGGCCGTTTACTCGAGTCTTAGGGCAAGTATTTTTCTTCGATAACAGGAGGTGAAGCATTGTCGTCTAAGAGACGGCTGCGTCTGGCGGCGCTCATTGCCGTAGGTATTTCGCTGATTGCTGTGTCGGTACCGGTGCAGGCAAGCCACAACGCCGACAAACATAGGAAGATGGATTTGTTGTCGACCTCTCCTAATTCCAGGATCAATACCGATCTGGCGTTCTGGGGAGACCATGCCTTCATGGGCTACTACCGGAACGATCTGCCGGTGGGAGGGTTTCGGATCTTCGACATCTCGAACCCCGCCCAATCACGACAGCTGAGGAACTTCCCCTGTGACGGAGCCCAAAACGACCCAATCTTGTGGGATCGCAATGGGAACGGGGTCGCCGATCTCCTGCTGCTGGCAGTTGACCGGACGATGGCGGGGCCCCAATGTGGTGCGGCGAGAGCCGCGCACGACGATCCCACCGGCTGGGAAGGCGTTCGAGTGTTCACGATGAGTGACGACCCGGCGGACCCCTTCGCCACCATCGAGCAGGTATCTGCCGTGTACACCGACTGCGGGGCACACACGATCACCGCGTGGCCCGACCTGAATGCCGACCGGCTGGTTGTGTACGTCTCGTCCTACCCGCTGCGGCCGGGGCCAACATGCGGTCCGGTGAACGGACCGGCTGCAGGTGAGAGTCCGCTACACGAGAAGATCTCGATCGTCGAGGTCCCTCTCGACAATCCAGCGGCTTCGTCGGTCATAGCGGAGCCTCCTATCTCGTACCCGGGCGATCCCGATGGCATCTTTGACATTGAAGAGCGGGGACTGTCCGCTCCAGGTGTTCTAAACGACCTGATCGGCTGTCACGACATCTCCGTTGACCTCAAGCTGCACCTGGCGGCAGCGGCCTGCGCCGAGCAGGGACAATTGTGGAGCGTCGACGCGAATGGAATCCCCGACACGGCCAACCCGATCTGGGTCTCGGACGATGAGATCAGTAGTGGGGGAACCGGCGACATCCCGGGCGCGATCGACTTCTTCCACTCCGCAACATTCAGTAACGACGGAAGCGTTGTGAACTGGATAGACGAATCGTTCGGGGACGGCTGTCCACCTGAGACCAATTGGGAAGAGAGACCTTGGCACCCTGCCGGCACTTTCGATACGGGCCGGATGTTCTTTGCCGATGGGGCCACGGGTTCGTTTCTCAGCGAATTCATGATCCCGAGGCCCGAGCCGGGTGCGTACTGTTCCGCCCATCTGGGGCTGCCGATCGCGACCTCGCACAAGGATCTGCTGGTCAACGCGTGGTACATGGGCGGGGTGAACGTGGTCAACTTCAACGACCCGACAAAACCCAAGGAGGTCGCCTACTACGACATCGCACCCGATGGGGCTACCGGATCCGATAACTGGTCTGCGTATTCCTATGTCGGTCCCAACTTCCGTACCGGACGCGGAATCCCCGTCTACGCATCGGACGGGGTCCACAGCCCGGATACGGCAAAGGGACTCTTGGTTTTCCGGACGAATGTCGGAAGGTTCGGTAAACGTGCGCTGGATCATCTGAATCCGCAGACGCAGGAGTAGAGCGTCACAGTCGTAAGCTGCAAGAAGTAGCAGAAGGGGGCCCTCCTACAAGGGGGCCCCCTTCTGCTGCAGGTAAGTGATTACCGGCACCGGATTCCTAGTCCGAAGCCAACAAATGTCGGTGCCTTGTTTTCTTAAAGTAGTCAGGCGGGGTCTTATTTCGATATCACCGTTCTATTCGTAGGGGGCACTGTGTCTCCGGAGAGTCCCTTACCGCCCTATTACACATATATCCTCGCCACGCTCCGGGTTGCACCAGACCTTCCGTCCGGAACTGAGCCCGGAAATCCACTCAGGTTGAGGTTCTCCCTGACACCCTCCCTAAGACGGGTTAGAAACCC
>JACCXF010000125.1 GCA_013697295.1 Actinomycetota bacterium | reverse complement strand
CTATTTCTCCACCCTCCATGACGTCCGCTTCGTGCCCCTCGCCGATCGTTCGGGCGGGGAGCGACCCACGGAACCGCCCGACGACATCCAATCGGCGGGATCAGAGGATCAGGATGACCCGACCCTGACGATCGTGCTCGTAACTCTCCTCACATCCGTCGTGGTCGTGACGCTCATCTCTCTATTCCGTTCCCGACGGTCGGGCTCGCGACCGCCGTCCCCCTAACGCGCCTCGTGCCCTTGACGATCGACACCGTCCGATACGTCGCCCACTGTTTCAGCCGCGATAAGCGCCGCAACCCACCGCGACTTGGATATCTTTCTGACCAACTCCGGCGAACCGCGCTTATCGAGAGAAGGGTTGCTACAGATGTTCACGGATTTCAGGGCTTTCGTTCTCAGGGGTAACGTCGTCGATCTAGCGGTCGGGATCGTCATCGGGGCCGCCTTTGGCGTGGTGGTGACGTCGTTCGTCGAGAACCTTTTCTCCCCGCTCATCGCCATACCCGGATCCGGTGTCGACCGGCTCGCGGACTATCAGTTCACGATCGGCGGCGGAGAGTTCCGCTATGGGCAGGTACTGGTGGATGTCCTCTCGTTCTTGCTCATCGCAGCTGCGGTGTTCTTCCTCGTGGTGCGCCCGGTCAACGTCATGATGAGCCGGCACAAGACCGAGCCCGATGTGCAGAGTCGGACCAAGGAGTGCGGAGAGTGTCTGAGCAGCATCCCGGAGGATGCCGGCCGTTGTGCTTATTGCACCAGCGCCCAACCAGCGCGCTAGGCGATCTTCTCCACGGCCTCCGAGTCCCGGCGCTCCTCGATGAGGTCGATGACGGCTTCTTCGACGTATCCCTGTGTTGAGGGTTCGCCGACCGCGCTCACGTTGCCGATGTGTTCGAGGGCTCCCGATATGGTCCACCCCGACCGATAGCGGTCGAACACGCGAGGGTCGATGTAGGAGGAACGGCAGACCGCCGGCGTGTTCCCGAGGTAGTGGGATACCTCCTGGACCGCCCTTGTGATGGCGCGTTTCCGGGCGGTCTTCGACTTCGCCTCACCCGAAACGGCCACGCCTACCGCTGCGAGCACCGTCGCCCCCCAGGTTCTGAAGTCCTTGGCCGTGAAGTCGTCCTGTGCGATGTCCCTGATGTATTCGTTGATGTCGCCCGATCGGACGTCGCGCCACACCCGTCCGTCCTTGAATGCCAGCAGGTCGCTGGGTCCGCTGCGCCGCCGCTTGAGCAGGCCCACTACCTCGAATACATCGGGGTCGACGATCGACTGGATGCGACGCTTGCCGGACTTGGCGACATAGTCGAAGGTGAGAACGCTTTCACCCAAGTGCACGTGGCGCTTCTGGATGGTCGCCAGCCCGTAGGTTTGGTTCTGCTCTGCGTAGCCTTCAGTGCCGATGCGAAAGAAGCCACGGTCGAGGAGCCGAGCGGCGCAGGCGAGGACCCTCTCGTAGGACAGCTCCGGCTGCTTCAGATGTTCGGCCCACACCGCACGCATCGCTGGTAGCGCGCGAGCGAACTCGAGCATGTGGTCGAACTTTTCCTGGTCACGCCGCGCCCGCCACGATAGGTGGTAGATGTACTGACGACGTCCCGCTGCATCCGTGCCGACCGCTTGAAGATGGCCATTAGGGTGTGGACAGACCCACACATCGCGCCATGCCGGCGGGATCCCGAGCTGTTTGATCCGCAGCAGGACTTCGCCATCGTCGATGCGGTTCCCGGCGTAGTCGAGGTACTCGAACCCGCGACCTCTCCGCCGCCGGAGGATCCCGGGGCCGGAGCAATCGATACGGCGAAGTCGTGGCATAGCGGTTTTGTTTACCCTGGGTTTATCGTGCTGTAACGAAATCGAGGGAGGCAGTGATGCCGGAGGGCCAGGCGCCGGACCGAAACCTTGCCATGGAGCTGGCTCGAGTCACCGAGGCTGCGGCCCTGGCGGCGGCCCGCTGGATGGGTCGGGGTGAGAAGGAGGCGGCCGATCAGGCCGCTGTGGATGCGATGCGCTTCATGATGGATTCGGTGTCCATGGACGGCATCGTCGTGATCGGCGAGGGGGAGAAGGACGAGGCTCCCATGCTCTACCGAGGTGAGCGGATCGGTAATGGTGATCCTCCGGAAGTGGATGTCGCCGTTGACCCGATCGATGGGACCACCCTCACGGCCAAAGGTCAACCCGGCGCCCTGGCCGTGGTCGCGCTCGCCGAACGCGGGACGATGTTCGACCCCGGTCCCTGCTTTTATATGGAAAAGTTGGCGGTGAGCGAACAGGCTGCTGATGTGATCGACATCGACGCACCAGTTGCGGACAACCTCAAGCGTATCGCCAAGATCAAGGGTGGCGAAGTAGCGGACCTCACCGTCGTCGTTCTCGATCGTCCGCGCCATGAGCAGATCGTGAAAGAGGTGCGCGATGCGGGGGCCCGGATCCAGTTCATCCCCGACGGAGACGTTGCCGGGGCGATCGCTGCGGCCCGTGAAGATTCGGGCCTCGACATGTACATCGGCATAGGCGGGACGCCCGAAGGTGTCATCGCGGCGGCCGCTCTCAAGTGCATGGGCGGCAGCATGCAAGGCCGCTTGTGGCCTAGGAACGACGACGAGAGGGAACGGGCCGAGGCGGATGGGTACGACATGGACAAGATCCTGTCCATCGACGACCTCGTCGCGAGTGACAACGTGTTTTTCGCCGCTACCGGCATCACCGATGGAGATCTCGTGAAGGGCGTGCGTTACCGAGCATCGAGCGCGGTCACCCAGTCGATCGTCATGCGATCGCGGTCGGGAACCGTCAGGCTGATCGATGCTCTGCACCGCCGGAAGAAGCTCAAGCAGTTCTCTCAGATCGACTACTGACCTCTTTAACCGCATCATGAGGGAGCCGGGCTCGTCGTCCGCGAGGGGACGGGACACTTGAGCAAGCGCTTCGCGCGCGTTCGTGCGCTAGCCCTCGACATCACTCCACTCCGAGACTCCCCCGGGTACAGGGCGTTGTGGTTCGGTCAGTTGATCTCATTGGCCGGCACGAACATGCGCTACGTAGCGGTGCCGTGGCAGGTGTACGAGTTGACGGGCTCGACCGTAGCGGTCGGACTCATCGGGCTTGCGGAGGTGGGGCCGCTGATCGCGTTATCGATCTTTGGCGGCGCTCTGGCCGACCGGGTCGACAGACGAACGCTCATCGCCCGCGCCCAGATCGGGTTGATGGTCAGCACCGCCGGTCTCGCGGTACTCAGCACGATGGAGACCCCGCCCCTGATCGCCATCTATGTTCTCGTGGCGGTCGCGTCGTCGTTCCACGCCCTCGACGGGCCTCCGCGCACCGCGATGGTCAGGAGTCTGGTGTCTCCGGACAAGATCCCGGCGGCGATGGCGCTGCGGCAAGTCACCTTTCAGGTGACACAGATCGCCGGACCGGCCGTCGGTGGGTTGCTGATAGCGGCGTTCAACGGCGTTTTCTGGATCTATGTCCTGGACTGCGTGACCTTCCTCGCTTCGTTCGCGGCGCTGCGGTGGGTGCCGGCGAGCGCGGGCGCCGTCGCCGGCCAGAGCAAGGGCCTGGAGGCGGTGCGTGAAGGTCTCCGATTCACTTTCCGCACCCCCGTGATCCTTTCGATCTTCGTCATCGACCTCGTTGCGATGATCTACGGTATGCCACGAGCGGTATTCCCCGAGTTGTCCGCGCGCGTCTTCGACCTCGGCGCTGCAGGCCTGGGCTTGCTGTACGCCGCCCCTGCGGCCGGAGCGCTCATCGGCGCTCTTTCATCCGGATGGGTCGAGCGCGTGAGACATCAGGGACGAGCGGTCATCTTCGCCGTGGTCGCCTGGGGCGGAGCGATCGCCCTTGCCGGGTTGTCCCTGTGGTCGCTGCCGCTCACGCTGATGTTCCTCGCCGCCGCGGGCGCAGCGGATGTCATCAGCGCGGTGTTCCGAGGAACGATCCTGCAACAGGCGACGCCTCCCCACCTCCTCGGCCGCGCGTCCGCCGTGAACCTCATGATCGTCACGGGTGGGCCGCGCCTCGGCGATGTCGAGGCGGGTCTCGTCGCCGGAGCGACGAGCGCCGAGGCGTCCGTATTGATAGGCGGCGCCGCCTGCCTCGTGGGCACCGCCGCCGTTGCGTTCAGGTTCCCGTCCCTACGCCGCTACAGGGTGAACTACG
>JACCXF010000051.1 GCA_013697295.1 Actinomycetota bacterium | reverse complement strand
AGGACCGGCCCGTCCTGAAGCCGTTGCAGGTTCGAGAGCGTGCCGGTTATGAGCCGCGCGACGCCGCCGAGGTCCGAGGTTGCCTCGTCGTCTTCTCCCCCACCGGCTTCCTTCTTCGGTCGACGTCGAGAACCGGGTCGCGCTCGTGCCGTGCCCGGGCCGAGCAGTCGCTCGTAGAACAGGAACTCGTCACAGGCCCCCGGCAGTAGCTCAGAAGTCGACCCTTCCACTCCTACGCCGATGACCTGGCGGTTTAGCTCGCGGAGCTTGAGTACGAGGGGCGTGAAATCGGAGTCCCCCGATGCGATCACGAACGTAGTCAAGAATTCGCGCTCGAAGGCCAGCTCGAGGGCGTCGACGGCGAGCTTGATGTCGGCTGCGTTCTTACGCACCATCCCCGTCCGCTGCGGAATCTCGATCATCTCGATCCTCTGGGCAACCAGGCCCTGGCGATGGTCGCTGAATAGATTCCAGTCGGCGTACGAGCGCCGAATCACCACCCGCCCTCTCTCCGAGAGGGCGTCCATGATCACTCCCATATCGAGTTTCTCACCGCGATCCTTCGCACCGATCGCGAGGTTCTCGAAGTCGATGAACAGCGCTATGCGTTCTTCGTCGTTGACCATGTCCTCGACCCTAGCGCCCAACGCCGGGCTTAGAGCGACACCTCCTCGACATAGGGCGGGGTATCGATAGCCCGAACCGCCAGGCGGCCCGCGGCGAGGGCAAGTACAGCGTCTCCAGCCAGGTCGAGCCTCCACCCCCGCAGCAGTCGGTGGCGGCTCTCGTTCCCCTCGAGGGTCCCCGCTACGGCCGCGGCCAGAAGGCTTTCGAGCTCGCCCCTGGTGGAGACCAGTTCCGTGGCCAGCTCCGCCTGCTCGCACCGGGCTCTCACCACCGCGTCGGCGAGACCGGACATCATGCGCGCCCGTGCGATGGCCGTGCGAGACGGCGCGGGCGGGGCGGGCACCGGTGGGGCCGACTTGCCGGCTTCGACGGCTTGGACGAGGTTCCGCCCCGAGCGCTCCGCTTCCTTCGCGTTCAGACCGCGGATCGACTTCAGGGCTCCCACCGAACCGGGCATCCGGCGCGCGATCTCGATGAGAGTTGGGTCCTTCACCACCCATCCGCGCGGGATGTCACGCCGGGCGGCACTTTCTTCACGCCAGCGAGCGATCTCTTTGAGCACCGCGGTCTGGCGGGACGATAATGTGCCCTTCCCCCCGACCCGTTCCCACGCGCGGTCCGGGTCGACCCCGTACGCCTCGGCATCCTGCAGCGCCTGCATCTCTTCCATCGCCCAGTCGAATCGGTTGAGCTCCCGCAAACGCTCCTTTAAGCGCTCCGCTGCCTCGAGCAGATAACGAACATCGTCCGCCGCGTAGTCGAGTTGAGCAGGGGTCAGTGGCCTGTGACACCAGTCAGTGTAGGACTCACCCTTCTGAAGTTTCACTCCCACCAGGGATTCCACCAGGCGCCCGTAGGGCAGGTTCGCCCCCAGGCCCACGAAACCCGCTGCGACCTGGATGTCAAAGATGTTCTTGGGGACCACGCCGTAATGGTCGTTGAGCAGCTCGAAGTCCTGCTTGCCGGCGTGCACGACAACCTCGACTCGATCGTCCCCCACGATCCGGGCGAGATCCCCAAGGTCAACCGGCTCGAGGGGATCGATGAGCCACAGGGAATCGGGTGACGCGATCTGCATCAAGCACAGGCGAGCCCGGTAGGTCCGCTCGCGGAAGAACTCGGTATCGAGAGCGACCCGCCCCGCCGATCTAGCGGCGGCAACGACCTGTTCGAGCTCGGGCGGCGTTCTTACAAGCGGCGGGGTGGAATCGTCGATGACGGTCAGGCCTCGGGGAGCCCAAGCTCGCGGGCGATCAAGATCCGCATCACCTCCGACGTTCCCTCGCCGATCTCGAGGATCTTCGAGTCTCGGAAGTGACGGCATACCGGGAACTCCTCGATGTAGCCGTACCCGCCGTGCACCTGGACCGCGTCCCGCGCAACGTCGACCGCTATCTCGGATGCATAGAGCTTCGCCATCGCGGCTTCCTTCTTATAAGGACGGTTCTTCTCCTTCAGCCACGCGGCTCTGTAATAGGCCTGACGGGCGAGCTCGGTCTTCATCGCCATGTCGGCGATCTTGAACTGCAGACCCTGAAAGCTGCCGATCGCGCGCCCGAAGGCGGAGCGTTCTTGCGCGTACCTGATGCTCTCGTCGACGCACCCTTGGGCGAGGCCCACCGCAAGCGCGGCGATGGCGATGCGCCCGTCGTCGAGGATCTTCAAGAAGTTCTTGAAGCCCTGGCCCCGCTCCCCCAGGAGGTTCCCTTGCGGCACCCGGCAATCGTTGAAGGACAGCTCGTGCGTGTCGGAGTGCCACCAACCCATCTTGCGATAGCCCTTCCCCACATCGAACCCTTCCGTCCCGGTGGGCACGATGATCGCGGAGATCTCTTTCCGGTCATCCTCCGACCCGGTTAGTGCGGTGACCGTGACGAACGACGTGATGTCCGTCCCGGAGTTGGTGATGAAGGACTTTGATCCATTGACCAACCACTCGCCGTCCTCGAGCCTCGCGGTCGTCCGCGTGGCCCCCGCGTCCGACCCGCCTCCCGGCTCGGTCAGTCCGAAGCCCGCCAGGGCGTCCCCGGTGGCGAGTGGGGGAAGCCACTTCGCCCGCTGCTCGTCGGTCCCGAAGCGATAGACGGGCATAGCACCGAGCCCCACCGCAGCCTCCAGCGTGATCGCGAGAGATGAGTCCACCTTGGCGATCTCCTCGATGGCGAGGCAGAGCGTGAGGAAGTCGGCACCGGAGCCGCCGTACTCCTCCGGGAAAGGGAGCCCGAAGAGGCCCAGCTCCGCCATCTGCTTCACGGCATCCATGGGAAGGGCGTGTTCCTCGTCCCATCGCTCGGCGTTCGGCCGGATCGCGTCGTCGACGAACCCGCGCATCACGCGGACGAAATCACGCTGTTCCTGCGAGAGATCGAGATCCACGAAAGAGAGCTTAGTTGAAAAGCTTTGCCAATCTGGCCTTGGCTTGCCAGTGGCCGTGCACTCGAAGTCTCCGCGTCAGCAGTGCACGTCTTGGATCCGCGCGCCGAACCGCGATCTTCGCCCAATCACCAGAAGAGATCTCGAGCTGAAGGGCCTGAGCCCCGGCGCTGCCGGGTTTGGCCTCGACGTGGCCGTCCTCCACGACGACGTGCCACGGCTCGTGATCCGTGAACGCCCACTCGATCGGCCCCCCCACCGCCCGCGCGGTCTCGACATCCAAAGCTCGGGTGGTGCCCTCGAAAAGGATCTCGAGTGCCTCGTGCGTCACGACCGGCTCCCTCCGGTCGTCCCCGATGATCCCCGCCTCCACCAAGATCAGGGTTCGCGCAGCTCGCTCTTCGTAGGACAACGACCTGTCATCGAGCGCCAGCAGGAACAACTCACCCGGGTCGATGCCGACTTCTGTCATCTTCGTTTCGAGCGAGCGCAGACCGAACCCGTATATCTCCTCGAGGCGAAAATCAAAGCACTCCACGTATGTGCGATCGAGGTCGGGTGGAACGAAGACGCCGACCATCCACGGGAGCACCCGATCCCATATCTCGACGACTGCCGCCCGGCAGTCCTTCGACGCCGCTACTAACTCTCGCAGTATGCGCGTGCCGAACGCGACGTGACGTTCCTCATCCTTGGCGATGGCGCCAAGACCAGTCGAGAATCCGGGAAGGATCCCGCGGCGAAGCACGTACCGCTGGATGAAGTGTTCGCCGGGGATGGCGAGGACGCCTTCGACGATCAAGTGACACAAAGCAACTGTCTGTGCCAGAACCGCGCGGTCACGTGGTTTCTTCCTCAACTCGTCGCTTATGCGCTGGAGTTCTGCGAACGTCTGCTTGAAGCCCCAGGTCAGGTGCCGGTCGACCGCCTGGATGGTCGACTTCGGATCGTGTCCCTGGCCCGCGACCTCACGGAGGAAGCGATCCAGGAACACGCGGTTCCGCGCCTCGTCCGCGATCTGCGTCGATAAGAACAGCGCCTGACCCGTCTCGGGAGCCGCGTCGATCATGGGAGACAGAGCGCGCGCGACGCCCTGAACCCCGTACAGGAACATCGAATAGTTCCAGAGCGCCCCGGTTCGCTGCCGGTCGTCGAGCTCATCCGCCCAATGCACCGCATCGGCGGAGAAATCGATCGCCGTGGCGCTCCAGTTACTGACTTCCCAGCGCGCATAGAGGTCGTCGTAGGAGGCGGCGGGGCCGTCCGGGGATCGAGTCATCCAGCCCATCCTTGCTCACCCCTAACTTGACCGGGGAGTCAAGATATGGGCACACTCGACCCTGTAGACCGGTCTCGAACCACACATCGACACACTCGGCGCTGCGGACGATTGTGCGGCGCCCGACAACGGGAGGACGAACGGTGGACTTCAAGCTCACGGAGGAACAACTCGAGCTCAAGAAGTGGGCGCACGAGTTCGCCGAGCGGGAGATCCGCCCGGTGGCCGCCGAATACGACGAATCCGAGGAGTTTCCCTGGCCGGTGTTGAAAAAGGCGTCCGAAGCCGGTCTCTACTCCATCGACATCTATATGCAGGCGCAGCAGGACCCGACCGGCCTGACGCTGCCCTTGATCATGGAAGAGATCTTTTGGGGCTGTGCCGGGATCGGACTATCGATCTTCGGCACCGGCTTGCCGCTCTCGGCGCTCGCCGCCGTCGGTACGCAGGATCAACTCTTCGAGTGGGCCCCCCGGATGTTCGGCACACCCGAAGACCCGAAGGTTGCTGCCTTCGCGGTCACGGAACCCCAGGCGGGGTCGGATGTGCGTTCGTTACGGACCCGCGCCAAGCGGGAAGGCGATGAGTGGGTCCTGAACGGTCAGAAGATCTACATCACGAACGGCACCGTCGCGGATGTGTACGTCATCGTCGCGACGATCGATCCGGAGCTCGGGCACCGGGGCCAAGCTTCCTTCGTGATCACAAGTGACGACGAAGGGATACGTCCCGGGAAGAAGGAGAGGAAGCTGGGCATCCGGGCATCCGACACGTCAGAGGTCCTCCTCGAGAACTGCCGCATCCCCGTAGACCGGGTCCTGGGGGGCGTCGATCGGGTGGAGGAGAAACTGGCCAAGGCTCGGAAGGGCGAGTCGAGCGGCCGCTCCTCGGCAGCGTTAAGGACCTTCGAAGTGACGCGCCCCTCGGTTGCGGCTCAGGCCGTGGGCATCGCCCGGGCGGCCCTTGAATTCGCCACCCAGTACTCGAAGGAACGAGTGACCTTCGGAGTGCCCATCAGCCAGCATCAGAGCATCCAGAATCACCTCGCCGACATGGCCGTCGAGGTCGAATGCTCGCGACTGCTCGTGCACAAGGCCGCGTGGCTGGCGGCAAGCGGCCAGCCGTTCGAGAAGGCCGAAGGCTCGATGTCCAAGCTGAAAGCCGGCGAGACCGCAGTGAGAGTTACCGAGCAGGCCGTGCAGGTGCTGGGCGGCTACGGCTACATAAAGGACTTCCCCGTCGAGAAGTGGTACCGGGATTCGAAGATCTACACCATCTTCGAAGGCACCTCCGAGATCCAGCGGATGGTCATCGCCCGAGCTTTGCTCGCCTAGCGCGAAAGGACCGCGCCCCCAGAGCGGAGACGCGGTCCTTGAAACGTCAGCCAGAAAGGGCTACGAGGGTTAGGTCAGCTCCGTGAGGAGCTTCTCGGACATCCCCTGCAGCTGGTCGGCCGTGGCGAGCTCCTCTGCGAGGTTCTCGCGCAGCGATGCCTGAGCATCCCTGAGACCGAGTTGTCGCGCGAGCTGCATCAGCGACTCGTAGGCGACGATCTCGTAGTGCTCAACTTTCTTTGCCGACACCGCGGCGAAGAAGTTGAGAACTTCCGTGGACGAGTTCTCTTCCTTCGTGAACTCCTTGAACTCGGTGATGAGCCCCTTGATGCCCTTACACGACTCACGCTCCGGCTTGAAGTCGATGGACGAGAAGACGGTCTCGAGACGCTCTATCTGGCGCTGTGTCTGCTCCCGATGGAGATCGAAGGCCTTCGTCAGCTCGGGATCGGTCACCTTGGAAGACATTTCCTTGAGCGAGTCGACCAGGCGGTGCTCTGCGTCGTAAGCGTCGCGGAGCTCGTGCTCGAATAGTTCGCGTGCAGTGGTTGCCATCGCGGGTCCCTCCTTAGGGGTCGAAGTCGGTCTCTTGTACTTACCCACCCACATGAGAGGTACCCGGAACGCGCGCTAAAAGACCTCGCAGAGCGCGAAGAAACCTTACTAAGCAAGCACAAACCCTACGAAGCAAGCACCCGGGCTAGCATCTGCTTGAACCGTTCCTTGTCGGCTCGCACCACCACGTCGGCGTTCGGTTCCCGTCCTTCGCCGGGGACGCGGCGCCCGGCTCGACCTTTCTGCATCACGCCGAGAGTATCGACGACGCTGTAACCGGCCGTGAGATCACTGCGGTATTCGACGTCGACGTGCCAGTTACCGCGCTCGGTGATCATCGCTTCATCGATAACCATCGCGGTCATGATGGCGTCGGGGTGGCTGATGCCGTCCACGTCGTACTCCAGACGGATGAACTCGCGCGCAGCCCGGTTCACTGACAGATAGAACTCGCTCAGCGTGGTGTGCATCTCCTCGATCGGACGCAACTCGTCCCCGTAGAGGATGCCGTCCTTGAGACAGACGTCCCACGGAACCAGCGTGGTGTTGAACCCGGCGTTGATGACGATGTGCGCCGCCTCCGGGTCGACGTAGAAGTTGAACTCCGCTGCCGGGGTGACGTTTCCCATGAAGTTGTTGGCGCCTCCCATGATCCACAATCGTTTGATCTTGCTCGGCAGATCGGGGTCGCGCGCCAACGCAAGAGCGATATTCGTGAGCGGAGCCTGAGCTATGACTTCGAGCTGGCCCGCGTATCGGTTCGCGTGATCCACGATCGCCTCGACCGCGTGCTCTGCCTCGGGTTGTTTCTTCGCCGGTGGAAAATCGGAGTTTCCCACCCCGTCCTCGCCGTGCACGTAGTGGGCCGTCACCAGCTCGCGCATCAGCGGCCGATCAGCCCCTGCGTACACGGGGACCTCCGAGCGCCCGGCTATCTCGACGGTGTAGAGCGTGTTCTCAACAGCCTGATCGAGGTAAACGTTTCCGGCCGCGACGGTGACCGCGAGGAGGTCGATCCCTGGCCACTTCAGAGCGAAGAGCATCGACGTGACATCGTCGCCCGCTGTGTCGGCATCCATCAGAACCGGTTTGCTCAAACGGCTTCCTCTCGCAGCGGGCCCTTGGTGAGACTCGGAGAACTCTAGACTCAACCCGTGTCACGGGGAAAGGTCACTGTCGTCGGGAGCTTTCTGGTCGGGCTGACTCTGCGCGCGGAGCGTTTCCCGGCCCCCGGTGAGACCGTCATCGCCGGAGATTTCGACCGGGGCCCGGGTGGAAAGGGCAGCAACCAGGCGGTCCAGGCGGCGCGGCTGGGGGCCGACGTCGAGTTCGTCGGTGCCATCGGGGACGATGACTTCGGCGAGATGGCGGTGAAACTCTTCGCCTCCGAAGGGATCGGCACGAGCTACCTCCGTCGAACCACGGAGTTGAACACGGGCCTCGGGTTCATCATCCTGGATCGCCGAGGCGAGAACCGCATCCTCATCGACCCGGGCGCGACCGGTTCCTTCTCCGTTGACGACCTGGGCGCTGCCCGGGACAGGATCGACTCGAGCGATGTGGTCATCACGCAGCTGGAGATCCCCGTCGAAACCGCAGCCGCGGCCATGGAGGCTGCGCACCAAGCCGGAGCGACAACGATCCTCAATCCGGCCCCTGCGCGAGAGCTCCCACCGGCCATGTTGTCCGATATCGACGTGCTCACTCCGAACCAGGTCGAGGCGCGCATGCTTGCAGGTCTCGATGCACAGGACCCCAGGGATGATCTGGATGTGTGTGGCCTGCTTCTGGACCGCGGCGTGCGGTGCGTGATCCTGACGCGCGGCGCAAAAGGCGCCACGATGGTCCGCCGCGATGGGCACGAGCACGTCGAGCCTTTTCGGGTTTCAGTGGTGGACAGCACGGGAGCCGGCGACGCCTTCAACGGCGCGTTGGCCGCGTCGCTCGCAGGCGGCGAGCCTCTTACCGCGTCGGCGCGCCGGGCCGCAGCCGCCGGGGCGCTGGCGTGCACGAAGCTGGGTGTGATCCCGTCATTGCCCAACCCCGCCGACATCGACAAGCTCACGGCGAACTCATGAGCGAACGGACACCGATACTCCGGCACGACACGGCGAGCACGCTGAGAAGCTTCTTCCACTACGAGCGTTCCCTCACCATCGCGTGCGCGGCATGGACGCCAGGTGTGAAGCGTCTCGAGGCCAAGGAGCTGCTCGCCCGGACCGCGTGGGAGAACTCCCTGACGGCCGGCGCCCTCCGGGAGCGGGTCTTCGAGCTGCGCTACCCGGAACGGGATCTGCTCTCGGGGACCGACACCGCTCTCGTGGAGTTGTTCGCCTCCGGCATCCATGCGCCCGGTGCCGGGGCGTTCCTTGCGGCCGTCGGTGAGGTCTTCGTGCCGGCTCTGCTCGAGGCCTACAGCGCCTACTTGGAGGCCTCCGACGTCATCGCGGATGGCCCCACCCGGCGCTTTCTAGACGTTGCACGACGCGAAAAGGTGCTCCAGCGCGACGCTTTCGTTCTAGCAGCCGGAAGAGAGAACGATGGAACCCTTCCGATCGCACAACGTCGATGGGTCGAGGGCCTGGCCGCAGCCGTGGCCCTGGCCGGCGGCCTCTCGCGCGAGGCCGGCGAAGCCGCCGGCACTCCCCAACGCGTCCAGCCCGAGGTCACATTCGCGTTACCGCAGCGGCCGGCTCGGGACGATCGGTACCTCGCGTGCAGTTTCTACTGGCCGGACAACTTCGATCCGTCGTATCCGTACGGCGATGGTGACCGGCTCCGCCTACGAAGCGCGGTCAGCCATCTGAACGAGGTCTGGGCCGTCGAAACGGCGGGGGCGATACTTCACGGCTTCGCGGATGTGCTCGGGTGGGACTTCATCCACGACGCAGCGCGCTGGCTCTACGACGAGAGCCGTCACATGATGATGGGGGCGACGCGGATGGAGACGTGGGGGTTCGAGACCGGCGACATCCCCCTGGGTAGTTTTATCTACGAGTCGTGTCACGGCCAGGACCCCATCTACCGCCTCGGGATGCTTGCTTTCTTCGAGACCAAGAACATCGGCAAGAAGAAGGAGCGAGCCGAGGAATTCGGCCAGATAGGAGACCAGATCAGCAGACGAGACATGGACTTCGACTGGGCCGACGAGGCCATCCACGCGGGCTACGGACGTCGGTGGATCAAGGCGCTACTCGATGCTGAGGGAGGCGGCGGTCGAAGCTGGCACGAGATCGTTGCTCGTTGCGAAGCGCTGGTTCAACAACGCATCGCCGAACGCACGCCCGAAGAGGAACAGATCACTCGCAGCGCGGCCGAGCGCTTGATCGAGCAGGCGGAGCATCTCCTCGCCTAGTTGTCCGTCGCGCGCAGTATGTAGGTCTGGCCCTCGAAATCACCGGCTTCGATCGCATCGGCAACGGTTTCCACGCCGCTCGGAACGACCTCGTAATCGGCCTCGAAGCCTCCCTCGTCCATCTGCGCGTCCCAGGATGCCGCCCGAGTCGCGAAACGGATCCGAAGATCGTTGGTTTCGAGACGGGGATCATCGTAGGCCGCCATGCGCATACCGGAGAACGAGAACAACATGAAAGCGAGCTCGTTCGACCCGCGCACCTCAACCACATCGTCCGGCCCCAGGTGGGCAGCAGCGCGCTGGACGAAGGACCCGGAGCCCCGATCCGGCTTGTTGAATTCGAATCCATCCTCATGCAGCGCCAGCACTCGCTCGAATCCAGCCGAAGCGATCACCAGCGACAACAACCCCACGAGTAGCACCGACGTAACGACAGCTATAGAGAGCGCGGGGCGACGCCGATCGAGCCGGTCGAATAACCAGACGAGGGCGATCCCCGCGAACGCGGCGCCGACAAGGTGCGCTGCCGGCCACACGCGACCCTGGTGAAGCACCGTTGCATTACCCGCCAGGTCCCAATCGAGGGCCGCCCGAGCGCGCGCGAGGGCGAGCATGACGATGGTCCCAGCCGAGAACCACAGGACGATACGGGTCTCCCGGCCGGCCCGCGCCCGTAACGTAACGATCGCCCCCCCGAACGCCAACGGCAGCAGTAGACCCCAGGCCCCAAGCGCGGTCGGGAGCGGCCACTCCACGCCCAGTTGGGGCGTCACGTCCACGAAACCGTCGAATCTCAGGTAGTCGACGAGCACGGGTGTGGCCCAGACCGAGAAGACCAGCGCCGCGGGGGCCAGGGTCAAGACCGCGAACCGGATCCGTTGACCCCGCTCCACCGCGATGAGGCCGAACAGGGTCCAAACACCGCCACCGAACATCATCGGAACGCTCACGAGACCGACGGAACCAAGGACGAGGCCGCCAAGCACGGCCAGCCGCGTGACCGATCGCCCCGCTCCCGTTGCGATGAACACCCCCGCCCCGGCCAGCAGCACCAAACCCAGCTCGCGCGGGAACGCCGGCGCGAAAAGCTCGTAGACCGAATTCGGAGACGCCACGACGAGGTCCGCACCGTAGAGCGCGGCGGATGGACTCGCAATGAACGTTGGTTCGAGCGTGCTCAACCATCCCCATCCACCGATGAGAGATGCGGCCGCTGCGGCCGCCCAACCGGCCCGCCGGTGGAGGAGGCGCGCAAGGCACGCCGCGGCGAGAGGAATCGCCAGCACCAGAGTGAGCTGCAGTGCGTCGTGCGCAACGACCACATCCGAACCCGGGAGCGCCCTGACGAGCGTCGCGTTCACCGCATGCCAGCCCCACGGGTAGGCGTTGCGCCCGAACTCGGGGGCCGGACCCGTCGGCACCGGCTCGCCCGCGAGGAGTTGTTGTGTCCACCCCATGTGCCACGGGGTGTCGCCCGTCCGAGCACCCGTGCCGGAGATGACCAAGGGAAGGAGATAGAGCGCGCCGATAACGGCCGTCGCAGCGAGCAGTGCGGCCCACGAGCGGGGCCGCGGCCACGCGACCTTGCGAACCACGCCGAGGATCAAGATGGCCAGAGCGGCGGCCGGCACTACCGCGGCCGTGCCGAACACGGCACCTCCGGAGATGATGTGGCACACCATCAACGCGAGGGAGAGCAGCACGAAGCCGCACACGGCCACCAGGAGCCGCTCGGGGATCCCGAACCGGTCCCGGAGCTCTGGAGAGCCCGCGAACACGGGCCGGAGAAGTATGTCGGCCGCGATCCAGCCCAGGATGAGGATCAGTGCGAACTGGGCGAGCGCCGCCGCGAGCGACGCGAGACTCACTCGATAACCGCCAGCACCTGCCCCGCGCCTGCGGTATCCCCCGGCGCCGCCTTGAGCTCTACAACGGTCCCGGCGAGAGACGCCGAGATCGTCGTTTCCATCTTCATCGCCTCGAGCACCATCACGGGCTGACCCGCGGCCACGTTCTCGCCTTCGGCGATCAGCACCTGGAGGATGGTTCCTTGCATCGGCGCAACGACGTCTCCGCCACCAGTTACCGCGCCATGGACCGCGGCGGACGCGGCGGACGCCATGGCCGGACTCCAGAGTCGCACCGGTCTGCCACCGATCATCAAGACATCGCGGACCTCGTCCGTGTCCGAAGGTGTCAGCGCCGCGAGAACGTCGCTCTCCTCCACCGTCCGCGTCGTGTGCCGGCCGGAGATGAACGAACCATCGCGCAGCAGAAGCAAGTGTGCCGGGATGGTGGTCGGGACCCCCTCGATAACGAACTCCTTCAGGGCGCGCAGCATCCGCAACCGCGCCTCTTCGCGGTCGTTGCCCCACGAGATCAGTTTGGCGACCAGCGAGTCGTAGGCACCGGGGACGGCATCGCCGGCCACGTATCCCGAATCCACCCGTACACCGAGGCCATTCGGCTCGGCGTAGGCGACGAGCTTGCCTGGGGCCGGAGCGAATCCAAGCGCGGGATCCTCCGCGTTGACACGACACTCGATCGCATGTCCACGCAGGCGCGTCTCGATATCAGGCTGATCGAAACCCAGCGGTTCTCCGGCGGCGATCAGCAACTGGCAGGCCACGAGGTCCAGGCCTAGAACCTCCTCGGTGACGGTGTGCTCCACCTGGAGACGCGCGTTGACCTCGAGGAAATAGAAGCTCCCGTAGCCATCGACCAGCATCTCAACCGTTCCGGCGTTGACGTAACCGCATGCTTTCGAGAGAGCGACGGCGGCAGCACCCATGTCCGCGCTGCGTTCCGTCCACCGCGGCGGTGGGGTCTCTTCGATCAACTTCTGGTGACGTCGCTGCAGAGAGCAGTCGCGTACACCGAGCCACAACGCTTCGTCACGATTCGGGGCGAGTATCTGAACCTCGAGGTGCTTGGGGTCATCCAGATAGCGCTCCACATAGACATCACTAGAGCTGAAATAGGCCTTGGCCTCGCGGCGGGCGCTCTCGAAGGCGCCGGCCACCTCGTCCTCGGTGCGAGCTACCTTCAGACCTCGTCCGCCTCCACCACCGGCTGCCTTTATGGCCAGCGGGTAACCCTGCTCGCGACCGAATGCGTACGCGACCTCGAGGTCTTCGGCCGGTTCCAGTAAGCCCGGAACCAGGGGGACCCCGGCGGAACTGGCGATCCGCCGCGCGACGATCTTGTCGCCGACGGCACGCGTCGCATCGGGCGGTGGCCCGACCCAGGCCATGCCCTCTCCGATCACGGCTTCGGCGAAGTCCGCGTTCTCGGACAAGAAGCCATAACCGGGGTGGACCGCCTCGGCCCCCTTCTCTCGGGCTGCCGCCAGCAACGCTTCGACGTTGAGATAGGTATCCGACGGAGACACGCCGGGCAGGTGGACGGCTTCGTCGGCCACCGCCACGTGACGGGAGCGCGCGTCGACGTCCGAATAGACGGCCACCGAGCCCACGCTGCGCTCGCGGCAGGTCCGGGCGATGCGTACGGCGATCTCACCCCGGTTAGCGATGAGGACCTTCGAGAACATCAGGCTGTGCCCCCGGCGGAGTCGACGCGATCGCGGGGTCCCGCCCTCAGGACATGACTGGGAAGGTCGCCCGACACGAGACTCTGCGCGATGCGGGCCGCCGCCAACAACGCGTCCAGGTCGACGCCGGTGTCGATGCCCATGTCCTCGACCATATGCACCAGATCCTCGGTCACGACGTTGCCGGTCGCTCCGGACGCGAACGGACTGCCGCCCATCCCCCCGACGGAGCCATCGAAGTAGTCGATCCCACATTCGAGCGCGATCAGGACGTTGGCCAAGCCCGTACCGCGCGTGTCGTGGAAGTGCATATTCAACCGTAGTCCCGGCAACGCCTCTCTGACGGCCGCGATCAGATCGCGCACCCGGCGCGGGGTCGCCATGCCGGTCGTATCCCCGTAAGAGATCGAATCGATGCCCTCATCCATCATCCAGCGCGACACCTCGACGACGCGTTCCGGAACCACGTCTCCCTCATTTGGGTCGCCGAAGGCCGACGACAGCGTCCCCTCCACCGGGACCGACGCGGCTCTTCCGACGGCCACGACATCGGCCACATCCCGAAGCGACTCCTTCACGTTCTTGTTCACGTTCTTCAGGTTGTACGAATCGGTAACCGCCATGAAAACTTGCAAGGCATCGGCTCGAGCCTCGACCGCCGCGTCCGCCCCGCGTCGATTCGGCACGAGGGCGGAGTAGATAACACCGGGCGTTCGACTGATCCCTGCGAGGACCTCGGCCGCGTCGGCCATCTGCGGCAGCGCCTTGGGTGAAACGAAGGAGACCGCTTCGATGCGGCGGATCCCGGTCACGCTCAGCGCATCGATGAACCCGATCTTGTCTCCGGTGTCGACGTGCAGCTGCTCGCTCTGGATGCCATCACGTGGACCGACCTCTCGTAACGTGATGGCCTTCGGCCAGCTCACCGGTTCTTCCATTCCGGCCGGCGTTTGGCGTTGAACGCAGCGATCCCCTCGGCCCGATCGTCGCTCGCCACGACCCGGGCCCAGGACTCGTTCTCCCTCTCGATCCCCTCCTCAAGGGGAACCCCCAACGCTGCGTCGATCGATGCTTTTGCCTCGCGCACCGCCACAGGCGACGCCTCGACTATCCGGTCGGCGAGTCCAAGGGTGGAGTCACGCAACGAGTCGAAAGGAACGACCTCCTGGATCAACCCCAGGTCGAGCGCGGCCGCGACATCCAGACGTTTGCCGGTGAAGATCAGCTCCTTCGCTCTGTTCGGACCGACCTTCCTCGTCAGCAGTTGTGTCCCCCCGCCGGCGGGAAGCAGGCCCACCCGGGCCTCCGGCAGCCCTATCTCCGTTCCCTCAGCGGCGACGATTAGGTCGCACGAGAGAACCAGCTCGAAACCGCCTCCCAACGCGAAGCCGAAGATCGATGCGATCGTCGGCTGAGGCATCGTGCGAATGGCGTGGAACATCGCCCTCATGGGGGCGCGGTTGGCGTGATAGTCGTCCAGGGAGAAGTTGGCCCTTTCCTTGAGGTCGGCGCCGACACAGAACGCCTTGTTCCCGGCCGCACCCAGGATCATCACCCACGCCTCTTCATCCGCGGCGACCGCCCGGCAAGCATCGGCGAGCTCCTCTGCAACCGCCGTAGAGATAGCGTTGCGCGTATCCGGTCGTTCGAGGGTGACGATCCGTATCCGGCCCTCGCTCCGGAGGGAGACGAAGCTCCCGTCGCTCAACTCCAAGCGCCTCGAGGGTCCCGCGATCCGGCGGCGCTCATACGGGAGGGACCCCGTGCCGTCGATCCGAGAAGTGCCGCTCTTTCCGAGAGGCAGAATCGAGGCGACGCACGATCTCCAACCGCAGATCGTCGGGCTCGACGACGGCATCGACGACATTCTCCGAGGCCAGGTGAACGATGTCGATGTCCTTCTCGAACTCGGCGCGTCGTTGGGCGACGTAAGCCGCTCGTTCATCCGGGTCCTCGATCGCCTGGATCTTGTTGAAGTACACGGCGTTGACGGCCGGCTCCGGGCCCATCACCGCGATCCGCGCGGTCGGCAGAGCGATGGTTGCGTCCGGCTCGAACCCGGGTCCGGCCATGGCATAGAGGCCCGCTCCGTACGCCTTGCGCACGACCACGCACAGCTTTGGAACGGTGGCCTCCGACACCGCGGTGATCATCTTGGCGCCGTGGCGGATGATCCCCTGACGCTCGACCGCAGTCCCGATCATGAATCCCGGGACGTCGGACAGGAACACGAGCGGGATGTTGTAGGCGTCGCACAGCCAGATGAACCGCGCCGCCTTGTCGGCAGAGTCGACGAACAGCACCCCGCCTTTCTCCGCCGGTTGGTTGGCGATGATGCCTACCGCTCGGCCTTCGATGCGGGCGAGGCCGGTGATGAGTTCCTTCGCGAAGTCGGGCTTGATCTCGAAGAACGAAGCCTCGTCCACTAGACCGGATACGAACGCGTACATGTCGAAGGCCCGGCTCTCGTCATCCGGGACGATGCTCGCAAGAGAGCTTCCATAGGCGGGCCCGCGCGCATCCTCGAGCGGGGCGGCATCCCTGAAGCTCTGCCCGAAGTAGGCGAGGTAACCCTTGGCCGCCTCGATCGCCGCCTTGTCGTCTGACACCAATAGGTCCCCGCAGCCCGAGACCTCGCAGTGCATCCGTGCCCCACCCATCTCCTCGAGCGTGACCTTCTCGCCGATCACTTCCTCCGCCATGCGCGGCGAGCCCAGGTACATGGACGCGTTGCCATCGACCATGAACACGACATCGCAGAAGGCCGGGATGTATGCGCCGCCGGCGGCCGAGGGACCGAAAAGGCAACAGATCTGAGGTACCCGTCCCGACGCCTGCACCTGGTTATAGAAGATCTTGCCGGCCCCCCGGCGGCCGGGAAAGAGGTCGACCTGGTCGGTGATGCGTGCACCGGCCGAGTCCACCAGATAAACGATGGGGTGTTCGTGTTTGCGCGCGAGCTCGATGATCCTGATGATCTTCTCGACCGTATGAGCCCCCCAAGACCCGGCCTTGACCGTCGAGTCGTTCGCCATCACCGCGACCTGCCGGCCATCCACACGCCCCACGCCGGTGATCACCCCGTCGGCCGGGAGGTCACCCGCCAGCGCGTTCACGAGCAGCCCGTCCTCGATGAAGTCCTCGGCTGAATCCAGAAGCAGCGCGAGGCGGTCGCGAACGAAGAGCTTGTTCTGCTCCCTCAACCGGTCGTGATATTTCGGGGCCCCGCCCGAGCGGATCTGTTCCGTCAACGGTCCCACGCCGGAAGCCGGCAGCGCGGCCTCGCCGCCACCTGGGTCGCTCATCACACCGGGTTCTCGGCCGCGTCCAACGTCTTGGGAAGGGAGGCGACCGGGGCAGGCAGCGCGCCGCGACGCCGGCGGCGGAAGAAGAACCTGCGCCTCGGCCGTGCTCTCCGGAGCTGCGCGACCCGCAACTCATCCACCTGTTTCGCCACTCAAGCCAGGTGGGATATCTGCGACACGTTCACGGCGCTGCCTCCAGTTCGTTAGGCGTACCCGAATCCTAATGTGCCTGGGTCGCTACGGCCCCGGATCCCCTCTTCGAACCTCATCCCGCAGGCGAGCGAACTCGTCGATCAGGGCTGGGAGCTGGTAGTGGGCATTGAGTCCGCTCGGATTCGGCAGGAGCCAGATCCTCGTGGTTCCGATGACCTCTGCCTGGAGCCCGACTGCGGCGTTGGGCGGCCCGAACGCGCGGCGGTAGGCGGTGACGCCCAGCGGCGCGAGCCAGCGGGGGCGGAGGCGCCGGACCTTCGCCTTCAGACGCCGGCCGCCCGCCTCGATCTCCTCCGGTGACAACTCCGCCGCGGTCGCCGTCGTCCGCTCTACGAAGTTCGTCACCCCCAAGCGAGAGCCGAGCAGCTCCCTCTCATCGAAAGGTGACAGGCGTCTCGCCGTGAAGCCCGACCCGTGGAGTGCAGGCCAGAAACGATTGCCCGGCCGCGCGAAGTGGCGGCCAACGGCTCCCGAGTACAGGCCTGGATTGATGCCGCAGAAAAGCACCGCCAGGTCCGGCCCCACGAGGTCCGGCACTTGCTTGTCCCGAGCCAACTCGAGTTGTTCGGGAGTTGGCTTCCACGGCTCGGTCACGAGGTTCGCAATCGCTCTATCTCTCCCGAGTGAACCGTGACTAAGGCATCCTCGGTCCGCACCTCCAGCTCGCCCCGTGAAGTCAGCCGCTCAGCACGGCCCTCGAGGGAGCCTCCCCCGGCAAGCCTGACCATCACACCCCGGCCCAGCACCTCCGACAGTCCCGTTGCCTCCTCGATCACGCGTCTCGCGAACCCGGCGGTGGCGGCGTCCCGATAAAGATCCTCGAGCCCTGCAAGGATGTCTGCGAGGAGGAGGGCCCGCGATGGGGGGCGTTCGACATGATCTGCTATCGCAGTAGCGCGTTCGGCAACATCGGTAGGCGCGTTCGTCAGAGTCTTGACGTTGACGCCGACGCCGGCGACGACGGCCCGGATGCGTCCAGCTTCAACCCTGCTTTCGAGAAGGATCCCGGCCACCTTCCGGCCGTCCAGCATGACGTCGTTGGGCCATTTCAGTCGCGGTCGCAAGGCGGAGGAAGACCGGATCCCCACAGCGCATGCCACCCCCACCGCGGCGGTGAGCAGTCCTGCAGAGGACGGGTCCAGGGGCGGACGAAGGACGAGCGAGAACGTCAACGCGGTACCGGCAGGGCTGAACCATTCCCGCCCCCATCGACCGCGTCCGGTCGTTTGATGTCCGGCCACGACGAGCGCCCCCTCGGGAGCGCCGGCCTGAGCCCATCCGAGGGCCTCCGAGTTCGTCGACGGCGTCTCGTCCAGGTAACGGAGCGGGCGTCCCAGACGTCCTTTGACCACGGCCTCTATGGTGGCCGCGTTCAGATCGTCTGGTGCGCCGCGATCATCTGTCATGACGACTCGTAGGATACGGACGCCGCGGGCACCGAAAGGATGCGCTTGTTCAAGAAATTGCTCATAGCGAACCGAGGAGAGATCGCGCTCCGGGTATTACGGGCGTGCCGGGACCTCGACATCTCGCCCGTCGCCATCTACTCGGAGCTCGACACCGGAGCGATCCATGCCCGCCTCGCCGACGAGGCCTACAACGTGGGGCCGGGTCCGGCCTCGGAGTCGTACCTGAAGATCCCCGCCATCCTGGACGCAGCGCGGCGGTCGGGCGCCGAAGCGGTGCATCCCGGATACGGCTTCCTCGCCGAGAACGCCGCCTTCGCCCGGGCGGTGATCGACGCGGGCCTGACGTGGGTCGGGCCCGCCCCCGACATCATCGATTCGATGGGAGATAAGACGGCCGCTCGCCGCGCCGCTGCGGACGCAGGTGTCGCAACGGTGCCAGGGACTCCGGATCCCGTCACGACGGTCGAAGAGGTCGCAGCCTTCGCCGATGAACACGGCATCCCGCTCGCTATCAAGGCGTCGGCCGGTGGTGGTGGGAAGGGTTTCCGCGTCGTCCACTCCCCCGACGAGATAGAGGACGCGCTCAGTGGGGCCGCGCGCGAAGCCAGCGCATACTTCTCGTCGCCCGACGTTTACCTCGAGCGATACCTCGAGCGGCCGCGCCATGTCGAGGTGCAGGTGCTCGGCGACGCTGGGGGTTCGGTCCTCTCATTCCCCGAGCGCGACTGTTCACTGCAACGCCGGCACCAGAAGTTGCTCGAGGAATCACCCTCGCCAGCGCTCGATCCACACGTCCGCGAGGCGATCATGGAGGCGGCCGCGCGCGTCAGCAAGCAGGTTGGCTATCGCAACGCCGGCACGTGTGAGTTCCTCTTGGACGCGGACGGTGAGACTTTCTACTTCCTCGAGATGAACACCAGGCTCCAGGTCGAGCACCCCGTCACCGAGCTGGTAACCGGAGTCGATCTGGTGAAAGCGCAGCTACTGGTGGCAGCCGGCGAACCCCTCGAGTTCGATCAAGGGGACATCGAGCTCCGCGGTCACGCGATCGAGTGTCGGATCAACGCCGAAGACCCGGCGAAGAAGTTCATGCCAGCTCCAGGGAGGATCGGCGACTACGAGGAGCCATCCGGCCCCGGCGTGCGCGTCGATTCCGGCGTCGAGGCTAACTTCACCGTGCCCCAGGCGTACGACCCGCTGATGGCGAAGCTCATCACCTTCGGCGCGGGCCGTGACGAAGCGCGGCGGCGGATGCTGCGCGCGCTCGGCGAGTACGTCGTCGAAGGAGTCAAGACAACGATCCCCTTCCACCGCATGATGCTCGCCGACGATCGATTCATCTCCGGGGAATACCACACCGGCACGGTCGAACGAGAGATGGACCTCGCGCCATTAGCCGGCTCGCCTCCTGCTCGTCCCCAAGCCGGCGAGGTCGAGGTCGCAGATCGTCGCTTCGACGTCGAACTGGATGGCAAACGCTTCGCCGTGCGCGTTCGCGAGGACCTCGACGTGGTCGTTCGTGCACGCAAACCCGCCCCGCCCGCCTCGGCAGGGTCTGTAGCGGGCGGTGGTGGTGAAGCCCTGACTGCACCGATGCAGGGAACGATCGTGAAGGTTCTGGTCGATCAAGGGGACGAGGTCACGGTTGGACAACCGATACTCGTCCTCGAGGCGATGAAGATGGAGAACTCGATCCTGTCCCACGCAAACGGGACGGTTGAGGAGTTGAAGGTGGAGGCCGGGGCCTCCGTCGAGACCGGCGCCACCCTCGCCATCATCCGCTGAGCGCGGGTCACCAGAGCTAGACCTCATTTCTCGGTCGGCTCTTCCTCCGGTGGTTCCATCGACTCGACCGGGGAGATCGCGATGTCGTAGAGACGCCAGTCGAGCTCGAGTAGCTCTTCGCGCGTGCGTTGGATCTTGTCGGCGAGATCATCCTGCGAGCTAGGCACGATCATCGCCTCTCCGAAGAAGACGTGTCCGCTCTCTCTCAGGCGAACGCTCGCTTCCTTGGCCCAGCTTCGCTTGTTGAGCTCGTTCTCGACACGCGCCACGATCGGGTCGAACGCGGAGCCGTCGACCACCGCCGGGCGACCATCCATCAGGTCCGAGACCGCCGTGAGTCTCGTCATGGTGAGGACCATTGGACACCCGCCCACACGGTCCTGAGGGATAATCGGCCATCGTTTCAGCAAGAGTTCCCCGGGAGGTAGTCATGGCTTGTAAGTGGACCGAGCTCGTCATCGATGCGAACGATCCCCAGGAGTTGGCGGGTTTCTGGAGCCGCGTGCTCGACTATCCCATCAGTGAACAGGACGAGCACTTCGCGGAGATCAAGGGGCCGGCGGGTCCGTCGATCGTGTTCGTCAGAGTGCCCGAGCCGAAGGCGGTCAAGGATCGCATCCACATCGACGTCAACGCGACCGACCGGGACCAGATGGAAGAGGTCGCAAGGATCAAGCAGCTCGGAGCCACCGAGGTGGACGTGGGTCAGGAGGACGAGAGCTGGGTCGTCCTGGCCGACCCCGAGGGGAACGAGTTCTGCGTCCTGAGATCGCGGGTCTCAGCCTAAGCAGGAACCTCGACGAGATTCGCTAGAGCGACTTGCTGGGGCGAACGGCGATCGACCCCACAGGCGATCCGGGGCCAGGCGCGTCGTCGGCTCCCGCTAGCGCCTCCCGGGTCAG
>JACCXF010000049.1 GCA_013697295.1 Actinomycetota bacterium | reverse complement strand
ACCTCGGTTCCGGAGATCTCGTTTCCGCCGGAGACCAAATCTTCGACATCGTTCTCGGCTTTCGTAGCGCTCTTCTGCCCCCGTCGCCGGTCATCGCGCCTTCCGTCGCGGCCGCCCTTCTTACCGTCCGGTCCCGTCCGATCAGAGGTGCCCCCGCCCAATGATGTCGCTCCCTCAACGGTCGTGGAGGAGGAGGAGGAGGAGCCTGCAGCCTCCTCGACGTCGCCGATCGTCTCGTTGACCGTCCCCACAGGATCCTCCGCGACGTCCTTCACGGTTTCTCCGGCTCCATCGACCGTGTCCTTCACGCGATCTTCGTCATCGTCCACCTGGGAAGAATCTTCGTCATCGTCCACCTGGGAAGAATCTTCGTCCGGGTTCGGGATGGAGACCTGAGCGGCGGCGGGGGCACTGGACCAGAGCGCGCCGAGCATCATGGTCGAACAGAGAATGCCTAGGAGGCGAGACCGTGACGGCACTCTCAATCTTCCTCCTCCGGCCTCAGGGGGCCGATGCAAGCAACACGGTACGAATGCGGGACGAATGCGGGTCTGCATCTAGTTCTCCCCCCATTCTACGACCTCGAAACGCTTGCCTTCGCCATCTCTTTCCCATTCCCTTCTCTATCCCTCTCCCTATTCTGCGACCCGGACGAAACGCCTCTTTCCCACCTGAAGAACGGCCCCTCGCAATGCGGTCAGAGGGATCTCTTCGGTCGTCGTGACCTGACCATCGACCCGCACGCCCCCCTGAGCGATCAGTCGGCGGGCCTCCGACCGGGATGTCGCCAGCCCGAGCTCTGCCAGGACGCGCGGGAGGTAGGCCACGTCTCCATCCACGGCATCGCCCGGCAGCCCGGCCGTTGGCATCTCGTCCGGCACCCCGCCCTCGCGGAACTGACGGTCGAAGGCCTCCTCCGCGCGCTGGGCGGCCTCGGGTCCATGATACAGCTCCACCACAGCCCGAGCCACGCGACGTTTAGCATCACCCGCGTCGGGACCGCCCCCCGACGACGCCGACTCGATGTCCGCGATCTCGTCCGAAGCGAGTCCGGCTGCGAGGGCAGCGTACTGACCGGCCAACCGGTCGGGGACGCTCATGACTTTCCCGAAGACGTCTTCGGGCGACTCCCTGATCCCGACGTAGTTGTTCAGGGACTGACTCATCTTGTGAAGCCCATCGAGGCCCACGAGGAGCGGCATCGTGAGCGCAACCTGCGGTTCTTGCCCGTAGGCACGCTGAAGATCGCGACCCACGAGCAGGTTGAAGAGTTGATCCGTCCCGCCGATCTCCACATCGGCCTCAATCGCCACCGAGTCATAGCCCTGCATCAGTGGATACATGAACTCGACGATGGAGATCGGGCGACGCTCCGAGTAGCGCTTGGCGAAGTCGTCACGCTCGAGCATCTGAGCCACCGTGCCATGCGACGTGAGCTTGAGAAGGTCGGCGAGGTTCAGTGCGTCGAGCCACTCGGAGTTGAAACGGATCTCGAGGTTCTCCTCGGACAGGATGTCCAGCAGTTGTTCCACACAGGCCTCGGCATTGGCGCGTACGACCTCCGGACTCAGCTGTGGGCGGGTCTCGGACTTGCCCGAAGGATCCCCGATCCGCGCCGTGAAGTCGCCCACGATGAGGACGGCAACATGTCCCTCGTCCTGGAACGCCCGCAGCTTGCGGAGCGGGACCGCCCAACCCAGGGTGATGTCGCGGGCAGTCGGGTCGACTCCTAGCTTGACGCGGAGCGGTCGGTCACGGCCCAGTCGCTCGGCCAGCTCCTCCTGGGGAACGACGTGCTCTGCGTTCTGTAACAGCCGCCCTAGCGACGCTTTCGCCTCCACGATGCCGGTCATGAGGCGATGGTAGTCCACCGCCATAGCCCCATATGTCGATAGACTCATGCGTTCATGTCCCGCATCCACCGAACCAAATGGATCATCGCCGTCGCGCTCGGCGGGCTGATAGTGACGGGGTGCGCTCAGCTCGAAAACCTTCCGACGCTGACGAAAGCGGACCTCAGGTTCCGACCGGCCCAATCCTCAAAGATCTTCTCAGTCGGAGGAGAGCTCATCACCTCGATGCATGGCATCGAGAATCGCACTGTCGTGCAGAAGCTGAAGACGATCCCGAAACACCTGCAGCGAGCGGTGATCGCGATCGAAGACGAACGCTTCTACGAGCACGAGGGGGTGGATGTCAGGGCGGTCATCCGCGCTGCGCTGAAGAACGCCAGCAGCGGACAGATCGAAGAAGGGGGCTCGACGATCACCCAGCAGTACGTGAAGAACTCGATCATCGCCCCAGGCGAGGTAGCGGACAAGACGATCGATCGAAAGATCGATGAAGCGGCTCTCGCCCGTCAGCTCGAGAAAGCCCTGCCGAAGAAGGAGATCCTGCGCCGGTACCTGAACACCGTCTACTTCGGGAAGGGCGCGTATGGCGTTCAGGCTGCTGCCAAGACCTTCTTCTCGAAGCCCGTGTGGAGACTCAAGGTGGGCGAGAGCGCTCTGCTGGCGGGACTTATCCGTTCACCGGAGAGTTACAGCCCCGTGGAGCGTCCTAAGGCCGCCCTCAGGAGGCGCAACCTCGTTCTTCGCAAGATGGACGAGCTCGGATGGCTCAAGCGGGCCGACGCCAGAGCACCGAGGAAGACCGGCTTGAAGCTCCATCTGGGCGAGGACGACTCCCGGTACCCGGCCCCCTACTTCGTCGACTACATCCAACGGCTGATCCAGTTCGATCCCCGCTTCGAAGATCTCGGAAAGACGTGGCAGGACCGCCAGCAGGCGTTGTTCACCGGCGGACTGAAGATCTACACGACCGTCGATCTCGAGATGCAGGCGGCCGCTGAGCGCGCCGTCGACGGTGTCCTCACCTATCCAACGGATCCCTACGGGTCGCTGGTGGCGATCGATCCCGGGACGGGCGAGATCAAGGCGATGGTCGGAGGCCGCGACTTCTTCGCCAAGAAGAAGAATGACAAGTTCGCAAAGACGAACCTGGCCGTCTCGGCAGAACCTGGATTGGCTCCCAAGAAGGAGGGCGGAACAGCTCCAGGCAGCGGGCGTCAAGCCGGCTCCGCGTTCAAACCGTTCGCCCTCGTGACGGCCATCGAGCAAGGCATCCCGCTCTCCAAGGTCTACAAGGGCGGATCCTCGATCACGTTCCCGGGGGCCGACAACGGCGCCGACTACACCGTTCAGAACTACGAGGGCTCCTCCTATAGCGACATGTCATTGCTGGAAGCCACCGTCAAGAGCGTCAACGTCGTCTACGCGCAACTGGGCGAAGAGATCGGTCCCGAGAGCGTGGTGGACACCGCCGAGGACATGGGCATCCGGACGCCGCTCGGCGCGTACCTCTCGGCGGTGTTGGGCACCAACTCCGTCAACCCCTTAGGGATGGCATCCGGTTACGGAACCTTGGCGAACAACGGCGAGCACCACCCCCCGGTCGCCATCACGAGGATCGAGGATCCCACCGGGGAGCTCCTTTACAGGGACAAGTCCAGATCGCGGCTTGCGGTGGACCCCACAGCCGCATACATCACCACCACGGCCCTAGAGCAAGTCATCACCCGCGGCACCGCCGCCACGAGCGGTCAGATCGGCCGGCCGGCGGCCGGTAAGACCGGAACCGCCCAGGAGTATCGCGATGCCTGGTTCGTCGGTTACACGCCCGACCTGGTTGCTGCGGTGTGGGTGGGGTATCCGTCGGGCCAGATCGAGATGAAGGCGGGATGTTCCGTGACCTTCATCGGTGAACGCGAGGTCTGCCGCAACACGCGCATCACCGTCACCGGCGGATCGTGGCCCACCATGATCTGGCGGAACTTCATGGTCGAGGCCCTATCCGGCGTGGCCGCGACCGACTTCGCTGCTCCCGCAGGGGGTGGCTACGTCACCGTGACCATCGACACGCGGACCGGGTGCCTCGCCTCAACGACGACGCCCCTAGAAGCCCGCTCTTCGGCGACGTTCACGTCATCGACCGTACCCACGGAGTCGTGCCCCATCGCCGGTGAAGGAGTCACGGTCCCGGACGTGGTTGGCTTCCCGGCCGGCGAAGCTGCCGGGATCCTCACGAGCGAAGGATTCAACGTCTCACAGACAACGGAGGAGTCCGCCGACTACGCGCCGGGCCGGGTTCTCCGGCAAACCCCTGCAGGGGGGGCGACCGCCGCCGAAGGAATAACCGTAGCGATCGTCGTATCCACCGGTCCCAGCACGAGTGGCGTTCCGTCGGTCATCGGCATGTCGCGGTCGGCGGCTCAGTCGGCGTTGCAAAACGCGGGCTTCCGGGCGAGCGTCATCACCGAGAAGGAGGGCTCGAGCTGGAAGTCGAGCCGCGGACAGGTGTGGCAGCAATCCCCCACCGCCGGCGC
>JACCXF010000016.1 GCA_013697295.1 Actinomycetota bacterium | reverse complement strand
TCCTCGTCCCCCGCAACATCGATCCGTGACTGGGTCCGGACGGTCGCATCGTCGGACCATCCACGTTTCTGCCAGTACCCCTGGTAGTCCTCGGTCACCACTTCGATGGACTCGATCCACTTGACGTTCTTCATCCCGTAGATCGGGGGCACCCGCAACCGGCAGGGGAAACCGTGGCCCTGGGTGAGCGGTGCACCGTTCTGCGATACGGCGATGATCACCTCAGGGTCCTGAGCCACTTCAACCGGGATCGAATCCGAGTACCCATCTGCGGCCCTCAGCACGACGTCGACCGCGCCATCCTTCACGCCGGCTTCGTTTAAGACGTCACGCAGTCTCACTCCGCCCCACGCCGAGTTGCCGACGAGATCCCCGCCGACCTCGTTGCTGACGCAGCTCAGCACCGAGTACTGCTCGACGATCTCGTAATTTGCCTGAAGCCCCGCGAAATCCAGATCGAGCGGTCGATCCACCTCGCCCTCGACCCTCAGCCGCCACGTGTCGACCTCGACCGTCGGCGGCACCAGATTGATGTCGACCTCGTAGTGATCCCGGGCGCTGGTGACCTCCGGGGTCAATCCGGCGACCTCGGGGAACCCGGTCCTGGCCGGGATCATCGCCGGAGATTCGGGAGCCACCAGGGCGACATCGCGATCGGGCCCCGACAGACGTTTGAGTGCCCAACCGATGGCTCCACCGGCGAGAGCCAGTCCGAGGGCCCCGCCGAAGGCGACCCGCAGCGCGTGACGACGACTCGCATCGGCCCCGGCCTCGGTCGTCAGACCCCCGTAGAGACGGGTGGCGACGATCGCATAGACGACGCCGGCGAGGGCAGCCGAGAAGAGCATCCCCACGACACTCACCTTCTGCGGAGACGCCAGCCCGGCGAGCGCAGCCGCCACGGCCAGCACGGCCGCGGTCACTCGGGGATGTGGAGGGCCGCGGCGCGCGCTCCTGGCCAGCGCTTCGGCTCCCAGGCCCAAGGTCACGACCACGACCCCCGCGCTCAGGGCGCGCATCGCCCACTTGTGCAAGAGCTCGATGAAGAAGGTTGCGACGTCTCCCGGAGTCGCGCGTATGAATCGATCCGCCAGCGCGGTCGGAGGGAACGGGATGGTTCCATCGATGGCGCTGATGACCCACAACGAGATCAGGGCCAGAACGGCGGCGATCAAGCCGGCGATGCGCGCCTGTTTTCGGTCCATCGCTCAATTGTGCGCCCGAACGAGTATTAAGGGGCCGGGCCGGCCATATCAGGCCGACGGACCTACCAGCCTCGGTTCTTCCACTCCCCGAGGCTCGGCTTCTCGGTCCCTATGGTGGTGTCGTCACCATGTCCCGGATAGACGGCGGTGTCGTCGGACAGCGTGAAGAGCTTGGTTTCGATCGCGAAGAGGATCTGCTCGAAAGCCTCCCGGTTGCCCCACGTGTTGCCCGGCCCCCCCGGGAACAACGTGTCTCCCGAGATCAGGTGACGCCCGATCAGGAAACAGGTGCCTCCCGGAGTATGGCCCGGCGTGTGAAGGACGCGCGCCTCTCGATTCCCGAAGGGTACGAGGGCGTCGTCGGCTAGCTCGTTCGAGATGGGGACGGGGTAATCGTCCCCCGGATGCGCGTATACCGGCACGTCGAAGTGGTTCAGGATGGCGGGCAGAGCTTGAACGTGGTCGTGGTGACCATGGGTCTGCAAGATGCCGACGACCTGCGCTCCTGCGGCCCCCGCGATGATCGCGTCCGCTTCGAAGCATCCATCCACGAGGAGGGCCTCGTGAGTATCGGGGCACTCCAGAACGTAGACGTTGTTCCCCATCTCCCCAACACGGACCTTGCGAACGATCAGATCGTCGCCTTCGTAGTGGTGCGTCACTCCGTTCCTCCCGGCTTGGCCGTCGACCCGTAGTCCTCCAGCAACTTCTTCTCCTCGTCCGGCCTCAGGCCGGTCATCATCTCGTCCCACCCTGGAGCCCATTCCAGCGTGTCGACGATCGTGTCCGCAACCGGACGGAACGACAGACCCGACGAGATCGCTTGCGTGCAGTCGAGCTCCATAGCGTGGGAGCCGCCCACGGCCTCCTCGAGATCCCACAATGGAGGCTCGGCGCTGCGTTCATCGAGCCAGCCCGGATCCGCCCACACGAGCTCGGCCCCGCCGCGCGTTAGATCGCGACAACTCTCCAGGAGGGTTCCCCACGTCAGTGGACCCACGGGGCCGGTGGCGTTGTAGGGACCGGTGGCGCCGCGGCCGACCATGTCGACGATCCATCTCCCCAGGTCGCGACCGTCGACGAACTGTATAGGCGCCTCGGGAGGGCCGGGGGCCAGCATCCTTCCTCCTGCTGCCGCACGGACCACCCAGTACGTGAAACGATCGGTGTGGTCGTGCGGCCCCACGACGTACCCGGGCCGCGGGACGAAAGACGTGTCCGGGAACCTCTCTCCGACCACGGCCTCGCACGCGGCCTTCAGGGGTCCGTACGTTTCCGCGGTGATCGTTTCAACCGTGGGATCTTCGAGGTTGCTCACCGGTGCGGATTCGTCGAGGCCGGGGCGGTCGAAATCGGCGTACACGGAGATGGTCGAGACGTACGTGTAGTTACCGACGGCTCCCATGAGGGCTTCGACCGACTTCTTGACGACCCGTGGGACGTATCCGCACACGTCGATCACCGTGTCCCACTCGCGCCCTCGCAACGGCTCCAAGCCGCCATCGCGATCGCCCACCAGCCGCTCGGCGTCCCGGAACAGATCTGGATTCGTGACTCCCCGATTGAACAAGGTGACCTCGTGGTCGCCGCTCATCGCATGCTCGACGATGTGCCGGCCCACGAAACTCGTGCCGCCGATGACCAAGATGCGCACGGGTCAGGCGATCACTTTCAGGTCGACGTCGCCGGAAGTGACGATCGCGCCGGGTTCTACGGTGTGCTTGACGATGGCCAGCGCCTTGTCGCCGGCGACGCTCGTGACCTTTCCAACGCGCGCCCCTCCGGCTTCGAGTTCGAGGCCCGGCGCGAGCGCTCCATCCGAGGAGAGCCGGGCGAGACGCCTGTTGACCTTGCCACGGAAGTGGATCTTGGCCATCGCCTCCTGGCCGAGGTAGCAGCCTTTGTCGAAGTGCACCGCCCGATCGTCGATCGCAGCCTCCTGCGGGAACGTCTTCTCGTCCATCTCGCGCCCCCACCTGGCCACCCCGTTCGCAACGCGGATGCTCTCGAGCTCGTCCTCGGCCGCGCGCACGCCACCGCGCGTCTCGAGAGCCTGCATAACCGCGGCTACGTCCGAGCGATCGGTCCAGATGTATCCCGCGGGCGCGCCCAGGGATGTCGTGGGATGGAGGGGCGCTCCGCCCGCGACCTCGCTAGCGGCCTCGCGCCATGCCTCCCCCACCACGAGCACGAGGCCGTAGGCATCGGTCACGTCATCGATCTCGACCTGGGTCGCGAACACGTAGCGACGGATCGCTTCCGGAAGCGTCGTCGCCAGCTCCGGCTCGAAGTGGGCGAAGATCGCATCTTCGGTGGCTAGCGCCTCGAGGTAGCCCGTCATCCGCCCGCGCGTCGTGATCATGGCCGCGTCCCGCGCCTCCCCCGGCTCGATGTCCTCGAACGCCTGCGTGAGGACCTGATGCAGGAACCAGGCTGCCTGAGGCCCACTGAACCGGAGCTTGGGCCTCTCCGAGCGGTCGGCGAGAAGGATCCGGGTCTCATCCATGACCCTCATCTTCCATCCTCGGCGGGGCTCCCGGGAACATCTGGGCTGAGACCCCCAAACTGGAATGGATCGAACGAGAACCCGTAGGAATGTTCGAAATCGACCACTACGACGGGGCGCGTGTCCCCGGGGCCGAACTCGCCCCTTGGCGCTATACGGCTTGTGCGTGTTCTATGGAGCCGAAGAACTTCGTCATCGTCTCAAGCGTCCGGTCGGTGCATTCGAGTTGTGGCACGTGCCCGCAGTCGTCCCACACCTCGACGGCCGCGTGCGGGATGCACCCCTGGACGCGCTGGGCGAAGCGAGAGCTGATGAGCTGGTCGCGCGCTCCGTAGACGTAAAGCGCCGGAGTCTTCATCATGCTCAGGCGCATCCAGAAGCCCTCGTCTCCCTCGGGTTCGTCGAGGTACACGTTCCTGGCAGCAGTGAAGAAGGCCATGCGGGCACGGGGGCTCTTCCATACATCGAGGAAGTCATCGATCGCCGCGTCGTACCAGTTGTCCGCCAATCGATCCGGAGACGCGAACAAGCCGCGGATCGCGCCACGCAACTGATCGCGCGGCATCCGGCTTGCAACGATGCCGAGCTCTGGCCGAGCGAGGCGAACCAGCTTCAGGAACGGCCGCTTCGAGAATGCGGCCGCAGGGCAGAGACACACGATCCCGTTCACGCGCTCGGGTTGAGCCATGGCCATCTCCATGGACACCCGGCCCCCGAGCGAGTTGCCGGCCACGAGGGCCGAGGGAAGTCCCAGCATGTCCATGAGGCGGAACACGTGGTCGGCGAAGAAGGCTGCGTCGTACCGGCCCCGCGGTTTGGAGGAGGCGCCAAATCCGGGGAGGTCGGGAACGATGACCCGGTAGCGCCGGGCAAGCTGCGGAACCACCGGCAACCAGGAAGCCTTCGACGCGCCCAGCCCATGGATCAACACGAGCGGCTCTCCCGCGGGGTCGCCCATCATCAACGCAGACATGTGAACCCCACCCAGGCTGACGCGTTCCAACGAATACCCGGGCTCCGCCCCGTTCGAGCGATCGAACATCGTCTCGAACTGCAGGGACTTCTCGATGCTGCCCCTGATCTCTAAGCGACGTTGGGCGAAGGCTCCGAGACCGGTGATCCGGCCAGCGTCGATCTGGAGCCAGGTGGTGGCGTCGGTCGAGATGGTGACATCCGGCGAGCCGTCGGGTGCCTCGACCCGGCATCCGCCCTTGGCCACGACCACGTCCTGGGCCACGGATCCGGCCTCGAGATGGAAGCGGCCGGTGGCGATGTCTGACCGGGGGTTAAAGCGCAAAGGCAAGCTCTGGATGGCCTCCAGCACCAGCTCTTCCCGCATGGAGCAAACCCTATCCGCCATCAGCCCCCACCAAACGGACCCTCGCGCTCATATCCCTTTTGTCCGGCTTCTCCGGGCTCAAGAACCGAGCAGGGCGGTTGCGACCGAGGCGCGCTGCACGGAACCGAACCCGTCAAAGGAGTCGATCCATTGAGCCCGCTTGTAGTAGCGATGCAGAGGATGCTCGTAGGTGAAGCCGATCCCGCCATGGACCTGGATCGCGCGCTCGCACGACGCCACCGCCGCCTCCCCGGCGAAGGATTTGGCCGCAGCGGCCGCCATGGGGGCTCGCTCGTCGCCTTCGGCCACGCACCAGGCCGCCCAGTAGGCGAGCGACCGGGCCAGCTCGATGCCTATGTAGCTGTCCACCACCTGATGTGACACCGCCTGGTAGGCGCCGATCGGCTTCCCGAACTGCTCGCGGGTCTTGACGTGGTCGGCAGCGAGCTCGAACGCCGCCTGTCCCGCCCCAACCGCCTCGAGCGCCAGAGCGGCGTAGGCGGTCATCTGAACGCGCTCGAGGGTCGAGCGCACATCGCCGGCCCCTGCGACCTGTTCCGCCGGCGTGCCGTCGAAGATGATGCGCCCGAGACGGCGAGTGCGGTCCATGGTTGGATCCATCTCGATCTTGGCGTCCTCGCAGCGCGCGACCCAGAGACCCAACCCCTCAGGACCGGCTGCGACGACAACGACATCGGTGGCAGCCGAGGCATCCGGAACCAGGTGCTTCTCGCCCGTCAGCGTCCATCCATCGCCCGACTCCTGGGCTTGCGTGCTCATCCCGGTCTCTGGAAGCAGCTTTGCGCGTCCTCCCTCGATCCACGCGAGTGTGAGTCGCGATCCGCCCGAAGCGAGTCGTTTCAGCTGCTCGGGAGCGCCGTCCAGCGCGCGGCGCGCCAGTGCGACGGTCGAGAAATACGGACCCGGATAGAGGCCGTAGCCGAGCTCCTCGAACAGGACGGCCTCCTCGAGGAATCCGAATCCCGCACCGCCTTGCTCTTCGGGGATCGAGAGTCCCATCCAGCCCAGCTCGGTCATCGCATCCCACGAGCTTTCGTCCCATCCCGCTTCGGTCTCGGCGAGCTGCGCTACGCGCTCGGCTCCGAAACGGTCTGTTACGAACGACCGGGCCTGGGAACGGAGCATCTCCTGCTCCTCTGAAAATGCGAAATCCATCTAGCGGCTCCTCGGTAGGCCGAGCACGCGCTCGGCGATGATGTTCCGCAACACCTCGGAGGTCCCGGCCTCGATCGTGTTGCCGCGGCTGCGCAGTTGCTGGTACTGCCAGTAGCCATCCCAGATACCTTCGTCGCCATCCAGCTGGGCGCGAGGGCCCATGATCTCGAGTGCGAGCTTCGTCAAGCGCTGGTTCGACTCCGACCAGAACAACTTGGCGATCGACCCTTCCGGACCCGGTACTCCCGTCTTGACGAGCGTCGTCAGGGCGCGATAGTTCGTGAACTTCAGGCCTTGCAGCTCAACCCAGTGGCGCGCGATCCGGTCGCGGATCAACGGGTCGCGCTCGGCGCCCGTCTCGCGGGCGAGCGTAACGACCTTGTTCATCGCGACCTCGAGTCGAGACGTAAGCGCGAACCCGAGGGTGCCGCGCTCGTGCAACAAGGTCGTCATCGCGACGCCCCACCCGGCGTTCACCTCGCCCAGTACGTTCTCGATCGGAACGCGCACGTCGCTGAAGAAGATCTCGTTGAACTCGGGCTCCCCGCTCATCTGGTTCAACGGTCGCACGTCTACCCCATCGGAGTGCATGTCGACGAGCAGGTAGGTGATGCCCTGATGCTTCTTAGCGTCGGGATCCGTGCGAACGAGCAGGATGCACCAGTCCGCGATGTGAGCGAAGCTCGACCACACCTTCTGACCGTTGACGACGAAATGGTCGTTGTCGCGGACGGCCTTGGTCCTGAGCGAAGCGAGATCGGATCCGGAGCCGGGCTCGGAGAAACCCTGACACCACACCTCGTCTCCGGAGAGGATGTTGGCGAGGTGCCGGTTCTTCTGTTCGTCCGTGCCGTGCGAGATGATCGTCGGCCCGGCCATGCCCAACCCGATGACTCCTATGTGCTCGGGAGCCTCGGCTCGAACCATCTCCTCGAGGAACACGGCTTGGTGCGTGTAAGGCGCCGCCCGGCCCCCGTACTCCTTCGGCCACGTGAGGCCGACGTAGCCGGCCTCGTAGAGCTTCTTGCTCCACTCACGTGAGACATCCGCGTTCCACCGGGTCCTCGAGGGGCTGAGCTCCCGCCAGCCGTCGGGGAGGTTCTCCTCGAGCCACGACCGTAGCTCGGACCGGAAGGAAGCTTCCTCCGGTGCGTCTCGAAAGTCCATATCCGCCCTACCTCTGCTCGCCCCCGGCCCCCTGGTTGACGCCGGGCATCTTACGAGGCCACGTGGGTCGGGGGTGACCTTCGGGGTTTATCAGCAGGCCAAGCAGGAAAGATGGCTTCGGAGGGGCGGAACCGGCCGCCAACGATTAGGCTGTCTGTCAGAGTCTGGAACAGTCTCTAACACCGTGGTGGGGGGATATGACTGACGACGAGCAGAACAACGGTAGCGAGCGGGACGACGAGGCCACCGAGCAGGACCTACGCGAACATGGGATGGCCAAGAACGCCGGGAGCGGCGCCGGGGACCTCGAGGTCGAGATAAGCGTCCGGGAGCTCACGAAGTCGTTCGGCCCTCAAACCGTCCTCGAGGACATCACCTTCGACGTCCCCAAAGGGAAGATCACGCTCGTGCTGGGCCCCTCCGGAACCGGCAAGTCCGTGTTCCTCAAGCACCTCGTCGGGCTGCTAAAGCCGGATCACGGAGAGGTCTGGATCGGTGACAAGAACGTCCCCGCGCTGAGCGAGAAGGAGCTCTACGAGGTCCGTCGCAAGTTCGGCGTGTTGTTCCAGGACGGCGCCCTCTTCGGATCGATGAACATCTACGACAACACGGCCTTCCCGCTGCGGGAGCACACCAAGAAAGGCGAGAAGGAGATCAAGGACATCGTTGGGGAAAAGCTCGAGATGGTCGGTCTCAAGGGAGCCGAGAAGAAGCTGCCGGGCGAGATCTCCGGAGGTATGAAGAAGAGGGCCGGCCTCGCACGGGCCCTTGTCCTCGATCCCGAGATCGTGCTCTTCGACGAGCCCGACTCGGGCCTCGATCCGGTACGAACCGCCTTCTTGAACGAGCTGATCATCGACCTCAACAAGCAGCTCGAGGCGACGTTCATGGTCGTGACGCACGACATCGCAACTGCGCGCCGAGTGGCGGACTTCATCGGCATGCTCTACAGGCGCAATCTCGTGCAGTTCGGCCCCGCCAAAGAGATGTTCGACTCGGATATCCCGGTTGTTCGACAGTTCCTGGCGGGCGACACCGAAGGCCCGATCGGCATGTCCGAGGAGAAGGACTCGACGAAACCCGAGAGCAGCAAGGGCAAGACCGCTGAGGAAACCGAAGAGATGGAGCGAGCGGCGGGCGCGTCCGACGACGGCGACCGGCAGCGGGATGACGAGGAGACGGCGGCGGCAGGTCAAGGGAGGAGCCAGACCTGACAGCACCTGAGACGGGCTGATCATGGCTACGGCAGCCCGTTCGCTCGTCACGGAGACGGGCAACATGTTCGCCATCACCCTCGAGGCGTTCCGCATCATGTGGAAGCCCCCCTACCCCTGGCGTGAGTTCGTCAGGCAGTCCTGGTTCATCGCAAGCGTGTCGATGCTTCCCGCGGTGCTCGTCTCAATCGCGTTCGGCGCCACGATCGCGCTCCAGGTGGGAAATATCGCCCGCCAACTGGGCGCCGAATCGCAGACGGGGGCCGCCATGGTGCTCGCGGTCGTCCGTGAGGCAGCCCCGATCGTCGCTGCGCTGTTGATCTCGGGGGCCGGGGGGTCGGCAATGACCGCCGACATCGGAAGCCGCAAGATCCGCGATGAGATCTCCGCCATGGAGGTCCTCGCCGTCAACCCGATCGCCACGCTGGTGGTTCCCCGTATATGGGCCGCGGTGTTCGTCGCGATGTTGCTCGACGGGTTCGTGTCGGTCGCGGGCATCGCCGGCGGCTACTTCTTCAATGTGATCATCCAGGGAGGCACGCCCGGCGCGTATCTCGCCTCGTTCAGCCTCTTAGCCCAAACCTCGGATCTGATCGTCGCCATCCTCAAAGCGGGGATCTTCGGGCTCATAGCTGCGATGGTGGCCGTCTACTTCGGGTTCTACGCCAAGGGTGGACCGAAGGGCGTCGGCGACGCGGTCAACCGATCGGTCGTCGTCAGCTTCATGCTCATCTTCTTCGCCAACTTCGTACTGACGGCGCTCTACTTCGCAATCGTCCCCCAGAAGTTCGGATAGACGTGGCCCAGTCGAGCATCCCCATGCGAGCCCTGAATCGAGGGGTCGACTCGCTCGTCCGTCTTGGCGAGCAACTGATCTTCATGCTCAAGTCGGTTGCCGACATAGTGCCCGCGACCCGTCATCTCGGCGAGGTCGCCAGGCTCATCTCGGAGATCACGTTGGGGGCCGGTGCGCTCATCGTCGGCGCCGGGACCGCGGGGGTCATCTTCTTCATGGCGTTCTTCACCGGCACCCAGGTAGGCCTCGAGGGGTTCAAGGGGCTGCAACTGATCGGAGCCGAGGCATTCACAGGCTTCATCTCGGCCTTCGCCAACACGCGCGAGATCACTCCCTTGATCGCGGGTGTCACGCTCGCGGCGCAGGTGGGTGCCGGTTTCACCGCCGAACTGGGGGCCATGCGGGTGAACGAAGAGATCGATGCCCTCGAAGTCATGGCCATCCGCCCGGTGCCCTACCTCGTATCGACTCGCATCATGGCCGCACTCATCGCGATCACTCCCCTGTACCTGATCTCGTTGTTCGCCTCGTACTTCGCCACCGAGGTGGTGGTGACGAATATCCTCGGCCTGTCGTCGGGAACCTACGATCACTACTTCTCATTGTTCCTGCCGCCGATCGACGTCCTCTACTCGCTGATCAAGGCCTGCGTGTTCGCGATCACGGTCGCGCTCATCCATTGCTATTACGGGTTCAACGCCTCCGGCGGCCCTTCAGGGGTGGGGATCGCCGTGGGGCGCGCGATCCGTGCCTCGATCGTCGCGGTGAACGTGCTCAACCTGATGATGTCGGCGTTCATGTGGGGAGTAAGCGATACCGTCCGGATCGCCGGCTAACCAGCTAGGAGCCGTTGGTCCCGAACGTCTCTACGAGCGCTTGGTAGTTCTCGAACATCCGTCCGGCCTTTGGTCCGTACCAGGGGCCGCCGACCGAAACTCGATCGGCGATCCCATCCCACGCCGAGATGCGCTCTTTCGCCTCTTGCGCGGTTCCCGCGATCGCGATCGCGTCGCATAACTCGTCGTCGATCAGTTCGATCATCCGTTCCTTGTCCTTTGCCTCGAAGGCCGAGCGGAGGTCGGGGATGAGTTGCTCGCGCCCGTGGAGCTTCAGGATTCCGGCATACGTGCGCGTCGTCGCGTAGAACGCGATCTGAAGCTTGACCTCCCTACGGGCAAGATCCACGTCGTCGGAGATCGAGATCATGGCCGAAGCCGTCAGGTTGCAATCGGCAGGTTTCCGGCCCGCCTTCTCCGCGCCCGCGTCCACCGCGGGTCGCACGACCTCGGCCAGATAGCGGGGCGATGCCAGTGGGTGCGCGAGCAAACCGTCCGCGACCTCGCCGCAGGTACGCGCCATCACTTCTCCGACGGCAGCGAGATATATCGGGATGTCACGTCGATCGGGTTGAGGGGTGCCGTGGAAGCTCGGCATCGTGACGCGGTAGAAGCGGCCCTCGAAGGTCACGTCCTCGCCCCGGTTCGCTGCCCATACGGTCCGCATGACCTGCGCATATTCCTTGAGTTTGGGTGCGGGGTGCTCGAACACGACCGAGAACCGGTCCTCGTTCACGCGCTTGACCTGAGAGCCCAAACCGACGATGAAGCGCCCTCCGGATAGCTCGTCCAGGTCCCACGCGGTCATAGCGGTGATCGTCGGCGATCGCGGGAACGCAAGGGCGATGGCGGTGCCTATCGTGATCGTGGAGGTGGGCGCCGTCGCCGCAGCCGCAGCGATGAAGGCTGTGTTCGTGGTTTCGGCCGCCCAGCAGGACTCGAATCCGGCCCCTTCGACCATCTGGGCCATCGGCCCGATCATGGTCAGCGGCCCGCCGACGCCTATCCCATAGTCCATAGCGGAGCGACTATAGCCCTCGTGGTTGCACTCTGGCTCAGGCAAGGTATCTTCCGCCGAAAGAACTAGCGCTCTTGATAATCCCCCTAGGAGGGAAGCGATTTGGCAGACCTGCTCGACGAAGAGGAGATAGAACAACGCCGGGATGAGCTGGGTGACTGGGAGCGCGAAGAAACCGAGATCCACAAGAACTTCGAGTTCGACGACTTCAGCACCGCGATCAAGTTCGTGAACGATGTCGCCGCTCTGGCCGAGCGCTACGACCATCACCCCGATATCGACATACGGTGGAACCGGGTGAAGCTGACCCTTTCGACTCACTCGGAAGGCGGGCTGACGGCCCGCGACTTCGACATGGCCAACGAGATCGAGCAGTCGATCAGCTAGCTGGGTTCCGGAACCGCCGACACTTCTTCGCGGAGCCATGGGGGCAACGAGAACGTCACGTCCTCCGACGTGACCTCTTTGGTCTCTACGGTGTCGTAACCCAATGCCTTGAGCCGCTCGAGTAGGCCGTCGACGAGCACCTCCGGGGCGCTGGCCCCCGAGCTCACTCCGATCGTCTCGGCGCCATCCAGCCACGCGGGGTCGAGATGGGACTGATCGGGCACGAGGTAGGCGGGGGTCCCCGCCTTCTTCGCCACCTCGACCATCCGGTTCGAGTTCGACGAATTGACCGCCCCAACGATGAGCACGACGTCCGACTCCGGAGCGATGGCCTTCACCGCGACCTGTCGGTTCTGCGTCGCGTAGCAGATGTCGTCCGAATTGGGACCGACGATGTCCGTGAAACGATCGCGCAGCGCCTCGACGACGTTTCTCGTGTCGTCCATCGATAGCGTCGTCTGGGTGAGGAATGCGATCGGCTCTACAGGATCGACGCCGAGCTTCTCGATCTGCGCCACGTCTTCGATGACGTGCGTCCTGCTGGGGGCCTCGCCGGCAGTGCCCTCGATCTCCTCGTGACCGACGTGGCCCACGAGCACGATCTGTCGCCCGGCGCGATCGAATCGCTTGGCCTCGAGGTGCACCTTCGTGACGAGAGGGCAGGTGGCGTCGATGACCTGCAACCCCTTGGCGTCGGCATTACGCCGGACCTCGGGGGACACGCCGTGGGCGGAGAAGATGCACACCGAGCCCTCCGGGATCTCCTCCTCGGACTCGACGAATATGGCGCCTCGCTTCTCGAGCTCGGACACGACGTGCCGGTTGTGGACGATCTCTTTCCGCACGTACACGGGCGCGCCAAGGGTTTCGAGAGCTCGTTCGACCATCTTCACGGCGCGGTCGACCCCGGCGCAATAGCCGCGTGGAGCCGCCAACAGGATCCTTTTCACCCACTCATCGTAGTCGGTGCCACTCTTTGTTCGGGTGGCGCTCCCCCGGCCGGGGTGGCCTTAAAGGGCGGGGCGGGCCGCGTCCCTCTTCCTGCCGGACGCGCCACCGCTCATGGTCGGTCGTGGGCGCCGGTAGAGGTCCGGCAGCCCTGCTTCCTGGCTTGATGGGCACAGCGGCTCGACGGTGCAATCCTCGCAACGCGGTCTCTTCGCGTCGCAGATCGTCCGTCCGTGAGCGATGAAGAGGTCCGTGACGGTCCCCCAGCGCTTCTTGGGCACCGCCTCCATCAGATCGCGCTCGATCCTGGCGGCGTCCTTCGAGTCATGTTCGGTCCATCCCAGTCGCACCGCCACGCGCCCCACGTGAGTGTCGACGGCGATCCCCGCGTCGGGGTCCTTCTTGGCCGTTTCGGGATAGCAGTTCGCCTGCACGATGTTCGCCGTCTTCCGCGCCACACCGGGCAGGGTTATCAACTCGGCGATCGTCTCGGGGACACGCCCATCGAAATCCTCGACCAGCACGCCCGCCATCCCCTTGAGCGACCTGGTCTTCTGGTTGAAGAAGCCCGTGGACTTGATGTCGTTCTGCAGTTCCTCGTCGGGCACTCGAAGGTAGTCCTCGGGGCTCCGGTACTTCAAAAAGAGGTGCTTCGTCACCTCGTTGATCTTGGCGTCCGTGGACTGAGCCGACAGGATCGTCGCAACGACGCACTCGAGGGGGGTGGTGAAGTCGAGGGCTATCGTCGCCCCCTCGTGGGCCCTCGCGAGCCTCTCGAGGACGGCAGGTACTCGCTCATCGAGCGACGACTTACGAGTGGACGGCATGGGTCGAGGATATCTGGTAGCTTTTCCAAACGACTGTTTGTTTGCGACGAGGTACGGTGACGGAGGACCCAGTGGCGCAGGTCATCGATAGGACGCACAGCCCGAGACGGGTCGAGATGGTCCGCGCGGCCGCGCGGCTCTTCTCGGAGCGCGGCTATCACGGGACCTCGATGCAGCACCTCGCCGATGCCCTCGGTCTCCTGCGCGGGTCGCTGTACGCCCACATCGGATCGAAAGAAGAGCTGCTGTACGACGTCGTCGACGAGGGCGCCCAACGATTCATCGAACGAGGGCGCGAGGCGGCGGATCTCGATGCGCCTGCCCCCGACCGCTTGCGCAGGTTCCTCATCGCGCACGTCGAGACCGCCATCGAGCACCTTGAAGCCGGCACAGTGTTCCTGAATGAATGGCGCTACCTCTCGGATGGCTTGCAGGACGAGGTCAAGGCAAAGCGCGACATCTACGAGGCTCAGGTCAGGCGCATAATCGAGGAAGGCGTCGCCCGGGGAGAGTTCCGTTCGGATCTCGACATCACGCTGACGGTGACGCTGGTGCTTTCGGCCGGAAACTGGATCTACGCGTGGTACCGACCGGGGGGCGCACTGACCCCGACGCAGATCGGTGAGAAGTACTCGGATCTACTCGTTAGGGGGCTCGGACGATGACCTACGAAGAGAAGCTGGGACGGTTCAACGAGCACATCGCGCTGGGCGGAAAGGTCGAGACTCAGGACTGGATGCCCGACGATTACCGGCGCGGAGTCCTGAAGTTCATCGAGATGCACGCGAACTCCGAGATCATGGGGGCCCTACCCGAGCGCGAGTGCCTTCCCTTCGCCCCGAGCCTCCAACGGAAGATGTCGCTTGCGGCCAAGATCCAGGACGAGGTAGGCCACGCACAGTTGCTCTATCGCGTCGCCGAGGACCTTGGTAAGAGCCGTGAAGCGATGTTCGTCGATCTCGTCCAGGGCCGGTCGAAGTTCCACAACGTTTTTCATTACCCCGTTCATCAGTGGGGCGACGTGGCCATCATCGGGTGGCTCATCGATGGGGCCGCCCTCGTCACGCAGGCCGCTCTGCTTGACTCCTCCTACGCCCCGTACACGCGCGTCCTCAAGCGCATCTGCACGGAGGAACAGCTTCACCTGCGCCACGGCGAGGACATCACGCTCGAGCTGGCTTCCGGCACCGACGCCCAGCGCGAGATGTTCCAGGAGGCACTCAACCGCTGGTGGCTCGCCATCATCCACTTCTTCGGCCCTAAGTCGAACGTCGAGAAGGACCTGCTTCTGCGCTGGAAGGTCAAGACCCGCACGAACGAAGACCTGCGCCAGGAGTTCCTCGACCGCTACGTTCCGAAGATCTTCGAGCTCGGCTTCCACTTCCCCACCCCTACGCCGCACTCAAGTGAGGACGGCCACTGGCTTATCAAGGACGAGGACATCGATTGGGAGCCCCTCAACTCGATCAAGAAGAACGAGGGCCCGGAGACGGAGCGTCGCCTCAGCAACCGCCGGGCGATCTACGAAGACCACCGCTGGGTCCGCGAAGCCCTGAGCGAACCCGCCGTCCACGCGGCCTGAGGTGCTGCCCCACATGAATACTCAGAAGGTAAGCCAAGGGATCCGCACGCAATCCCGAATGAGCCCCCGGAACGCGAGCCAAGGGATCCGCACGCAACCCCGATCAAGCACACGGGATGTAGGCCGCGGCGGCGATCGCCTAGGCGATCGCGAGAAATAGATGGACGTTTATGAGGTCTTCCGGCGGGGCGGGCACAAAGAACCGTTCGAGCATTGCGGGAGTGTGATCGCGCCCGACTCGGAGATGGGGCTGTTGATGGCGAAGGAGTGCTTCCTGCGTCGCCGCGAGGGCGAGCACCTGTGGCTCGTACGCCGGACCGACATCCACTCCTTCAAGGATGAGAGCCTGCTCGAGATCGCGGCGGACAAGAGTTACCGGTTCGCACACGCCTACAGGGACGTTGTGAAGAAGCGCGACAAGGCGCGCGAGCGCGCCAGGGAACTCGGGGAGACCGGATAACGATGAGCGAAGCGCTGGCGTCGCTCCTGACCGCTCTCGCGGACGATGAGCTGATACTCGGACATCGTCACTCCGAGTGGACCGGTTTCGCACCCCACATCGAGGAGGACGTCGCATTCTCTTCCATCGCTCAGGACGAGATCGGCCACGCCGCGGCCCTCTACAGCCTCCTGGCTCAACGCTCCGGGGGCGACGCGGACGGGCTGGCTCTCGGACGGGACGCCGCCGCGTACCGTCACGCCGTCCTCTGCGAGCGCCCCAATCGAGATTGGGCCTACACGCTCGCCCGGCACTGGGTGTACGACACGGCGGACGCGATCAGACTCGAGGCGCTGCACGACACGGCGGACGAAGATCTCAGGGCCCTCGTGACGAAGATGAGTCGGGAAGAGCGCTACCACCTCATCCATGCCGATGCCTGGATCGAGCGAGTCGCGGCGGGGCCCGTCGAGGGGCGTATGAAACTCGAGGACGGTCTCAAGGAAGCCTTCGAGGAGGCGCTGGGGTTGTTCGAGCCGATCGAGCACGAGGAAAAGGCGGTCCACGAAGGCTACTTGCCGCTTCCCTCCTCCGAGCTCGCGCGCCGATTCAGGGAGCTGGCCGCGAACAAGCTCGACGAGCTCGGAGTGCAGACCGAGATCTACTCGAGGTCCGATGAAGCGGCGGAGTTCGTCGCATCGTCCTCGGGCGATCTCATCGCCAGCGGAGACGAGCACGCGGAGTCACAGCCCGAACGTGCCCGCGGTCTTGGCGGGCGCTCGGGCCACCACTCTGACGAGTTCCAGGATCTGTGGGACGTGATGACGTCGACCTACCGGAACAACCCCGGGGCGACATGGTGAGCGCCGTCCGCACGATCGAGGACGCGGTGTGGGACGCCCTCGGCGGGGTCCAGGATCCCGAGATCCCGGCGGTCTCGGTCGTGGACATGGGGATGGTCCGCGACGTCACCGTCGAAGGAACCACTGTGACGGTGGTCATGCTGCCAACGTTCACGGGATGCCCCGCCGTGCCGATCATCAAGAGCGATGTCGCCGCCGCCGTTTCAATGATCGATGACGTAACCGGCGTCCGGGTCGAAATCACCTTCACTCCACCGTGGACGACGGACCGCATAACGGATCAGGGGCGAGAGAAGCTACGGGAGTTCGGGCTGGCTCCCCCGACGGGTGAGGGCCCGGTACTGATCACCGACATCGGGCTGCCAGAGGTGGCCGAGTGTCCCTTCTGTGGCAGCCGTGATACGCACAGCGAGAACGCCTTCGGGCCCACGCCATGCCGTGCGATCTATTACTGCGACGCCTGCAGGCAGCCCTTCGAGCAGTTCAAACCGGTCTAGGCCCAGGACCGCGTGAACGGCCCGGGGCGCTCCCGGACCAGTGTGCAGAACTCCCGTATGACGTCCGGATCGAACTGCGTTCCCGCGCCTTCGTCGAGCCTGCGCAGAGCCTCTTCGACCGGCAGCGCTTTTCGGTACGGTCGGTCGGTCGTCATCGCGTGGAACGCGTCGCATACGAAGATTATGCGAGCCTCCAGGGGTATCTCATCCCCGGCGTTGCCGTCTGGGTAGCCGTCACCGTCGAATCGTTCGTGACAGTGCCGGACAATCCGCCTTACCTCAGATAGCCGGACGATAGGGGCCAGGATCCTCTCGCCCAGCTCGGGGTGCGTCCGCATGACCGCCCACTCCTCCTCTGTGAGGGGGCCGGGCTTCAGAAGGATCTCGTGTGGGATGCCGATCTTGCCGATGTC
>JACCXF010000353.1 GCA_013697295.1 Actinomycetota bacterium | reverse complement strand
CCCCGAATCGAACAGAGACGAGGTGGCCGAGATCGAGCGCCTGCCCTCGAGTAATCCAACCCTTACGCGCGCCGGCATGTTGGCGAAGCTGACCTGAGCACCCGAGTAATAGTGCTCGAGGATGTTGGCAGCCGAGCGACCGTTGAGAGCGCGGCCGTAGGCGCCATATTGCGACATACCGATCCCGTGCCCCCAGCCACCGCCAGTGATGACGACCGTGCGACCAGCGAAGGCGGGCGCCGGCAACAGGACGAGCATGACGACCGCGGCCGCGAGGAGAGCGATCCGTCGCAAGGAGGCAGCTTTTCTCGATCGCGCCATCAGGCCCATACGTTGCTCCAGTAGATATCCGTTACACCCTTAGGGCCGCATCGTAGGCGCGAAGGGTCGCAGCTCCCGTGCTTTGCCAGCTGAACCCCGCGGCCCTGGATCGTCCGGCCCTGGCAAGCGACCGCCGCAGCGCTTCGTCTTGAGCGAGCCTCTCGAGGGCCCCCGCCCACGCATCGACATCCTTGGGCTCGACCAGCAGGGCGGCATCCGCCAATACCTCGGGGGCTGCGGAATAGCGGCCGGCCACGACCGGGGTTCCCGCCGCCATGGCTTCCAATGGAGGCAACCCGAATCCCTCGTACAGGCTCGGATAGCAGAAGAAGGAGGCCGCGGCGAACAGCCCCGGCAGCGTCTCGTCTCCCACCCAACCGATGGGAACCACGCGGGGCGTGCGCGGAATCTCGGGACCCCATCCTGGGGGGCCTGCCAGCACCAAAGTCCATTCCTTTAGGGCATCGGCAGCCGCCCTCCACGCCTGAAGCAGCCGAACCAGGTTCTTTCGAGGCTCGATCGTCCCTACAGCGAGTGCGAAAGGTCGACGGATGCCGAACCTTTCGAGGGTGGAGTCGGCGAGAGGGGTAGCTCCGAAAAAGAGGGCGGCCACGCCTTCGGGGGTAACCGAGACGCGCTCCGAAGGAAGTCCGAACCGGTCGCGCACCTCGTCGCCCACGGCGTCGGAAGGTACGAGCACCTGATGGGCTCGACCCACCGACCAAGGCACCAGATCCCGGAGGCGCTCGCCGCCGGGGAACGTATCATCGCGATAGAAGGAAAGATCGTGAACCGTAACGACCCCACGCGCACGTCTCAGAGCGGGAAGCACGAAGTTCGTGGCGTGGACGAGATCCATCTGACCCACCAGCCGGTCGATCGGTGGGATGCCAAACTTGCGCCACGCCCATTGGACGGAGCGCGCCGGGAGTCGCCAGCGCGCGACCTCCGGTCCCGCCTGGCCGCGCAGCGCCACCGCGAACCTGACCAGGTCGACATCCATGGCCTCGAGGCTGGTTGCCAGCTCGCGCGTGTATCGGCCTACGCCGGTTGGTGGATCGAGCAAGGGCCCAACGTCGTAAGCGACGCGCACCTAGATCGTTGCCGCCTCGGCTTCTTCCCTGTGCGCCACGTACCAGTCGATCGTCCGCGTGAGCCCTTCCTCTAAACCGACCTTCGCGGTGAACCCAAAGGAACGCTCAGCTCGGGTCGTGTCGAGGGTTCGGCGTGGCTGGCCATCCGGCCGGGACGGATCCCAACGCAGCCGGCCTTCGAATCCGGACAGGCGCGCGATCAACTCGGCTAGCTCTTTGATCGGAACCTCCTCGCCGGAACCGAGGTTGACCGGGTCGGGAGAGTCATATCGTTCGGTGGCGAGAGCGATCGCCTCGGCGGCATCGTCGACATACAAGAACTCGCGCGTCGCCTTGCCTGTGCCCCACACGTCGATCTCCGCGTCGCCACGCTCCTTCGCCTCGACGCACTTCTTGATGAGTGCCGGGATGACGTGGGAGACGGCTGCGTTGAACTTGTCACCGGGTCCATAGAGATTGGTTGGCAAGAGGTAGATGAGCTTCTGTCCGTACTGAGCGCGGTTGGATTGTGCATGTACCAACAACGCTTTCTTCGCCACGCCATAAGGCGCATTGGTTTCTTCGGGATAGCCGTTCCACAGGTCTTCTTCCTTGAACGGCACCGGCGTGAACTTCGGGTAGGCACAGATCGTCCCGAGTAGGACCGTCTTCTCGACCTCACGTCGCCGGGCTTCTTCGATCACGTAGGTACCCATCAAGAGATTGGAGATGTACAACTCGGCGGGATGTTCGAGGTTCGCGCCGATACCCCCCACCCGCGCAGCAAGGTGAATCACCACCTCGGGAGCGACCTCGGCGAAAAGCTTCTCGACGTCAGGCTGATGTGTGAGGTCGTAGTCGCGGCTGCGTGCGACGACCACGTCGCTAGCCCCCCGATCGGCCAACCTGTCGCACAGAGCGCTGCCGACGAATCCGGCACCACCGGTTACTAGGAAGCGCTTGTTGCTCCAGGGGTCCATGGACTTATCGTAACGGTGCTGGGCCTGCTCCAAGAGAGGGGACGGGTTCAGCGTGGGACAATCCCGCGATGTCCGACGCCGGCCGCATGACTGTCGCCATGACCCTCGAACAGTGCTGGCATCGCGTGCCCGGGGGAACCGCAGTCGCTGCCCTGGGGATGGCGCGCGCTCTGAGCCAGGAGGGTGCAGTCGGGGTGATCGGAGTGGCGGCCGCCCATCGTTCGCCACCGCCCGCGCCGTGGATCCCACCCGTAGAGATGCGGCACCTTCCCTTGCCTCGACTAGCCCTCTACGAGTCCTGGCACCGATTGAGGCGTCCGGCTGTCGAGCGCGCGACGGGTCCCGTCGATCTGATCCACGCGACCGCCCTCACGGTTCCCCCGCGAACGGTCCCGCTCGTAGTGACGATCCATGACCTCGCGTGGCTCGACGCGCCCCAGAATTTTACCCGACGCGGGGTGGGCTTCTTCGACCGGGCGCTCCTTGTGACGAAACGCGACGCCGATCTCGTTCTCTGCCCGTCACGCGCAACGCGGGATGCATGCATCAGGTATGGGTTCGAGGAGACGAGACTGCGGGTGGTGCCTCTCGGTGTCGACGCGAAGCCAGCGACGCAAGATGAAATAACCCGAGTGAAGCGGGACTACGGATTAGAACGCCCCTATGTTCTCTGGACGGGGACCATCGAGCCCCGCAAGAATCTTCCGGGCCTGTTGCGGGCGTTCGAGGAGATCGATGCTCCAGTGGATCTCGTGCTCGTGGGCCCGCAAGGCTGGAACGAAGACCTCGGACCCCTGGTGGACAAGCAGGGGGATCGCGTAAAGACGCTGGGATTCGTGCCTCGGACGGATCTGGGTCCTCTTTATGCAGGCGCGGCGGTGTTCTGCTGGCCCAGCTTCCTTGAAGGGTTTGGCTTCCCGATACTCGAAGCGATGGCGCAGGGCACGCCCGTCGTAACCTCTAGGGGCACGTCTACCGAAGAGATCGCCGCAGATGCGGGCATCCTCGTCGATCCGGGCGACCCAAGATCGATCGCAGAAGGGATCGAAAGGGTTCTCTCCGACGAGGGCGAGGCGCGCGAACTCGCGCAGAGAGGTCGCTCGCGAGCCGCCGGCTACTCGTGGGAACGAACCGGGGAACTGCTCGAGTCGGCATATAGAGAGGTCATTGGATGAAGAAGGTCGGGATCAATCTGCTGTGGATGGTCCCTGGGGTGGTTGGAGGATCCGAGACCTACCTCGCGCGCCTCCTCTACGGGCTCGCCGAGCGTTCGTCGGAGCTCGACTACACGATCTTCGCGCTCCCCCAGTTCAAGGACGCTCACCCCGATCTTGCGAAAACGTTCAAGACCGCCTACGCGCCGGTGAGCGGTTCGTGGAAGTCCTTCCGGGTGGCCGGAGAGAACTCGTGGCTGGCGCGGGAGTGCCGACGACGCCACATCGATCTCGTTCACCATGCCGGCGGCATCGTTCCGATGGTGCGCGCCGCCCGCCCGATACTCACGATCCATGACCTGCAGTACCTCTACTACCCCGAGTACTTCACGCGCGCCAAGCTTTCCTATCTGAAACGGATGGTGCCCCGGTCGTGCGAAACGGCCCGGCTCGTCCTCACGCCCAGCGAATTCACACGTCGGACCGTCATCGAAAGGATGAACATCGACCCGGAGGTCGTGGTCGTGGTTCCGCATGGCATCTCGCCACGGGAATCCGCCGACGGCGAAGGGAACATCCGCAAGCGATACGGGATCGAGGGGCGGTTCTTCCTCTACCCCGCCATCACGTATCCGCACAAGAACCACCTCGTTCTCATAGAGGCGTTCGCGAGGACGCTGAAGGTTCATTCCGACGTCACTCTCGTTCTGACGGGGGCCAAAGGCTCCATAGAGGTGAAGGTCGCCAAGTCGGTACGGGAGCTCGGCATCGAATCGAACGTGCGCAGGCTCGGCTATATCCCGTCGCACGACCTCGACGCGTTGTACGACGAGGCCGTGGCCTTGACCTTCCCGTCGCGCTTCGAAGGGTTCGGGGCCCCAGTGCTGGAGGCGATGGCGCGGGGCTGCCCCGTTATCGCCGCAGACGCCACGGCCTTGCCGGAGGTCGTCGGCGACTCGGGATGCCTTGTCTCGCCGGACAATGCCGAGCAGTGGCACCAGGCGATGCTCGAGTTGGTCGAGAACCCGGAGGACCGGGAACGCTACGCCAAAGCCGGTCTTGCCCGGGCGGGAGACTTCACCTGGCGTAGGTCCGCCGACATCCTCGAAAAGGCGTACCTCCACGCCCTTGGGACGACGCTTTGAGGCTCATCGTAGTCACCCCGCATTTCACTCCGGACGTCGCCCCCACCGGCGAGGTCGTAACACGCATCGTCAAGGAACTGGCCGCGCGCGGGCACGAGATCGAAGTGCTCACATCTCTACCGTGGTACCGGGGACACTCCGTGGAACAAGGCTACGGAGGCCGGCTCATCCGATACGAGGACACCCCGTGGGGGCGCATCACGCGGGTTCACCCCTTTCCTGCTCAGAACAAGCTGGACCTCGTTCGCCGAGCCGCCTCCTTCCTCGGCTTCAGCACGATCCTGGCGGGGGCCGGATCGAAAGGGGTGCGCGCGGATGGCGTCCTTGCGCTTTCTCCTCCGCTGACTCTCGGGGTGAGCGGCTGGGCGATCGCAAGACGTCGAGGAGCACCCTTCGTGTTCAACATCCAGGACGTGTACCCCGACGTCGCGGTCGAGCTCGGGATGCTCAAGAACTCAAGGATCATCGCGGCGGCGCGCCGCTTCGAGCGGTTCTGCTACGAGCGCGCCGACGCGATCTCGGTCCTCTCCGAGGATCTACGCGACAACGTGGCGGCCAAGACCGCGCGTCCCGACAAGGTCCGGGTCATCCCGAACTTCGTAGACACGGCTTGGATAGCTCCCCGCGAGAGAGAGAACCCCTACCGGCGCGAGTTCGGACTGGAGAACAAGACGGTCGTCATGTACGCCGGCAACGTGGGCTTGTCGCAGTCGCTGTACCTCGTCCTCGAAGCAGCGGCGGCGCTCGCGTACGAGCCGGATCTCATGTTCGTCGTCAACGGTGGCGGAGCCAAGCGGACCGAACTCGAACGGGCGGCCGCCGGGATGACCAACGTCCGCTTCGTGGACATGCAACCCGTCGACAGGCTGCCTGAGGTCCTCGCTGCTGGGGATATCCATCTGGTACCTCTTAAACGAGGGCTGGCCCGCTCGAGCGTCCCGTCCAAGACCTACTCGGTGCTCGCCTCCGGCAGGCCGATCGTGGCGAGCGTCGACAACGGAAGCGAGGTTGCCCGTGTCCTCGAGCGCGCAGGAGCCGGGATCGCCGTTCCTCCCGAGGACGCTGAAGCCTTCACGAAAGCCATCCGGCGACTGACCGAGTCCCCGGATGAGGCGCGCGCCATGGGCGCAGCGGGCCGAGTCTTCGTAGAAACGTGGGCCTCCCCCGCCGCCATCGCCGAGTCCTACGAGCACCTCTTCGAAGAACTGGGCGCTAACAGGCCCGCTTAACAGCGGAGCCGGGCACAGGTCGCTCTCCGCCGCTGCCGCTGCGTCCACCCTTCCGGTCGTCCCCGCTCGCTGCGCTCGCTCCGCTCCGCGGCGTGCGGACATGAGAACGGGAATAGTTAGGCTTGCTAATTAGTTGTCCTAAGTATGAGTACAACTATGACTCCGGATAGGAAGCAGGGGGAGGAGCGGCTGGCGGCCGAGCTGAGGCTCGCCGTCATGCGTCTCGCGCGCCGGTTGCGCCAGCAGGCCCCCGGCGACGTCACGCCGTCCATGTTGTCGGCGCTCACCGTCGTCGATCGCCTCGGCCCGATCACCCTTGGAGATCTCGCCGGGTTCGAGAGAGTCCGGCCCCCCACGATGACTCGCATCGTCGCCCGGCTCGAAGAGGATGGCCTGGTCGAGCGGGAGCCGGACGAGTCGGATGGTCGGGTCACACGCATCAGGCTTTCGAGCGCTGGGCGGAAACTCATCTCCAAGAACAGGACACGAAAGGATGCCTACCTTGCGGACCGGCTACGGCAGCTGTCACCGCGGGAGCGCTCCCGTCTTCAGGGCGGGATCGAGGTCATCCAACGCCTTCTCGACGAGGAGGCCCCATGACGAAGCTCATGCTCGTCGCGGGCCGAACGTTCAGTTCGCTGAGGGTCCGCAACTACCGTCTGTACTTCTTCGGGCAGGTCGTGTCGTTCACGGGCACCTGGGTGCAATCGATGGCGCAGATGTGGCTGGTCCTCGAGATGACCGGAAGCGGGGTCGCGCTCGGGATCGTCACCGCTCTCCAGTTCCTCCCCATGTTGCTGTTCGGGATCTGGGGCGGGGTGATAGCCGACCGCTTCGACAAGCGCAAGGTGTTGATGTGGACGCAGTCCGCCGGCGCTGCCCTGGCGTTGTTCCTCGCCGTGCTGTCCCTCACAGATGTTCTCACGCTGTGGATGATCTACAGCTTCGCGCTTGCGCTTGGCTTCGTTACCGTCGTGGACAATCCCACCCGTCAGAGTTTTGCGGTGGAGATGGTCGGCCCACAGGACCTCAGCAATGTCGTTGGTTTGAACAGCACGATCTTCACCTCGGCTCGCATGCTGGGCCCCGCGCTCGCTGCCGTCCTGATCGCTGCCTTCGGGGTGACCGTTTGTTTCTTCATCAATGCTGCGTCGTATGTCGCCGTGATCGGCTCGCTGTATGCGATGCGACCCGAAGAGCTGTATCGAAGCGACCCGGTGCCGCGCTCGAAGGGCCAGCTGCGGGCGGGCTTTCGTTACGTCTGGGCGCGTCCGGAACTTCGATCGGCGATCCTTCTGGTCAGCGTCATCGGCACCTTCGCGTTCAACTTCCGCATCCTTCTCCCCCTGATGGCGAGAACCACGTTCGGAGGCGACGCCGGGACGTACGGAGCGCTCGCCGCGATGATGGGCGCCGGGACCGTGATGGGGGCACTTGGTGTCGCAAGTCGTGTGCGCCCGAGACGAAGGGTGCTGATCGGGTCGGCACTGGCGTATGGAGTCCTGATCATCGCCGCGGGGGCCGCTCCGACGATCGAGGTCGAGCTCGCACTCCTGGTGCCGATGGGGGCTGCCGGCATCGCATTCCTTTCCACCGCCAACGCAATGATGCAACTCAACTCGACCGATTCGATGAGAGGCCGGGTTATGGCTCTCTATGCGGTCGTGTTCCTGGGCAGCACGCCCATAGGCAGCCCGATCACCGGCTGGCTGGCAGAGACCGTCGGGATCCGGGGGACCTTCTACATAACGGGCGCCCTGACGATCGCGGCTGCCTTGGTGGCGCTCCAGTGGGCTCGCCGGCAACGGGACCTGGCGGCCGTCGCCGACCCCGAGGATGGTCCCGTCAGCGAGGCCGCGTAACGTCCGGCATCGCTCCGATCCGTTCGGTCACCCACGACGCCAGCTCCCCCAAGAAGCCCGGGTCGATCGAGTGAGGCATAGACGACTCCCGGAACAGCACATCCGCGCCGGCCGCCCGTAGGCGATCGCGAGCGTCCCGGCCGAAGTCCACCCCGATCACAGGATCGTAGGTGCCATGGCCGATCGCCACGTGGAGCCCGGAACGGTTGTCCAGATCGATGTCAAGTCGATCTACCGTCGGGATGAACCCACTCAGTCCGATGAGACCGGCCGGTTGCGTACGCCCACGCTCGAGCGCGACCGAATAGGTCATCACCGCACCTTGAGAGAAGCCTCCGATGATCGTGCGATCCATGCCGATGCCGGTCTCCTGCTCCAGCCCCTCGAGCCATATGTGGGCCGTCTCGAGCGACGGCCAGAACGTCTCGGGGTCCGGGTATCCGACGCGCTTCACGACGTACCAGTGCGCACCCCCGGGCGGGAGCGAGAGCGGTCCGCGCGGCGCGAAGCCCCGCAGTCGCCTATCGGGATCGAGGATGTCGAACAGCGGAAAGAGGTCGTGTTCGTCCGCTCCGCGCCCGTGCCAGAGAACGAGCAAACCCTCGGGCTCGGCGCCGGCCGACCTCTCCCGGTAACGAAGCGCGCCGAGGTCCCCCATCACCCGTCCTCTCTGCACACCGCGGGAAGCTCGCCCGCTACCGGAATCGGTATCGGAAGGATCTGCGTCACCCTCTCCGTTCGGAAGCGTCTCTTCCCGACGATGACGGCGACGTCGATCCCCGGCTTCGTGCGGCCGGCCTCGACCGCGGCGTCGGGAACCGCCGCTGCCACGAAGTTCGCCATCCTGCGCGACTCGGGAGCATCCTCGTTGTAGCGGATGACGGTCCGCTTGTAGGTGAACCGCTTTGCGTTGGCGATGTCGGCACCGTCGATACGGAGTGAACCATCGTCGGTTCTGGTGGCTGCGACCAAGTCTCGAGCGGCCTTGCTTGCGACGCCATCCTTGAAACTCCCGTTGTACACACCGACGCGGATGGTGGAAGGGTCGATATTGGGAACGTCATCCGCTTCGGCCGGAGACTCATTCCGTTCGATCGCCTCGAACATCGTGCGCATCGTCGGGCGGTCCGGGAGGACGATCGAACCGCGCTCGTCCTCGACGACCCCCAGGTTCGGAACCGTGTAAGCCTCGTAGTCTTCGGGGTTGAACGCCCGGAACCGGTCGCCGAGCCTCTTCAGGCCCAACAAGGACTCCGACGTGCTGAGGTGCTTGCCCGCGGCCGACAGGAGTCGCTGGATCCTGCTGGGGTGAAGGAAGGTCTCGAGCGACGTCACCTTGTCGATCGCGGCCGCCAGGAACCTCTGCTGATTCTGCATCCGAGCGAAGTCCCCCTCAGCGAAGACCTTCCTCGAGCGCACGTAGCGGATCGCCTTCTCGCCGTCGAAATGGACGATGCCGGCTTCCTTGATCTCGATCCCGGTGGCGGAATCGAAGGGAACGGGCTCGGGGATACAGACATCGACTCCGTCGATCGCGTCGATCACATCACGGAAGCCGGCGATGTTGACCTGGGCGTAGGCATTGATGTCGAGACCGGTGAGATCCTTCACCGTGCGGATGAGATTCTTGATCCCGGATTCGAGCGCGGTGTTGATCTTCCCCTCGCTGCCGTCGGCGAGGGCAACATAGAGGTCGCGCGGGAACTGGACCATGATCACGTGATCCGTGTCGGGATCGATGTGGGCCAGGATCAACGTATCGGCGCGCTGGCCCGTTATGGCCTCCCCCGTAGTGGGATCGACGTCATCCGCGCCCAAGTCGACCTGCTCTTCGTCGGACAGCCCCGCGCGCGAGTCCGACCCGACGAGGAGCGCGGTGAAGGGTTGGCCGTCGGGCGCCACCTCGATCTCTTCGCGCGGCTCGTCGCCGATCTGGACCTGGTTGTTGGCATCGAAGTAGAGATACGCGGCGTACCCGGCTCCCGCCACCAGCAACAGCAGGATGATGAGCGGGATCACGACCCATTTCTTTCGAAGCAAGCGCAGCCGCTTGTGCTCGCGCTGGCGGTAGCTCCGAAACACCTCCGAGTGTCCCGAGCCGAATATGCCCTCTTGCTTCCTCTTGAACGGGTTCCGCATAATTCAGCCAGTATGGAGCAGGCGCGCGCGCAAGAAGAGATCCTTCACAACATCTCCAAATCTCAGGCCCGGCCGGGGACGCCCGGCTCGGTCATCGGCGTGGGATCGAGGACCTTGTCGAGTTGGTCCTCGGACATGACGTCGTTCTCGAGGGCGACCTCACGGATCGTCTTGCGTTCGGCGAAGGCCTGCTTGGCGAGTCCGGCCGCCTCCTCGTAACCGATGTAATCCGTCAGCGCGGTGCACAACATCAGAGACTGCTCCATGAGCTCCGCGGCGCGCTCTTGGTCGGCTTCTATGCCCTTGACGCATCGCTCCGTGAACGCGTTGACACCGTTACGAAGGATCGTCATCCCGAACAGCAGATTGAAAGCGAAGGAGGGCCAGAAGACATTCAGATCGAGCTGGCCCCCCTGGGCGGCCAACGAACACACCTCGTCGAACCCAATCACCTGAAAGCAAACCATGTTCATCATCTCGGCCATGCTGGGGTTGACCTTTCCGGGCATGATCGACGAGCCGGGCTGGACCGGAGGAAGGACGATCTCGGCGATCCCGGTGCGGGGGCCGGAAGAAAGCAAGCGAAGGTCCGACGCGATCCGCGAGATCTCGACGGCGCTGTTGCGCACCGCACTGGAAAGGTGAGCCATGTCGCCGCCCGACTGGGTGAGTCGAAAGAAGTTCTCCCCGCGCCGAACATCGAACCCGGTCATTTCTCGCAGATGTTTCACGATCGCATCGATGTAGGCGGGCTCGGCATTGATCCCCGTCCCCGCAGCGGTTCCACCGATGTTCAGTTCCTCGAGGGTGCGCGCCGCGTCCCTCACTCTCTCGATCGCCTTACCGATAGCGTCCGCGTACCCGGAGAACTCCTGCCCCAGGCGGATGGGCACTGCGTCCTGCAGATGGGTGCGTGATGACTTGACTATCCCGTCGAACTCGCGCGCCTTCGAATCAAGGGCGTTGCGAAGCCCATCCAGTGCCTCGATCAGACCGGGAACGACACGCAACGCCCCGAGCCGAACCGCGGTGGGGTTCGTGTCATTCGAAGATTGAGCGAGGTTCACGTGGTCGTTGGGATGCACCTTTCGATCCACGCCCCGACGCCCGCCGAGAAGCTCCGAGGCGCGGTTGGCCAACACCTCGTTGGCGTTCATGTTGTGCGAGGTTCCCGCACCGGCTTGCCAGGGGTCGATGACGAAATGCTCGTTTAGCTTGCCCTCCAGCGCCTCGTCCGCCGCCGAGACGATCGCCCGCCCGATCTCCTCATCGAGTCGCCCGGTGTCCATGTTCGCCAGGGCGGCGGCTTTCTTGATCATCACCATGCCCCACACGTAATCGGGTTGAGGGGGCAGTCCGGAGATCTGAAAGTTCTCGCGCGCCCTCTGCGTCTGAGCACCGAACAGCGCATCGGCCGGGACCCGAACCTCGCCGAGCGTGTCCTTCTCGATCCTGTGCTCGCTCACCGTGGGGGCCTCCTCGCCGCCGGATTCAGTTCGGTCGTACAACTCGACGATAAACCGGCGGAGCGCCGGTTCCGGCTACGGGCGATCCTGAGCGCACAGGACCGGGAGCTGGCACGTACCGGTCCAGCGCGACACCTGAGCGAGCACCAGACCCGAGAGCACTATGCCCAGCGCCAGCGCAGTCACCCACCACACCGTTGGCTTCCGCCACCGGTTGGGGGAGGGCGTTGCGTCCGGATCCAGTGCCGGCGTGTCGCTGTAGGCAACCTCGGCGAGAACGAGGCGCGCGGCCTGAAGATCGAGGCTTCTGACGTAAATGATCGCGGGCGCCCAGGGGTTCGAGCCCCCGTACAACCATGCTCCGGGTGCTTTGCGATCCTTGACCGTGCGAGTGTCGATGCCGGCCTCGGTTAGGCGTCCCGCTAACAAGTGTGCATCGATGTCATTGACCGCGGTGACCAACTGGACCCACGAACCGCCGCCGCTTCGGTCGAGTACATCCGGTGGCGGGGGAAGGTCGACGCTGACGCCCATTTCAACGGCCTCCGAAAAGGCTGCGAGCGATGACCACCCTCTGGATCTGATTGGTGCCTTCGTAGATCTGGGTGATCTTCGCGTCTCGCATCAAGCGCTCCACCGGGTACTCCCGGATGTATCCATATCCCCCCAACGCCTGCACGCAATCGGTTGTGACTGACATCGCGACGTCCGAGGCGTAGCACTTCGCTATCGCGGCCCAATACGAAACCCGTGCGTCCTGCTCCTCGATAGCAGTAGCTGCCTTGTAAACGGCCATGCGCGCGGTTTCGATCTTCATCGCCATGTCTGCGAACATGAACTGCAGGCCCTGGAACGTGGATATGGGCTTGCCGAATTGCTTGCGTTCGCCGCAATACTCCACCGCGATGTCAAAGGCACCCTGAGCTATACCGAGAGCCTGCGCCGCCACCGTCGGGCGCGAGAAATCGAGGGTTCGCATGGCGAGGGGGAATCCGCCGTTAACATCGCCGATAACGGCCGAACCCGGAAGCCTGCAATCCTCGAGCATCACCTCACGCGTCGGCGACCCCCGGATGCCCATCTTCTCTTCCTTGCGCCCCAGTGAAAAGCCATTCGTCTCGCTCGAAATCAAGAAGGCCGTGATGTTCTTGCCCCTAGCCCCATCGGGATCCGTGACGGCGAAGTACGTATAGAGGTCGCTGGCCCCCGCTCCCGTGATGAACCTCTTCGAACCGTTGAGCACCCAATCGTCTCCGTCCCTCACCGCGCGGCTCCGCATCGCGGCCGCATCGGATCCGGAACCCGGCTCTGTGAGGCAGTAAGACATCCGGTGCTCCCCGTTGGTCACGCCCTCACAGATGAGGCGCTTCTGTTCGTCGGTACCGGCGAGCAGCACCGGGATCGCGCCAAGTTTGTTCACGGCCGGGATCAGTGAGACGCCCGCGGACCAGCGAGAGATCTCTTCTACGAGCAGGCAGAGCTCTACGGCTCCCCCACCGGCTCCCCCGTGTTCCTCGGGGTACGACACGCCCGCGAAACCATTCTTCACAAGCAGCTCGTCGATGTCCCATGGGTACTCATCCGCCTCGTCGATCTCCGCCGCGCGCGGGGCGATCTTGTCTTCGACCAGCTGACGAACCGAGCGACGGAATGCCTCTTGTTCCTCGGAGAGATGGAAATTGAGTCCTTCGTTCATCTCGCCATCGTAGCGATATCGCGACCTAGTACGGCCTGGGTGGGGGCGGGGGCGTCGAAGCCGTTCGGTAAGGTGGCTTCCGGAAGGGACCGTGGGTCCCCGAGGGTCAAGGAGAGACAGTGGGGGGATCCATCGAAGCGATAAGGGAAGCCGTTCTATCGGGCGCGCCCGGAGACGCCCTGAGAGGCATGGCGATACCGGAAACCGTCAGGGCCGCCTTCATCCGCAAGGACGAGCAAGAGATGTTCCGTGGGATGGATGCCACCGCCAAGGACCCCCGCAAATCCATCCACGTCGACGAGGTGCCGGCGCCGCCCTTGGGGCCGAACGAGTGCCTCATAGCGGTGATGGCATCTGCGATCAACTACAACACCGTATGGAGCTCGATCTTCGATCCGGTTCCGACCTTCGCGTTCCTCGAGAAGCTGGGTCGAGAGAGCGATCTCGGTTCGAGGCACGATCTCGACTATCACATCCTCGGGTCGGACGCCTCGGGAGTGATCGTCAAGACCGGTCCCGGAGTGACGCGCTGGAAACCCGGCGACGAAGTCACCGTTCATTGCAACTACGTGGACATGGAGGCGCCGACGGGCCACGACGATTCCATGCTCGATCCGAACCAGCGCATCTGGGGGTTCGAGTCCAACTTCGGCGGGCTCGCGGACATCGCGATGGTGAAGGCGAACCAGCTCATGCCGAAGCCACGCCACCTCACCTGGGAGGAGGCTGCGTGTCTTGGCCTCGTGTCCTCGACCGCGTACAGGATGCTCGTTTCCGCCAACGGCGCATGCATGAAACAGGGCGATGTCGTTCTGATCTGGGGGGCTACCGGCGGGCTTGGTGGCTTCGCATGCCAGTACGTCCTGAATGGTGGAGGGGTCCCCGTTGCAGTCGTTTCTTCGCCGGAGAAGTGCCAGCTCCTACAGTCGATCGGCGTCGAGCACATCATCGACCGTAAGGCGGAGGGCTACAACTTCTGGGACGATGATGACCCGGACCCGAAGGAGTGGCGTCGCTTCGGTAAGCAGATCCGTTCGCTCGTCGGCGAGGATCCGGACATCGTGTTCGAACATCCGGGAAGGCAAACCTTCGGTGCGAGCGTGTTCGTCGCTAAGCGCGGTGGGACCATCGTGACGTGCGCCTCGACCTCGGGATACATGCACACCTACGACAATCGCTACCTGTGGATGCACCTCAAACGGATCATCGGCTCGCACTTCGCCAACTACAAGGAAGCGTGGGAGGCGAACCGCTTAGCGGGATTGGGAAAGATCCATCCGATCCTGTCCGACACCTACCCTCTCGAGGAAACCGGCGAAGCCGCTTACCAAGTCCATCAGAACCTCCACACCGGCAAAGTGGGTATCCGCGTGCTCGCTCCGGAGGATGGACTCGGCGTCGGCGATGAAGAACTTCGGGCTCGCCATCTCGACAAGATCGAGCTTTTCCGCCGCTTCGATTGATCAGTCCGTCCGGACAGGCCGCCGGTCGATCGCGTTCTGCACGATCACGAGCAGATCCTGGGCGGAGAAGGGCTTCTCCAGGAAGTCCGATCCCTCGCCCCTGACCTGATGTCGCGAGACGATGTCGTCGGTGTAGCCGGACATGAAGATCACGGGACATTCGGGACTGCGAGAGAGAACCCGGTCGGCGATTGCTTTCCCCGAGGCGACGGGCATGACGACGTCGGTGAGCAGCAGATCGATGTCGAAGTCGGACTCGAACATCAGGAGCGCTTCCTCGGGACCCATCGTCACGACATCGTAGCCCTTCGAGCCGAGGATCCTCTCGACGAGGTGTCGCACCGCCTCGTCGTCCTCCACCACCGCGATCGTTTCGCCCCGCCCCGCGCCGACTACCGGAGAGGGCGCCGGCCTTCGTTCTTCCTTGTCCACGTGCTCCCGACTGGCGGGCAAGAAGACTTTGATGGTCGTTCCTCCACCATCGGTCGGGTAAACAGAAACATGGCCGCCCGCGCCGTGCACGATCCCGTGGACCATGGCGAGCCCGAGTCCCGTTCCCTTACCTCGTTCCTTCGTCGTGTAGAAGGGCTCGAAGATGTGGTCGCGATCCTCGTCGGGTATCCCCATCCCGGAATCAGCGATCGTGATGCACACATAACGCTCGGCCGCGGGGTCGGCGTCATGCGTCAGCCATCCCACAGGTTGGGTCACGTTCTCGGTCTCGATGATGAGACGCCCGCCTTCCGGCATGGCGTCGCGCGAGTTAACCGCCAGGTTCGCGATGACCTGTTCCATCTGGCCCTGGTCCACCTTACATGGCCACAGGTTCTCGGCGAGACGGGTCTCAAGACGAACGTCCTCGCCGATCGACCGCCGCAACAGCTTCTCCATGTCAGCCACGACGTCGTTGAGGTCCAGAACCTGAAGCTCGACCGCTTCCTTGCGCGAAAAGGTAAGGAGCTGACGCACCAGGGTCGTGGCCCGCTCCCCCGCGGCAAGGATCTCTCCTGCATCTTCTCGACGCGGGTCGGCCTCCCCGAGATCCTCGAACAAGAAGCGCGCGTAGTTCTGGATCACGGCCAGCAGGTTATTGAAATCGTGCGCCACACCTCCGGCGAGCCGCCCGACCGCTTCCATGCGCTGGGACTGGCGAAGCTGCTCCTCCAGGTGTTTACGCTCGCTGATGTCGATGAGCACACCCTGAGCCTTTTTCGGCCTGCCCTGCTCGTCGCGTAGCAAACGCGCCTCGTCCTGGATCCACACCTCGGTCCCGTCGCGCGCGATCATCCGGTACTCGCCCCTGTAGCTGTCCCCCTCGTCATTGAACTTCTCTGTCTCCGCGATCACTCGCTCTCGATCTTCTACGTGAACACGATCCCACCAGAGATCGGGGTCTTCGAGCATCTCGGCCGGCGTGTATCCCAGGATCGCCTCGACCTGGGGACTCATGAACAC
>JACCXF010000339.1 GCA_013697295.1 Actinomycetota bacterium | reverse complement strand
ACTCGGTTCGTCCGGAGCCGGGGGCGACGGTTTCGACGCCGCTGAAGTGGGACGAGATCGACGGCATCCACCCGTCCGACTTCACGATTGAGACGATCTTCGACCGCTTCGCAGAGGTGGGTGACCTGTTCCTGCCTGTTGCGCAGGGGCCGGGCCAGGACCTCCAACCGTTGATCGAACAGCTCGGCGCCCAGCCGCGCAAAGCGCGCGAGTTCAAGCGCTGATGCTGTATCTGGGAACGTCCGGGTGGGCCTATCGGGAGTGGAAGCCCCTCTTCTATCCGGGAGACCTCCCGCAATCCCGCTTCCTGGAGCACTACTCGGGGGTCCTGACCGCCTGCGAGGTGAACGCGACCTTCTACCGCCTTCAGGCGGAGGGCACGTTCACGAGGTGGAACTCGATGACGCCGGAATCGTTCCGCTTCGCCGTGAAGGCGCACCGCCGGCTAACCCACAGCAAGAGCATCGCGATGGGCGCCGAGGCAAAGGGTTTCCTCGACACGTTCTTGGGATCGATCAAGATCCTCGGCCCCCGGCTCGGTCCCATCCTGTTCCAGTTCCCGCCCTACAGGAAGAGGGACGACGACGCTTTCCGGTCGCTCCTGAGCGCTCTCCCCCCGGAGGGCACCTACGCCTTCGAGTTCCGCGACGACTCCTGGCGTGACGAGGCCGTCACCAACGCCATCGCCGAGGCGGGCGGAACGGTGTGCTTCGCGGAGACGAAGGGTGAGGTCCCGTCCGCGCTCCCCCCGGGCCCGATCGGATACGTCCGCCTGCGTCGCGACGCGTATCCGGACGAGGTGCGCGACGCCTGGCTCGAGCTCCTTCGACGCGAATCGAACGAGCGCGATGTTTACGCCTTCACGAAACACGAGGGAGGGCCGCCGGACGACCCGCGCGGCGGAGTGGGTCTGGCCGGCTGGCTGGCGGAGACGACCCGGGCCGGATGAGCAGTGGAGACTTCCGACGCCCTCTAATGGAGGTATGAGCACGGACCGCGACTACCGCGCGAAACGCAGCTACGAGAGCACGCCCGAGCCCGAGGCATCGGTGGCCGGGAACGTGGACCCCGGCTCCGCGCGCGCGGGCACGGACTTCGTCATCCAGCAGCATCATGCGCGACGGCTCCACTTCGACCTGAGACTAGAAATGTTCAACGGCGACACGCCGGTGCTGGTCTCGTGGGCGGTCCCCCGGAACCTGCCGACGAAAAAGAAGGAGCCACACCTCGCGGTACACACGGAGGACCATCCCATCGAATACAGGGACTTCTCCGGCACCATCCCCGCCGGCAACTACGGGGCGGGAGAGATGCGCATCTTCGACTCGGGCACCTACGAGGTTCTCGAGCAGGGCCCGGGCAAGTTGAGTTTCCGGCTGCAGGGCAAGCGCTTCCAGGGCTCGTGGCATCTGAATCGCACGAGACAGGAGGACGGCAAGGACGAGTGGATCGTGATCCTTGGACGCGACGAACGGCCGGCTCCCGCTCCTCCCCCGCCGTTCGAGGTGATGAACGCCACGCTCAGCACCGAGGCGTTCGACAAGGACGGATGGATCTTCGAACCGAAGTGGGATGGCGTGCGTGCACTGGCGGTCTGCAAGGAGGAGACCAAACTGATCTCGCGCAATCAGCGCGACATCACCTCGGCCTACCCGGAGCTGGGCGGCTTGCACGAGCGACTGGTAGCCCTCGACGCGGTGGTGGACGGCGAGATCGTCGCATTCGACGAGGGCAGGCCTTCCTTCGAGAAGCTGCAGAGCCGCATCAACCTCCAGAACCCGAGGGACATCGAGCGGGTGATGAGCTCCATCCCCGTCACCTACATCGCGTTCGACCTGCTCTACCTCGACGGCAGGTCGTTGATTACTGCTCCGATCGAAGAGCGGAAAGCCGCGCTGGACGAGATCGTGATCCCCGGCGGACGGATGCAGGTTTCGACGTTCGTGGCCACCGAGGGGATAGCCCTGCTCGAAGCGGTGAAGCAGCGGCGTCTCGAGGGCATCGTGGCGAAGAAGCTCGGGGGCTCATACCGGCCGGGGAAACGCGTGCGCGACTGGCTCAAGATCAAGATCGTTCACGACGCCGACGTCGTCATCGGTGGGTGGTCGCGCGGCGAAGGTTCCCGATCCACGCACTTCGGCTCGTTACTCGTGGGGGCCTACCTCGAGGGAGAGCTTCGTTTCCTCGGCGCCGTCGGAACCGGCTTCACCGGACGAGAGCTCGACACGCTGTGGCCGAAGCTCCAGGCGCTCGAGACGTCCGATAGGCCGTTCGTCGAGGACCCGACCGGCACGCGCTCCAACCCCTTCGGGAAAGTGCTGCGCGATCCGCACTGGACGAAGCCGGAGCTGGTTGCCAAGGTCGAGTTCCGGGAGCTGACCTCCGTAGGCCGGCTCCGGGCGCCGTCGTACAAGGGCCTGCGCAACGACAAGTCCGCCGAGGAATGCCTCTACGAGGACCTCGTCGCCGTAGCCCACGGCTCGGTGTGAGCGAGCCGGGCAACTTCGCTAAGCGCGCCATCGCGGGCATCTACTCGCACGCGGCGAACCGCCTATACGAGCCGGTCGTAGTGAACGGGGCGTTCCCCCTATTCGGAGGCGACCTCCACGACAAGGTGCGAGCTCTAGGACGCCGAGCCGTAGAGGCGGCCGGCCACGATCCCATCCTGGACCTGCCCGTGGGCACCGCCTACTTCACGGTAGACGCCGCCCGGCACCACGAGGGCCTGATGGTCGGGTCCGACATCGCCGCCGGGATGGTCCGGCGCACCCAAGAAGTAGCGCGCGAACAACGAACCCCCAACCTGGTGGCCGTCCAAGCCGACGCCCACAACCTCCCCTTCGCCGACGCGACCTTCGGCGCGATCCTGTGCATCAACGGCCTACAAGTGATGCCCAACCTGCGAGCAACCCTGAAAGAATTCCGCCGCACCCTGCGCCCCACCGGAACCCTCTACGTCTCCCTGATAACAGCCCCCCTAGAAGCAGCCCTCCCCAAGCGCGCATCCACCCACCTACCAACCCTCCTGCGCTCCCGCGAGAAGGTGCTCGGACAGTTCGAGACATCCGGCTTCGAGATCAGCCACCTACAAACCCAGCGCTTCGCCTACTGGTTCGAAGCCACCCCGCACCCCTAGAGGAGCCGGACCCGCACGTTGCAGTCGAGAAGGAAGTCGCGGACATCCTGCCAGCCGTCGTAGGGCTCGCCCTCGGTGACGACCTCGGTGATCCCCGAATTGGCGACCAGTTTGGCGCACCCGAAACAAGGGACGCCGGTGATGTAGATCGTGGCGCCGTCGCGCTCGGTCGGCGATGAGAACAGGATCGCGTTGGCCTCGGCGTGGATCGCGATGCAATTGTCGTGGCCCCACCCGCTGACGGATTCGGAGCGGGCCCGTGGACAAGCCCCCTGGTCGCAATGGGCGTGGCCCGAAGGGGGGCCGTTGTAGCCGGTGGAGGCGATCCGGCGCTTCTTAACGATCACGGCGCCGTGCTGGCGCCGGATGCAATTCGAGCGCGTGGCGGTCTCGCGCGCGATGTTCAGGAAATAGCGATCCCAGTCGGTCGTTCGCTGGACCTGCTGAACCATGCCCATGAGACTCCCCCTGTTCCGAGCGCGTGAAAAGAGACGCGAAACTAGAACGTGCCTGAGGGAAGTGTCCTGATTCTGACGCCGGGCGGTCTCGAGCGCAAGGTCTTCTCACTTATTGTCGGATCCCGTGAGCACCGATATCTCCACCGACATCCTCACGGACCTCCTTCGTTCCGCCTGGCTCGTTCACGCCGCTCGGGCACGGGTGTACGAGATCTGGCGCCCGCACGACGACCGCTTCGCCGCCTCCATCCTGAGAGCCCGCCGGCAGGCCGAGATCATCGAGGAGACCCTCGTTGAGGGGGGCCGCGGCCCCGACGTGGAACTGGTGGAACCGCACGCATCGTGGATCGTTAGCCTCATCGGCGAACGACCCGACGAGATGCCGCTCGCGGACATCTTCCTCACGCGTCTGGGCGATTGGGTCGAAGGGCACGCGAAGCCGTTCTTGGCCGGCAGCGGTGACGAGTTCACGCGCCTGGCCGACGAGGAGAAGGCCGCCTCCGTCCTGCCCGATGAGTTCCCCGTGGCCCCGACCTTCGAACGGCTACCGATCCCCGAGGTGGAGCCCCCAGGGGAGGTCAGGTTCCGTTTCGGGATCCTGGCCGACGCTCACATCGGCTCGCCGCGAGGAGAGCCGCTCGTCCGTGCGGCCATCGCCGATCTCAACGCCTCCGGAGCCGAGCTGGTGATCCAGCTGGGCGACGTCACGGACCACGGCAACGAGCGCGAGTTCGAGCTGGCGGCCACGGTGTTCGCCGACCTGGAGGTCCCCTTCGCAACGATGATGGGCAATCACGACGTGTGGTCCTACGAGGAGCAGGAGCTGAAGGGCCGCGAGTACTTCGAGCGCTACCTCGGTCGCCCTGCGGACGGAACCCTCGTCGAGCACAAGGGGGTTCGCTTCGCGGTGCTCGATTCCGCCGACCACAGCACGTCCCCATTCGGGCCCTTCAACCTCGTAACCGGAGCGTTCATGGATGGCGAGGGAGGCGCGATCGTGCGCGGCGCTCTGAGCACTCCCCAGCACGAGATCCTGGCCGAGATCGCCGCGCCGGATTCGGGGCCCGCCTTCATCTTCATGCACCACCCGCTCCAGCCCTTCACCAGTTTCCCGCCGGTGCTATTCGGACTGCGAGACGGGGACACCGGGCGGATCCACGCGGTCGCGGACTCCGGCAACGTGTGGGGGGTCTTCGCCGGTCACACGCATCGCAATGCTCTCAATCGTCCGTTCGGTGACGTGCCCTGCCTCGAGGTCGCCATCCCGCGCGACTATCCGTTCGGGTACGCGCTGGTCGACGTTACGGACACCGGGTACGCCTACCGTTTCCTGCAGATCTCCGACGACGGCCTCGTCCGGGATGCGGCGGAGAACATCGGGGACATCCAGCGCCGTTACGGGACGGGTTCGGACAGCTCCCGCGGGTTCAGCTGGACGGCCCCCAGCTGACCTACAGGTAGTCCTCCTGCTTGGGCGTCACGAGCTTCCGCTGCGCCAACCGGTACAACGGCGGAGCAAGGATCCTGGGGACCTGAAGCGCGTAGTACCAGCGAGGCACCACGCGTTCCATCTTGCGGCCCGAGATCGCCGACCGGATCGCCTTCGAGACGCCTTCCACGGACCCGAGCGCGTACTTCATGACGGGGTCGCTGAGCACCGGCGTCTGGGGGAAGCCCTCGGTCGGGATGAGTCCCGGCTCCACCACGCTCACGCACACGCCCTTGTCCCGGAGCTGGAAGTACAGCGCCTCGGAGAACCCCACGACGGCGAACTTCGACGCCGAGTAACCCGGTGCTCCGCCTATCGCCAGGCGCCCCGCCATCGAGGCCACGTTGACGACGTTCGATGGCGCCGAGTCGATCAGCATCGGGAGGAACTCCGCCGTGCAGTAGAGGGTTCCGTAGAAGTTCGTATCCATCATCGCCTTCAGATCGTCCACGGCCCCGGCTTCGGTCAGGGGGCGCTCGCCGGAGAATCCGGCGTTGTTGATCAGGACGTCACAGCGACCGTGCTCATCGGTCACGTGCGTGACCAGTGCCTTGACCTCGTCGCGTTCAGAGACGTCGGTCACGGCCATGCTGTGACCCGAGCCGGGCATGCGCTGCAGCAAATCTTCCAATCTCTCTTTCCGCCGGGCCACCACACACACGCGCGCCCCTTCGCCGGCGAGGTCGAAGGCCGTCTGGTACCCGATACCGCTCGACGCTCCGGTTACGACGCAGACTTTGTCGGCGAGCGGCATGACGTCCTCCTTCAGAGTGCTGCGTGGGGCCCCCGTTTGCCCGGGGAGGCGGTGGGTAGGAAGTGTGACGCACGCGTCCGGCGCGTGCGTTTTCATGGTTGGACGAAAGAGGAGGGATGCATGTTCTGGGTGATAACCATCATCGTCGGCTTACTGGTCGGCCTGGTCGCCCGCTTCCTACTTCCCGGGCGGGATCCCATCGGGCTCATCGGCACGATGCTTATCGGGGTGGCGGGCGTGCTCATCGGAACCTGGCTGTGGGAAGAGGTTCTCTTCAAGAAGGGCAACGACAACGAAGGCTTCGCCATCTTCGCCGGCGTCGTCGTGACCATGATCATCCTGTGGGTGATCCGCAAGATGAGTTACGGCCGGGCCGGTCGCAGAACCGCGCTCTAAGGCTCCGCTCCGTCGCGGGCGGCCACCTCGAAGCGGTTGTCCCTATACGGGTGACGCCCCGCGACCAGTGCCACCAGTGAAGCGGTGGGATAGGCCAGTAGGAAGAGCGGCCCCCACCGCTCCCACTGGCGCACGTGTACCAGCTCGTGCGCGAACAAGGCGTCGTCGACCGTATCGACGCACAGAACCACCCGGCCTAGCGTCACCGCGCGGTAATGCCATCCGAGCCGGCGGGGCCAAGTCGCGCCCTCGCACACGAGGACGCCCGCGCGCCGGGTGCGTCGATCGAAGAGCGGAGCAAGGATCAGCCCCAGGAGCGAGCCCGGAGCCGCCCACGCCGACCGCAACAGGACCGACAAGGGACTAGAGCGGCACCTCGGAGAGCACGAGGACCTTCTCCTCGGTCATCTCGTTCATCGCCCAACGGAGGCCTTCGCGTCCGGTGCCCGATTCCTTGGTTCCCCCGTACGGCATCTGGTCGGCGCGGAACGACGAGACGTCGTTGACTATCAAGCCTCCGACCTCGATATCGCGATACGCGAGCATGATGCGATCGAGGTCGCGCGTGAACACACCGGCCTGCAGTCCGTAGTTGGAGTTGTTCACTTCGGCGATCGCTTGCCCGAAGTCCGAGTACGTGCCAAGTGTCACGACGGGACCGAAGATCTCTTCACATCGGACCTTCATGTCGTCCTTCGTCTGCGTGAGGACCGTCGGCGTGTAGAAGGGATCTTCTCTCTTGCCTCCGGTCAGGATCTCGGCCCCCGCCTGAACCGCCTCGTCGACCCAGGCCGAGATCCGCTCGAGCGAGTCGTGGTCGATCACGGGACCGACATCCGTCTCCGGATCCATGGGATCGCCCGTCTTCAGCTTCTCGACCTCGACCACAAGCGCATCGGTGAACTCCGCGGCCACCGACTCGTGAACCAGCACCCGTTGGACGGCGATGCACGATTGCCCCGCCTGGTAATAACCGCCGAATGCAACGCGTTGCGCGGCGCGCGCCAGATCGGCATCGTCGTGGACGATCACACCGGCGTTGCCGCCGAGCTCGAGCGTCACCGCCTTCTTCGGGGCGGCCGCGCGCAGTTTCCAGCCGACCTCCGACGAGCCCGTAAAGGAGATCTTCGCGAACCGATCGTCGGTCGCCATCTCGCCCGCCTGGCTCCCGCCCACCGGGAGCACCGAGCACATCCCCGGGGGCAGGGCGGTCTCGTCGAACATCTCCCCGAGGAGGAGCGCGCCGAGCGGCGTCTTCGTTGCGGGTTTGATCACCACGGGGGCCCCCACCGCGAGCGCCGGCGCCATCTTGTGAGCCACGAGGTTGACCGGGAAGTTGAAGGGCGCGATGGCGAGCATGGGCCCTAGTGGGAAGCGTCGTATCAGGCCGAGCCGGGAGCCGAGAGACGCTTCGGTATCGAGGCGCATCATCGAACCACCCTCTCGACGGGTCTCCTCCGCCGCCCACCGGAAGGTCGACGCGGCCCGGGCGGCCTCGACCTTCGCCCACTTGAGCGGCTTGCCACCCTCGCGGGCTATCACCTCGGCAACCTCGTCGGCGCGTTCGATCAGGCTCTTCGAGATCTGGGCCAACGCCTCGGCGCGCGCGTGGACCGGGAGCTTCCTGGCCTCGTCGAAGCAATCGGCTGCGGCCTGAACGGCGTCCTCCACGTCGCCCTCCGTAGGCGACGAGACCGTCGCGACGACCTCTCCGTCGTACGGGCTCTTCACCTCGAAGCTCTCCGAGCCGGCGCGCCATTCGCCGGCGACGAGGTACTTCTTCATGTCAGCCATCGCCTGATCCTCCACATCGTGTCCGCGCACCTTGTGAGTGTCCTGCCCTCGATGCTATAGGCGCACCCGGCCGACCCTGCCGCCCCCGCGGCTCAGGCCCTCCGGCACTCTTGTACAGATTGGACGAGATGCACTAGGCCGTCCCAACCGGTCTCTGGCACGCGGACGTGCTCGGGTACGACCGGTAGGGTTACGTGACGAGCCAAGGGAGGCCCAAATGACCGGCACGTTCACCTGCGATAACTGCGGACGGGAGTTCGAGAGCCGGCTGCTCAAAGAGGTTATGTACGAGGAGGGGCACAAACGGATCCGCAAGGAGCTGTGCCCCAAGTGCCTCGGCGGAGTTATCAACGAGTCCGGCGCCGTCAGGGGGATCGCCGGCGAGAAGAAGAGGGCCGCCGTGCATCTGGACTCCGGGTCGGGCGCGGCATCGGGGTCGGGCGCGGCATCGGGGCGAGAGGGCTTCGGCACGCGCGACTCCGGCTGACCCCACGGGTCGCCTACTCCGCCAGGATCTCGGACGCTTTCAGAGCCAGCCACACCTCGAGCCTGTCTTCGGCCGACGATAGGTCGCGGCCCAGCAGCTCCTCGGCCTGGCGCACGCGATATCGAAGGGTGTGTCGATGCACGCCCAGGACGTCGGCCCCCTGCTCCCATCTCCCGCCGGCCTCGATGAACGCGTTCACGGATTCGACCAGGTCGGAGGACCGGTCCTCGTCGCGGTCGATCAGGGCGCCCAGGACGGACCGGACGTAACCCTCGAGCACCGGCCTCGGCTGGGCGCTCAACAAGAATCCGTACGAACCCAGGTCACGCTGCGTCGCGACCGTCCGGTCATGCGGAGCCGCCCGCAGCGCGAACAGTCCCGAGAGATACGACTGGCGGATCGTCGAGGGCGAGACGGTCTCTCCCACGCCGACCCTCACTTTCGACCCCTGCACTCCTTGTCCGACCTCTTCAGAGACCACAAGGGCGAGATCCTCTGGGTCGCTCGCGGCCACGAGAGCAGCCACCCGTCCGGCGATAACGACCGTGCGGGCAGCGCGCGTCCGGCGACCGAGGGACGCATCGACCAACCACGCGAGCTCCTCGATGGCCTGGCCGTCGTTCGGGTGCGGTTCCTCGAACACGAGAGCCGTCAACCCCGAACCGGGAGGGAACCCGACGAGCTCCAGCCTCCGCGCGAGGTCCGCCCCGGTCAACCGGCCCGCGAAGGCCTCGCTGAGGACGTCCCCGGTCACGCGTCGCTCCGCCTCAATGACCGCGCGGCGGGAAGTGAGCAAGAGCCCCAGCACCGTGACGGCGTGGTGCACGACGATGCGATCTCTCTGGTCGAGTCTCCTGTCCTTGCCGTAAACGAGGACCGCTTCGTGACGGCGCCCCGCGCTGACGGCGAGCGCTACCTGCGCCCCCCGAGGACCCGACTCGGCCGCGGTCGAAGGGCCGGCGCGTTCGGTGAGCCCCGGTGGGAGGCCTTTCCAGACCTCGTCACCATCCGGCGCTTCCACACCCGGGCTCCCGGCGCTCGCCAGGATGTCACCCCGGAGGTCGAACAGCATCGCCCACCCAGGGGCCAGCTCGACCACCTCATCGAGCACATCGGCCGGTCCGGAGCCGTCCGTCACGAGCGAGGCGAGTCGCTCGTGGACCTCGACGGACATCTGCGCGTCCTTCAACCGGTCGCGGGTCAGGTGTGAGGAGACGGCTTCGGTGATGGCGATGAAGGGCACCGGGTATGGGACTTCCAGCACCGCCAGACCCTCTCGCTCGGCGGCTTTGACGAGCACCGGCGGCACGGTGTCGAAATCGAAACCGACCCCGAAGCCGAGCCCGGCGACCTTCGCCTTCACCAGGCGCCCTATGTAGGCGCGCTGGGCGGGCGGGGACCCCTGCAGATCCATGCCGGTGGTGAGAAGGAGCTCGCCGCCGGACAGCCAGGGCGTCGGATCCTGCAGCTCGGAGATGTGGGCCCACCTGATCGACACGTCGATCCCGTCTCGGCCCGCGGCGACCGTCAGACCGAGGCCCGGCAGCTCGAGGAGGTCTTTGATCGTCATCGTCACGTTGCTACAAAGTGTACAAACCAACGAGGCCTGCGTGTCCCCCTATTGGCCTATCAGGCGAAAGGGCCTGCCCACACCGGCCGTCGCCGGGCATGGGCGGGGTCGTCCGCCGCCCGGCGAGCCTCGGCCGACGGGTGAGAGCGCCGGTTAGGCGCTGAAGGCCATCCGGGCGGCCGTCACCCGGCGCTCCTCGACGTCCGACAGCTGTTTCTCCGCTCGGGCCAGCAGCGAGTCCAGGTCGATCCCATCGAGCGACTGCCCGTCGGTCGGCGTCGACTCTTTCAAGCTTCTCCATAGGGCCAGCTTCCCCATGATGCCCACGGTGAGGCCCTCGAGCTCGACGACCCGGCTGAGATCCGAATACCCGGTGAGGCTGCCGTTCAGCTTGAGCCGCCCGAATTTCTCGGCCAGCCACGCACCGGAGTCCTTGACGGGATTCGGCTTCACGCCGAGGCGGTCCATGATCATCCGGAGCGAACGCTCGTCCTCTTCGATCTCCGCCGCCAGCTTTTTCAGGAAGGGTCCGAACTCGGTCCCCTGGTTGCTCTTGGCCGAGCGTTTCGACAGCTCGCGACCGACGATGGCTCCCGCCAGGTGGTCGTTCAGATAGATGCCCAGCAACTCCCGGCCATTCGCCATCTCATCCTCCGCGTCTAGGTTGTCTCTTCCGGCCGATCCGAAGAACGGTCGCCTGACGAAGGCGCCTGTCCTTTCCGAGTCGGGTCCCATCCGGCCGGGTGATCGTCGGCCGAGTGATTACCCCGAAGGGGTCCAGCGCAAAACGACGCGGGCCTCTGCGGGCGCCGGGCCTCTGCGGGCGCCGGGCCTCTGCGGCGTGGGCTTAGGAGTCTTCTTGAAAAGCTCCGGTGCACGTGGTGCAACTGGTGCACGTGGTGCAACTGGTGCACGTGCACCACGTGGACCACGTGCACCACGGGTTTAGCGCAAGACTCTTGCGTGCACCTCATGCACCGCATGCACCACATGCACCACGTGCACCACGGGTTTAGCGCAAGACTCTTGCGTGCACCCCCATGCACCGCATGCACCACATGCACCGGGTTTAGCGCAAGACTCTGCCGGTGGAGGAAACGCAATTTGGGAGCACGGAGATCAGCCTCTTCGAAACGAAGCACCTGCCAGCCCGTGGGGGGTGGGGGCGAACGAAGCCTACTGTGAGCCCCTACCCCGGCGGGCCCATGAGCCTCCCCGGGCCCTCGAGCGCGCCGGGCGGCTAGAGGTTTCGGGGCCAGGCTACGTTGGCCCCCCCCGGCGAAGGCATGGGGCCAGGGGCGGGCGTTATCCAATCCGTATAAGCCAGAACGGCCGCTTCGCCTCGTCGCACCTGCGTCGCACGGAAAGTCTGGTGCTAGCGTCGCGGCGGGGGGGGAGGTCGCGCCATCCGGCGCGCCTCGACCCGTGGTCACCGATCACGCCCGACTGTCACCGACCACGCACGAGCTAGTCATCGACCTTTGCCCGGGGGACGCGCATGAGTCGTCAGATGTCCAACGGCATTCCCGGCCCCAACTCGACTGAGTGGGGCAAACGCCGCGATGAGGCGGTGCCCCGGGCCGTGTTCAACACGGTCCCGGTGTTCGCCGACGGCGGCGAGGGCGCCGGATTCATCGACGTGGACGGCAACCGGTTCATCGATCTCGCCGGGGGGCTCGGGTGTCTGAACGTCGGTCGCTCCAACCCTCGGGTCCTGGCCGCCGTCAAGGAGCAGATCGAGAACTACCTTCACGAGTGCTTCCACGTGGCGATGTATCCCGAGTACGTCGAGCTGGCCGAGACGCTGAACCGGGTCACCCCGGGCGATCACCCGAAGAAGACGATGCTCGCCAACTCGGGGGCCGAGGCCGTCGAGAACGCCGTGAAGATCTCGCGCTACGCCACCGGGCGAGACGCCGTGATCGGATTCACTAACGGCTTCTCCGGGCGGACCCTCGTGGGGATGACGCTGACGGCGAAGGAGATGCCCTACAAGCACGGCTTCGGTCCGTTCGCGCCAGAGTTCTATCGGGCCCCCTTCGCCTACTGCTACAGATGTCCCCTCGAGCTCCAGCATTCCAGTTGCGGCTTGGCCTGCGTCGAGCACACCGCCGACATGATCGACTCGCAGATCGGCTCGGAGAACGTCGCCTGCATGGTCGTCGAGCCGGTGCAGGGAGAAGGCGGATTCGTAGTCGCTCCGGATGACTATCTGCCGGCCCTGAAGTCCGTGTGCGAGCAACGTGACATCCTCTTTATCGACGACGAGGTCCAGACCGGGATGGGCAGGACGGGGAACCTCTTCGCTATCGAGCATTACGACGTGACCCCCGACATCGTCACCACCGCGAAGTCTCTAGGCGCGGGTCTTCCGATCTCGGGGGTGACCGGCACGGCGGAGGTCATGGAAGCACCGCACGTCGGGGGCCTCGGCGGCACCTACGGCGGAAACCCCGTGTCATGCGCCGCCGCGCTCGCCGTGCTGGGCGAGCTCACGGAGACCGACCTGCTCGACCGCGCCCGCGCCCAGGGCAAGATCATCCGCGACCGGTTGGACCCCCTGGCGAGCGAACTTCGCATCGTCGGCGAGGTCCGGGGGCTGGGACCCATGGTTGGGGTCGAGCTCGTTACGGACAAGAAGACGAAAGAGCCGGCGAAGCGCGAGACAGCCGCCGTAATCAAGCGCTGCCACGAGAACGGCGTCATCATCCTGAAGGCCGGGACCTACGACAACGTGGTGCGCCTGCTGGCCCCCCTCGTGATCTCCAACGAGGACCTGCATGAAGGCCTGGACGTTCTGATCGAGGCTCTCCGCTGGGCCGACGGGGGAACGTAGCGGAGTGCTGATCCACGGACAGCCCGTGGACGGGCAGGGCGCACCCGTGGCGGTGATCAATCCGGCGACCGAGGAGACCTTGGCGGAGGTGCATTCGGCCACGACAGAGCAGGTCCATGAGGCGGCGCGGTCGAGTCGCTCGGCATTCAAGGAGTGGAAACGGCTCCCCGCGCCGGAGCGCGGCGAGATGCTCAAAGAACTTGCTGCGTGGATAACGGATCACACCGGATCACTTGCCACCACGCTTACCCGAGAGGGGGGCAAGCCGCTCGTCGAGAACAAGGACGAGATGGGTTGGTGCGCGGGGGTGTTGGAGTTCTACGCGACCCTCGGGCGGCTCGAGCGCGGGCGCGTGGTCCCTTCGGGCGAAGCGGGTCAGCTGAACCTGGTCATCAAAGAACCGTACGGCGTGGTCGGCGCGATCGTTCCGTGGAACTATCCCCTGCTGCTGTTGATGTGGAAGCTCGCCCCTGCCCTCGCCGCCGGCAACTCCGTCATCGTCAAACCGTCGCCGTGGACTCCCCTGTCCACCCTCGAGCTCGCCGAGGGGATCGCTGAGATCTTCCCGCCCGGCGTCGTCAACGTCGTGACCGGCGAGGCCGAAACGGGCCAGGCGCTCGTCACCGCGGAAGAGGTCTCGATGATCGCGTTCACCGGCTCGGTGGATACCGGCAAGCACATCATGAAGGCAGCTGCGGACCAGCTGACGAAGGTGCACCTCGAGCTCGGCGGCAAGGACGCGTTCATCGTCTGCGACGACATCGACCTCGAGGTTGCGGCGCGCGGTGCCGTATGGGCCGCCTACCTCAACGCCGGCCAGGTGTGCACCTCGGCCGAACGCTTCTACGTCCTCCCCGAGGTCTACGACGAGTTCGTCGGAGCCTTCGTGAACGAGACCAAGAAACTCGTGATCGGCGATCCGATGCAGGACGCGACCGACATCGGGCCGATGGTTCGTGACATCCAACGCGAGAAGGTCGAATCCCAGCTCGAGACGGCGCGCGCATCCGGCGCAAAGGTTCTCCACGGTGGAGACCGCGGGGACTTCGAGCGCGGCTACTTCCTCACGCCGGCAGTGGTGGTGGACGTGGACGAGTCGATGGACCTCATGAGTCGCGAGACCTTCGGCCCGGTTGCCCCTATCGCCAAGGTTGCTTCACTGGACGAGGCCATCGCTCGGGCCAACGCCACCGAATACGGTCTGGGCGCGAACGTCTACACGCGCCGTCTGGATCACATGCTGAAGGCGATGGAGGAGATCGAGTCGGGCATGGTGTGGTTCAACGACCCCCTGACGGACAACGAAGGGGCTCCATTCGGGGGCGTGAAATCATCTGGGATGGGAACCGAGCTGGGTCCCGAGGGCCTCGACGAGTTCCGCTACTCGAAGCACATCCACATCGATACGAAGATGGATCCCAAGTCCTGGTGGTATCCGTACGCAGACTACGTACGGCATCAGGAAAAGTATGGAACCGCACCCGGATAGGTTGGAGACATGGCCGAGATCCGCTTAGAGAAACTGACCAAGGAATTCAAAGAGACTCTCGCGGTCGACCACATCGACCTCGTGGTCGAGGAGGGCCAGTTCTTCTCACTGCTCGGGCCCTCCGGATGTGGGAAGACCACCACCCTGCGGATGATCGGGGGCTTTGAAGATCCGAGCAGCGGGGCGATCTATCTCGGGGGCGACGACGTCACCGACCTTCCGGCGTACAAGCGGAACGTCAACACCGTGTTCCAGTCCTACGCCCTCTTCCCTCACCTCGATGTGTACAACAACGTGGCCTACGGGCTCAAGCGCAAGAAGGTGGACCAGGCGGACATCAAGAAGCGGGTCGAAGACATGTTGGTGCTCGTCGACCTCGAGGGCTACGGACCCCGCCGGATCAATCAGATGTCGGGTGGGCAGCAGCAACGCGTTGCCCTGGCCCGCGCTCTGGTGAACCGGCCGGCCGTCCTCCTTCTCGATGAGCCGCTCGGGGCTCTCGACCTCAAGCTTCGCAATCAGATGCAGCTCGAGCTCAAGCGGATCCAACGCGAGGTGGGGATCACCTTCATCTACGTAACGCACGACCAGGAAGAGGCGATGAGGATGTCCGATCGCATCGCCGTGATGAACGCCGGGCGCTTCGAACAGGTGGGTGCGGCACAAGACGTCTATAAGTTGCCCGCAACCGCGTTCGTGGCGGGATTCCTCGGTGCCTCCAACCTGCTGGACGGCGAGGTCGAAGGCGCCGATGGCAGCTCGGCGAAAGTGGCCCTGGCGGCGGGAAGCACCATCGCGCTTCCCGCCGCCAGGTTGCCAAACGAGCGCGGCAGTGTTCGGATCGGCGTGCGCCCCGAAAAGATCTTCATCGAGGCCGCCGGCAGCAGCGGGGGCGGCACGGAGAACCGGGGAGACAATGCGATCGAGGCGATGGTCGACATCTCGATCTACACCGGCGTCTCCACGTCCTACGAATGCAGCACGACCGACGGCTCCAAGGTGGTGGTGTACGTCCAGAACATGGGGGCATCGGCGGACGCGCTGGCCCCCGGATCGAAGGTGCGCCTGTCGTGGCATCCCGAGCACACATTCGCAGTAGAGAAGAACTCGTCGACGGAAGGTGGGGATAACGAAATGAGCGACCGAGGGGGCACCACATGAGCGACCGCTACGACCTTTCAGCGATCGCCGGAGATCGCCGCGACATCAGCCGGCGAGAGCTACTGCGACGCGCGGGTATCGGGGCGGGCGCGGTATCGATGAGCGCCTTCCTCGCCGCCTGCGGCGTCGGCGGCAGCAACGAGACCGGCGATCAGAACCAGGACGACGGGCTCACGACGACCAAGGAGAACGGCGAGCTGAACTTCGCCAACTGGCCCCTGTACATCGACCGCGCGAAGGGCCGTCGACCGACCCTCGATGACTTCACGAAGGCCAGTGGGATCCAGGTCAACTACAAGGAGAACATCCAGGACAACGAGACCTTCTTCGGAACGATCCAGGAGCCCCTCGCCAACGACCAGGCGATCGAGTGGGACATCGTCGTCCTCACCGACTGGATGATCGCCCGCATGATCCGGCTCGGATACCTGGAAGAGCTGGATCATTCGCTGCTCCCGAATTTCGAGGCGCATGCAGGCCAGATCTACAAGGACCCCGTCTACGACCCGAGCAATGCACACAGCGTCCCATGGCAATCGGGCATCACCGGCATCGGCTACGACCCGAAGCTCACGGGTGGCGAGATCACCAGCTTCAATCAACTCTTCGACCCGTCCCTGGAGGGGAAGGTCGGGATGTTCAAGGAGATGCGCGACACCTTCACCTTGACCCTCTTGAGCCTGGACATCGACCCGCAGGAAGCGAGCATCGCGGATATCGAGGCGGCGACCGAGAAGCTGATCGAGCAGCGCGAGCAGGGCATCGTCCGCCAGTACTACGGCAACGAGTACGCGGACGCACTGCTCCGAGGTGACCTTGCGGCAACCATGGCGTGGTCGGGAGACGTGTTCCAGCTTCAGTTCGACAACCCCGACCTGAGGTTCGTCGTGCCGGACGAGGGCGGGGTCCTCTGGGTGGACAACATGGCGATCCCCCAGAACGCGGCCAACCCCATCGACGCCCACACGTTCATGGACTTCGTCTACGACCCCGAGATCGCAGCGCAGATCACCGGTTGGGTGAACTACATCTGCCCCGTTCCCGAGGCGCAGGATCTACTCCTTAAGCAAGGTGAGAAGGACAGTTACTACAAGACAGTGGCCGAGAGCCCGCTGGTGTTCCCGACGCCGGAGATGGAGGCCAATCTCCACGGCTACAAGGACCTCACCGCCGACGAGGAGGAGCAGTGGCAGGACCTCTTCCAGTCGGTCATCCAGGGTTGAGAGAGCGGACCTAGCCGGATGGCAAGACGGAGCCGCCGCTGGTCGCCGGTCCCCTACCTGCTGACGCTTCCGGGGGCTCTCTGGCTCACGGTGTTCTTCATCGTCCCGATGTTCACGATGTTCTCCGTGTCGTTCCAGGAGGGGAACTTCGAAGAAGGCTTCGTGTTCACGGGGTACTGGCAGAACTACACGAACGTCCTGACACGTTACGACACCCAACTGTTCCGAAGCCTCGCTTACGGGTTGATCGTCACCCTCGTGACCCTGTGCCTGTCCTATCCGATGGCGTACTGGATCGCTCGGCGCGGAGGAAAGAACAAGAACCTGTTCCTGCTCCTGATCCTGCTGCCGTTCTTCACGCCGTTCATCATCCGGACGCTCGCCTGGAAACAACTGCTCGGGGACAACAGCATCATCCTGGGAACGCTGAAGGGATGGAACCTCCTACCTGAGAGCTACCAGGTGCTCGCCACGTCAACGGCGGTGCTCTCGGGTCTGATCTACAACTTCCTGCCGTTCATGGCGCTTCCTCTCTACGTTGCGCTCGAGCGCATGGATCCGTCTCTGCTCGACGCCGCAACGGACCTGTATTCCAATCGCAGGCAGGCGTTCTTGCGGGTCACGCTGCCGCTGTCGCTGCCGGGGGTGTTCGCGGGGTCGCTTCTGACCTTCATCCCCGCCGTCGGTGACTTCATCAACGCGGACCTCCTCGGCGGTGTCAATACCGTGATGATCGGCAACGTCATCCAGCGCGAGTTCGTCACCAACCTCGATTATCCGGAGGGCGCCGCGCTGTCGTTCCTCTTGATGGGCATGATCGTTATCGGCGTGTTCCTGTACGCGCGCGTCCTCGGCACCGAGGAGTTGACGGGCTGATGGCGACCCAGGTCGAGACCAAGCCCACGGCCCCCCCCGCGCCCGGCCCTCACAAAGAGCGACGGAAGAAGCGCGCGTGGATCTTGCCGACATATACCGGGGTGATCATCGCCTACCTGTTCATCCCGATCCTTGTGATGATCATGTTCGGCTTCAACGAGCCCGCCGGTCGCTACAACTTCCAGTGGGAGGGCTTCACGACGAAGTGGTACAACCCGGATCGCCTGCTCGAGTTCGAGGACCTCAACGAAGCCGTGAAGAACTCGTTGCTGATCGGCGTGATCAGCACTTTTGTCTCGACCGTCTTCGGGAGCCTGATCGCGCTGGCCCTCACCCGCCACCGGTTCCGGGGCCGGGCCGGACTCAACCTCGGCCTCTTCCTCCCGATGGCGTCACCAGAGGTGGTCCTCGGCGTCGCCCTGCTGGCGCTGTTCGTCAGCTTGAACGTGAACACCGGCTTCGTAACGATCGTGATCTCTCACGTGATGTTCTGCATCTCCTACGTCGTCGTCACCGTGAAGGCCCGCACGTCGGGTTTCGATCGGAGCCTCGAAGACGCGGCCAAGGACCTCGGCGCGGATCCGTGGACCACCTTCTGGACCGTCACGTTCCCTCTGATCTTCCCGGGGATCCTCGCCGCCTCGCTTCTGGCCTTCGCGCTATCGGTCGATGACTACGTGATCACGAGTTTCAACGCGGGCGGCACCGTGACGATCCCGCTGTGGGTCTACGGCGCGTCACGCATCGGCGTGCCGCCGCAGGTGAACGTGATGGGCACCCTGCTGTTCGGGATAGGAGTTATCTACGTCCTGGTGAGCATCTTCCGGGGTCGCCGTCAGGGCGCCGTTCCGTCGCCGCCGGTCAAAGCCGGATAGTCAGGAAGCGACCCTCTCGCAGTAGTCGGCCAGGATCTCGACCGTCTGGTCGATGTCCTCCTCCGAGTGCTGGACCGAGATCGTCCACTGCTCTTCCTTGCCCGGCGTTTGATAGATGCCGCGGTTCACGACCCAGTACCAATAGGCGTCGAACACCTCGTCGTCGACCTCCGCGAAATCGCGATACCGCTCGAGCGGCTTGTCTCGGAAGGTGATCGATCCCTTGCAGCCGAGGTCGGTCGTCACGGCGGGGATGCCGTACTGGTCGAGGACCTTCTGACAACCCTGGGCCAGGCGGGTGCCGAGCACGGCGAGCCTCTCGTACGCGTCCGGCGTGAGCACCTCGGTGAGCGTGGCCAATCCGGCCGCCATCGAGAGCGGGTTCCCGTTGAACGTTCCGAGCGCCGCAACCCCGTTCATGATCTCGTCCATGAGAGAGGCCTTGCCGCCGAAAGCGCCGACGGGAGTGCCGCCGCCGATCGCCTTGGCCAAGCAGACCAGGTCGGGCTGGACGCCGTAGTACTCGGTGGCGCCCCCCGGCGCGATCGTCACGCCCGTTTTGACCTCGTCGAAGATCAGGGCGACGTTGTGCTTGTCGCAGAGCTCCCTGACCTTCTGAAGGTAGCCGGGCAGTGGAACGACGATCCCGATGTTCATCATCACCGGCTCCATGATGAGAGCACCGATCCGGTCGCCGTGCTCGTTCAGGATGTTCGCGAGCCCCTCGACGTCGTTAAAGGGAACGATCATGGTCGAGTTCGCGGTCTCGGGCGGGATACCGCGTGAGAACGGAGCGGTCCACGGCCGCTCCGTGGGACCGGCCGAATCCATCGACGGGATGACCGAGTACATCACCGCATCGTGATGGCCGTGGTAGGAGCCCTCGATCTTGAGCAGCACGTCCTTCCCGGTGCCCGCCCGCGCCACCCGGATCGCATCCATGGTGGCCTCGGTGCCCGAGTTCGTGAAGCGGATCTTCTCGAGACCGAACCGCTTCTTGAGCTCCTCCGCGTAGAGCACCGCCGTTTCCGTGGTAGCGGCGAAGTGCGTTCCGTGGGCCGCCGCATGTTCGATAGCCGCACGGACCTTCGGGTGCGCGTGCCCGACGACCATGCATCCGAACCCGTTGTGGTAGTCGATGTAGGTGTTCCCGTCGGCGTCGGTGACGTGGCTCCCCTGTCCACTGGCGAGATAGATCGGATAGGGGTCCCCGGCCTGGAACGAGGACGTCACACCGAAGGGCATCGAACGCTCGGCGCGCTCGTAAAGCGCTTTCGACTTGGGGGTTCGCTCTTCATAGGTCACGACCTCTTCGTCAAGCACTTTCTTGGCGCGCTCGTCGATGGCCCCGCTCGAGACGGGCATAGTTCCTCCTGTTGCTTAGGTAGATGCGTTCGGCTGATAGGAGGCTAATCGACCGCGCGGGGGGCCGCTTGGCCCTATTGTCTAACGATGCTAATGGCCGTCTGCCACTCGGAAGCAAGCGGTTGGACGAAAGTGGAAAACCTCGATGCTCTCTCCGAGCTCCGCAAGGAGCCCGGCAACCTGCTGTGGGCCGAGGTGGATGTGAAGGACCTTTCACCGCAGGACATCGAGACGATCGCCGAAGAGTTCGGTCTTCACCCATTGGCGGTCGAAGATGCGATCCGCGCGAAGCAGCGTCCGAAGTTGGACGCGTATGAGGGACACATGTTCCTGGTCTTTCATGAGCTCAACGAAGAGAACGGGCACGAGGAGAGCGGGCTCAAAGAGAACGGCCATGACGAGAGCGGGCACATCGAAGCATCCCAGATAGCGATATTCGCCGGCGACCGGTGGGTCATCACGATCCACGAGAGCTGCACTCGGATCCTCGAGGAAGCGAAGGTACGGTGGCGCGACAACGAGGACCGGCTACGCGATGAACCCCCCTACCTGGTCCACACGCTTCTCGATGTGGCGGTGGACGACTACGAAAGGATCGCCGACGGGCTCGAGGAGAGGGTGGAGGAACTCGAGGACGTCGTGCTCGGATCCCCCCTGGCCCCCGTGCAACGTCAGCTCTACTCGCTCAAACAGCAGCTATCCCGGCTCCGGCGCTATGCGCTCCCTCTTCAACGCGTCCTGGACTCCATCCTGAACGACGAAGCCAGCAAGCTGCTCGTTGGCACTAGCGCGGACCTGTTCCGTGACGTCCAGGACCACGTGATCCGCCTGGGGGACCAGGTCCGGAACGTCGACGACCTCTCCGACGCGGTGATCGACTACATGCGGGCGGAGCAGTCGACCGCTCTCAACGAGGTGACCAAGAAGCTCACGGGCTGGGCCGCGATCATCGCGGTGCCAACCTTCATCGCGAGCTTCTACGGGATGAACTTCGCCCTGATCCCCAACGAAGGGGAGATCTTCGGATTCTGGTTCGCTCTCATAATGATGGTGCTCAGCGGGACGTTCCTGTACTTCTTCTTCAAGAGGAAGCGCTGGATCTAGGACCCGGGCCCGTCGACCATGGGATAACCTGCACCGATGGCAGAAGGAAAGCAGAAGAAGATCACCCAGAAGCTCACCGTGGACGTCTACCTGAAGGCCCCCGGCGGGCAGCCGCGCAAGAGCCACGCAGGCGAGCTCAGGCGCCTGCAGAAGTTGGGCTTCCGCGAGACCGGCCGGAAGCTGGCCAGCCGCGAGGACCACGTCCGGATCGACCTCGAGCGCGAGATCGAGCGCTACCCCGGCGTCCCGCTGGCGAGCATCAGCGGACATATCCGGTAGGTCTGTCCCACCCTTTCTAGTCCTTCGATGAGAAC
>JACCXF010000299.1 GCA_013697295.1 Actinomycetota bacterium | reverse complement strand
GAACCTGCCTCGCCGATATCGGCCCGCGGGACGTGGCCGACTTCATCGGGTGGCTCGTGAAACAACCGGCCGGAAAGGGTCGTGGCACGCTGTCCGACAAGTCCGTCCGGAACGCGCTCGGCCCGTTCACGGCGTGTCTCGCGACCGCGCGGCGGGAAGGACTGATCTCTCACAACCCTGCGACCGGCGCCGCTCTCCCCCACCGCCCCCAGGTTGAAGACGACGAAGACCGGCCGCGCCCGTTTCCGCGGCTCAAGGATGGCACTGAAACGATGGAGCTGGCGATCGCACTCACCCACCCGAAGCACCGGCTGATGTTCGAGCTGCTCGCAGCCACGGGCGTGCGCCGTTCGGAGATGATCGCGTTCCGCGTTTGCGACCTACAGCTAAACGGCGACCAGCCGCACGTACGCGTCCGCCAGCGGGCCGTCAGGCGCACCGGGGCCGGGATGGTCGTCGGGGCCCTCAAGTCTCGGTACGCGCGCCGAGAGGTGCCGATCCCGCTCGACCTGGCCTACCGACTCAGGAGCGTGGTTGAGGGAAGACCCGAGGGCGCCCTGGTGTTTCCTGGGGCCGACGGCGGCCCGTACGACACCCACCACCTCCACCAGCGGGTGCTGATCCCGGCGTGCACAGAGGCGGGCGTCGAGTGGGCCGGCTTCCACACGTTCCGGCATACCGTGGCGTCTCGCCTATTCGCGGAGGGCAGGAACGCGGTGCAGGTGCAGCGGTGGCTCGGACATCACTCGCCGAGCTTCACGCTCGACACCTACGTTCACTTGCTCGACGGGGACCTTGGGATGCCGCTCGAGCCCATCAGCGCCCAACGCGGTCGCGCGGCCGGTGCGTTGCAGCCCATCGACACCAGTTCCGAGGGCCGCCATACTCCCATCAGCCTATGACGCTCCGCGGTGCTTATCCGGCTGATCGAGCAGCCGCCCTCTCGGGCGTCCCCAAATCGACGGTTCACTACTGGGCTCGGCAAGACATCCTCATTCCGAGTCTCTCGGCCGAGCGCGTAAAGCTCTGGTCGTATTCCGATCTGATGGGTCTGCGCGTCGTCTACTGGCTCCGCCACGGAAGCGACGGCGTCCGAGCACAGAGCATGCCCACCGTTCGGAAGGCACTCGCGGCTCTCGCAGACCTCGAGTTGGATTTGTGGTCAGAGGACCGCGGGCCCGCCATCGCCGTCGAGCGGTCCGGAAGGCTGATCCTCGATCCCACGGGCCTAGCGGGCGAGATGACCGGCCAACGCGTTGCCGGCGAGGTGCTGGACCTCCTGCATCCCTTCCCCACCGAGGAGGGCACGAAGGGACCCGACCTGCGCGTCCCGAGGCCGCACCTGCGAATCGTGCCGGGCAAGCTTGCGGGCGAGCCCCATGTATCGCGCTCGCGCGTGGAGACGCAGGCTCTCGCAGCGCTCGGGCGCCGAGGCATGGGCACCGGCAAGATCGCGCGCCTGTACCCCTCGCTGGACGACACCGCAATCGAGGAAGCGATCGACTTGGAGCATCAGCTCGCTCGCAATCTGAGCGTCGCCGCGTAAAAGCAGGCGGTGGAGGCTTGAGCCCGCGGCTGTTTGCCCTCGACCAGGGGTTTCCGCAGCCGATCGTGCAGAGCCTGAGCGAGTACCTAGAGGATGAGGTGGCACTTCGACCGATTGCCGCGATCGATCCGCGCCTCACCGAGAACATGGACGACTGGCAGATCCTCCTAGCGTTGCACCACCACGCAGAACCCTGGGATGGGCTGATCACGACTGACTCCGGAATGCTGGCGCTGCCGAGAGAACTCGCGGTGGTGCTTCAAACGAAGCTTTCGCTGGTGGTCGTGCTCGAGTCCGGACACGACCCCGTGAAGGCGACGGGCATTCTGCTTGCCCAGATCTCGGGAATCTGCAAGCGGAACGTCCCAAACAGAGGACAGATCTGGGCGCTGAGAACGGTGGAAAAGCGCCCGGAAGATCCGTGGGATCAATTGCATGCCCTCGCTGAGCGCCGCGGGGTCGAACGGGCCGAGCTTTGGGAGGACGCGCGGCTCAGCGCAGAGCAACTCGCCCACGACCCGCTTGCGTAACCCCGGGCAGGCCGGGGCAACACAAAGGCAACAGAAGGTCCACAAACAGCCGCAAACGCCGACCCGGGCGCCTTTGCTAGAAATGGCCGGTTAGCAGGGGAAACCCGAACAGCGGCAAAGAGCCACAACGGGAATCGCGTTGTTCGAATCCCCGTGGCGGTACCTACGAAAGCCCTGTTAATGGCAGGGTTTTCGCGTTAAAAAGGGTGCCCGGTGTAAGGCGCGGTGTAAGTCGGGCGATGGCGACGTTCCAGGCCCGCAACTACGCTCGGGAGCACTTGCGATGAGATGGCTGACCATCACGCTGCTCCAGCTGTCCGCGGTGTACGCGCTTGCGAACGCCGTTTGGGAGGCACGCTGGGTGATCCTCGCGGCGGCCCTGGCCGGTGGACTTGCGGCGGTGCTGGCGGGAGCGGTGCTGCTGCGCGACGGGCACTAAAGCCCTGGGTCGTGCACCACGGCATGTACAAGTTTCGGCTGCCGCTGCACCAGATCGAGATGAGCGCCGAGTACTTGCCCGGCCACGACGGCCCTTTTAGTAGTGCCCATGCGCCACGACGGCCCCTTTTAGTGGAGGCCATACG
>JACCXF010000294.1 GCA_013697295.1 Actinomycetota bacterium | reverse complement strand
CGCACCGAGAGGTAGGCAACCGGGAGGACCACCGCCACCGCTGCCAGCGCGGCCGCGAGCGCGGCACCCGAAGTGTTAAGGACCGGTCCGGCCAGGTCCGCCATCTCGGTCAGAAGCTCGCCGGCTGTCATCGTGCCGGCTCTCAGGCCGCGCAACGACCACCACAGCAGGACGGCGATGGGCACGATCAGAGCAGCGGTCACGAGCGCAACGATCGCCGCGAAAGCCGCCGGCTTGAGGAGTCCGCGGAGGGACAGCTGGAGTGGCCGCTGCGTCCTCCTGAGATCGGCGCGCAGGGTTCCACGAGCCACGAACCGCTCGAGAACGACGACGGCAACGGCAAGCAGCCCTAATTGCAGACTGAGTGCCAAGGACGTGGACCGGTCGAACAAGCGCGTTGCGTAGATGACCCTCGTGAGGGTGTCATAGCGCATGAGCTGAACGACGCCGAAATCGCTGATCGAATACAAGAACACCAGAAGCGTCCCTGCGCCGATCGCGCCGCGCGACTGTGGAAGCACCACCCGCCAGAACGTCTTGTAGGAACTCGTGCCCAGCAAACGCGCCGACTCCTCCAACGATGATGGAAGTTGAGCGAGGCGCGCCGCCGCCGGAAGAAATACATACGGGTAGGTGAAGAGCGTCAACACGAAGAACGATCCCCAGAAACCGTGGAAGGGCCTAAGTCGCTCGACTCCCAGCGGGGCCAGCATGGTCTCCAGCAGGCCCCCCGGCGCAAAGGCAGTGAGAAAGACGAACGCACCGATGAATGACGGGATCACGAGTGGGAGAGGAAGGAGGATCCGCCATAGACGGCGTCCGGGCACATCCGTGCGCGTGGTGATCCATGCGGCTCCCGTGCCGAGCACGGTGGCCGCGATCGACACGGCAACGGCCAGCAGCAGGCTCCATCCGAGTGGCGCGAGGGCTTCCGGAGCCGAGATCGTTCGCCAGAAGGTGTCCGCTTCGGACGCGTTCTGTACGAGGAGATACCCGAAGGGGATGCTGAACAGGGCGACCACGGATCCGGCCGCCAGGCGCAGCCCCCACGGGCCCGAGACCTCGCGACGGCCCCTAGAGAAGGCCACTCTGGGAGATCATCGTGGTCGTGGCCTCGAGCCCTTCCCCGAGGTCGTCGATATCGACGTCGGGGGCGTCGAGCGAGTCCAGCGGCGGCAGCTCGTCCGCCGCGTCGACGGCATTGGTCAGCGGGTACTCGAACCCCTCCTCCGCGTAATACTCCTCGGAGTCCCGCGACAGCATGTACTCGACGAATGCTTCGGCATCCTCCTGCTGATCGGTGGATGCGAGCACGCTCGCCGTGGACACGATCAACAAGCTTCCGACATCGGATCCAGGGAAGATGTGGTTACGTGTCGGCGCATCGGGATTCTCAGCGAGGTAGCCATAGTTGTAGTAGTGATTAACCAGGCCCATCGGAACCTCTCCGCGCGCGACCGCATCAACGATCGAGAGATTGTCCGCGTACGTCGGCGATTCGTTCGCGACCATGCCCTCGAGCCACCGGCGAGCGACATCGTCCCCCTCGATCTGTCGCATGGCCGTAACGAAATCCTGGAAGGAACCATTCGTGGGGGCCAGCCCCACCTTTTGGCGATAGCTCGCGTCCGTGAGCTCCAACACAGACGCCGGCAGTTCCCCCTCATCGACCAGCTCGGTGTTGTAGACCAGCACGCGCTGACGGGCCGATAAGCCCACCCAGCGCCCGTCGCCCGCGCGGAACCGTTCATCGACGTCCTCGAGAAGCCCCGCCGGTACTGTGGCAAGCAAGCCTTGCTCGTCGAGGAACCCCACCGAGCCGGGACTCTGGGACAGGAACACATCGGCGGGGCTGCTGTCTCCCTCGCTTTCGATGAGCAACGCCAGGTCGGCGGAGTCGCCGTAGCGGATGTCTATCTCCGTCTCCGTACTGCTCGCGAACTTTTCCAGCAGCGGCCCGATGAGCTCCTCTTCACGTCCCGAATAGATCGTGAGCGTCGTGTCGTTCGAACACCCGGGGAGGAGCGCTGCGGCCAGGGCGACCGCCAGGACGGTCGCCCCGAGACCTCTCGTGCTCGCCGTTCCGGTCCTCTTCAAAGTCGCCCTCCTCTTTCATGGATATCGATATAAGGGCACCCTAACAAAACTCATAAGGGGGGGCGAACTTGGGCTTGGGACCGCCTGTTGGCGCCGTCAGTCGCGCGGGTAGGCCACGGCCCGCCGCCCGCTGTGCTTCAGGGCGACCCGATCGCCCGGGTGGAACTCGGGGGCGGCGAGAACCCGTGATCGAAGCAATTGTCCGCCGTCCGGTCGCACCAGGTAGACCGCGTCGTGTCCGTAGAACTCGACCCCTTCGACGGTTGCATCGTCACCCGGGAGGACGAAGACGTCCTCCGGCCGCAGGAGCACAACGGCAGCGCCTTCCACGTCCGTGGCCAGCGGGACGGGCCCGATCGTAGTCACGGCCGTCCTGTCGAAGGCCATGGCATCCATGAAGTTGGCGTCGCCGATGAACTCTGCAACACGTTTCGTAGCCGGCGACTCGTAGAGGCGAGCCGGGCGATCCTGCTGCACGATCGTGCCATCGAACATGACGGCGACGATCTCGCCGATCAGGAAGGCCTCTTCCTGGTCGTGGGTGACGAACACGGTCGTGATCCCCAGATCCGCGAGCAGAGCGCGGACATCCGCCCGTATCTGTGTTCGGAGAGCGGAATCGAGGTTCGAGAATGGCTCGTCCAGCAGGACGACGGAGGGGTTGCTCGCCAGTGCACGCGCTAGAGCCACCCGTTGCTGTTGCCCTCCGGACAAGGTGCCCGGCATCCGGTCGCCGAACCCGGCGAGGTCCACCATCGCGAGGGTCCGCTCGATCGAATCGGAGGTGCGCTGCTTGCGCGGCATTCCGAACGCGACGTTGTGCCTGACGTCGAGATGAGGGAAGAGCGCCCAATCCTGGAACACCATCCCCACCCCACGTTGTTCCGGAGCTACGAAGCTTCCGGGGCCGCTGAGGAGGCGGTGACCCACCTCCACAGTTCCGGAATCCGGTCGCTCCAGCCCGGCCACCGCACGAAGCATGGTGGTCTTCCCGCAGCCGCTGGGTCCCAGCAGGGCGAGAATCGAGCCGCTCGGAACGTCGAGGTCGGCGCCTTTGAGCACCACGGCGGATCCGAACGTCTTCGTGAGGCCCCTGACCTGCAGGACCTGCTGGTGGCGCTGCCTTATGGGGGCCGGGATCCGGCGTCCGGCGAGTTTCCCGGAGAAGTTAGGCATACCTAATAACTTAGCGCAGTGTGGACGAAACCACACCCTACGGCCCCCCGCGCCCCGGGATTCGTTGACTCCCCCGAGCCGCCGCGGTAGCGTGCGCGCGAAACCTGACCGTAGAGCAACGGCGCTCGCCTTGCGGGCGCCTTTCTCGTGCCCGCGATGAACCAGGAAAGGCGCTTCGGGATGCTCTACGACCCTCAACGGGACGAGAGGGACGCCTGTGGGATCGGCTTCGTCGCGGACGCGCGGGGTCGCAGCGCTCGGTCGATCGTGGACACCGCCCTCGAGGCCCTGTGCCGCGTCAAGCACCGGGGAGCCGTAGCCTCCGACTCCCTGACGGGAGACGGCGCCGGTCTCCTGACTCCACTGCCCCGCCGTTTGCTGCACGAAGCCTCCGAGGTGAGCGCCGATCTCGACGAGGCACGGCTCGGCGCAGCGATGATGTTCCTGGATCCCAGCGACCCGGCAGGCGGACGCACCGTCGTGGAGGGTGCGTGCGAAGCCGAGGGCATCCGGCTCGCGTCGTGGAGGAGTGTTCCGGTCGACCCCGGCGCCCTCGGAGCGACGGCTCGCTCCACCGCGCCGCTGATAGAGCAAGGGATCCTGTCGCGGCCCGTCGGGGTTGACGAAGAAGACGCCGAACGTCGAACCTTCAGAGCGCGCCGCTTGATCGAACGTGAGGCGCGCTCCCGTGCGCTGAACGTATACGTTGCATCGCTCTCCTTCCGGACGATCACATACAAGGCCCTATGTGCCGCCGACCAACTCGCATCCTTCTATGGCGACCTGGCCGACGAACGTTTCCAAGCGTGGTTCGCACTCTTCCATCAGCGGTACTCGACGAATACGGCACCGACGTGGGAGCGAGCCCAACCTTTCCGCTTCCTCGGACACAACGGGGAGATCAACACGATCCGCGGGAACGTCGCGGCCATGCGAGCGCGCGAAGGCCGGTTGGGCTCGGCGGACCTCGCGCCCGAGGAGCTTCTACGACCCACCCTCGATCCCGCGAGCTCCGACTCGGGGATGCTCGACGAGGCTCTGGAGCTACTCGTTCGGGGAGGACGGGAGCTTGCACACTCGGCGACGATGCTCGTTCCGCCGCCGTGGTCCGACGTCGTCGGCCTCGACCCCGACATCCGCGACTTCTATCGCTACCACGCGTGCCTCATGGAGCCGTGGGATGGTCCCGCCGCGCTCGTATACGCCGATGGGCTCCGAGTGGGTGCGGCCCTCGACCGTAACGGACTGCGGCCGTTGCGCGTATCCGTCTGCGAGGACGGACTCGTCGCATGTGCGTCCGAGGCTGGAGCGGTTCCCACGCGAGGGCACGGGCGCGTGCGACGCACGAAGATCGGGCCGGGACAGCTCCTCCTGGTCGATCCAGATCGCGGCGGCGTACTCGAAGACCCCGCCCTGAAGCGGCACCTCGCGTCCCGGCGGCCGTATGGAGCCTGGGTCGCCGACCACATGGAGGAGGCCGGACCCGGCGTGCCGCCGACTGCGCCCCCGCTAGACGTTACGGCGCGGCAGATCGCCGCGGGGTTCACGAAAGAAGAACTGACCGTGGTTCTGAGGCCCATGGCCACCGATGGACACGAACCCACTTCCTCGATGGGAGACGACACCGCACAACCACCGCTGGCGGCGAACCCCCGGCCCGTTTTCTCGTTCCTCAAGCAGCGGTTCGCACAAGTAACCAACCCTCCCATCGATCACCTGCGCGAGCGGCATGTGATGTCGGCCTCGACGATGATCGGTCGCCGGTCGCCGCTGCTTCACGAGCGCCCCCAGGCGTCTGCGGTGCGCCGCTACTCGACCTTCACACTGTTCCCGAGCGCTCTGGACGATCTGGTCGCATCGGGTGCGCGCGTCCTGGACGCGACGTTCGCGGTGTCAGGGGAGAGATCGGGTCTCCTGGCCGCCTGCGAAAGGCTCGCAAAAGAGGCGGTGGCGGTCACAGAGGCCGGCGCCGAGATCTTGATCGTGAGCGACCGAGGCGTGACCTCCGAGCGAGCCCCGGTTCCCTCGGCTCTCGCCGCCGGAGCGGTCCATCACGCGTTGTTGCGATCCGGGTCTCGCTCCTTGGTGGGGCTGATAGCGGATGCGGGCGACGCTCGCGAGACCCATCACGTGGCTTGTCTTTTGACCAACGGCGTCGATGCCGTTTGCCCCCGACTCGCGCTTGAAACGATCGTGGAACTCGTCACGAGGGGGCGACTCGGCGGGGCCGTGGATGCGGCCCAGGGCCAGCGCAACTTCTTCGACGCGATCGAGGATGGAGTCCTCAAGGTGATGTCGAAGATGGGCATCTCGACGGTGGACTCATACCGCGGAGCTCAGATCATCGAAGCGGTTGGTCTCGGGGACGACGTCATCCAGCTCTGCTTCCCCGGGCTGTCGTCGCGCATCGGGGGCCTGAGTTTCGAACAGCTCTGCGATGACATCCTGGTACGCCACCGGCTTGCGTTTAAGGACAAGCCGGTCCTTCCGGTCCACGGGATCATCAAGTTCAAGAAGGGCGGCGACTACCACGCCAATAACCCGGATGTGATCGACGCACTCCACCAGGTCGTCGGGCTGAAGGAAACGCCGGCGGTCGACCTGCGAGAGCGCGACATGGATGCCGCTCATGAACTGCGACGCGCGGTGAAGGGGGACGGATCGGCGTACGAGCGCTTCGCGGCCCTGGTGGAGGGGCGACCTCCAGCGGAGCCCCGCGACCTGCTGGAGATGATCCCCGCCGGCCCTCCCGTGCCGATCGGCGACGTCGAAGACGCCCGATCGATCGCGCGCCGGTTCTCCACGGGCGCCATGTCCCACGGCGCCTTGTCGGCCGAGGCACACGAGACGCTGGCGGTGGCCATGAACCTCATCGGAGGCATGGCCAACACGGGTGAGGGCGGCGAGTCGCCCGAGCGCTACCGAGACAAGCGAAACTCCGGCATCAAGCAGATCGCGTCCGGCCGGTTCGGGGTCACGCCGGCATATGTGGCCCACGCCCGCGAGTTGCAGATCAAGATGGCTCAGGGATCGAAGCCCGGGGAGGGTGGGCAACTCCCCGGAGTCAAGGTGAGCTACGAGATCGCGAAGCTGCGGCACACGGTTCCCGGAGTCGCCCTCATCTCTCCCCCGCCCCACCACGACATCTATTCGATCGAGGATCTGGCACAATTGATCTTCGATCTCAGGCAGGCGAACCCGCGCGCGGACGTTTCGGTGAAGCTGGTTGCCTCGGAGGGAGTCGGCACGATCGCAGCCGGTGCGGTCAAGGCGCTCGCCGACGTCGTTCACGTCGCCGGAGCGGACGGTGGCACCGGCGCCAGCCCCCTCTCCTCGATCAAGAACGTCGGGCTTCCATGGGAGATCGGCCTGGCGGAGACGCAGGCCGCCCTGAGCGCGAACGGCTTGCGTTCGCGCGCCCGCATACGGGTCGACGGTGGCTTCAAGACCGGCCGGGACGTCGTGATCGCGGCCCTGTTGGGAGCTGACGAATACTCTTTCGGCACCGCGGTCCTCGTTGCTGAGGGGTGCATCCTGGTCCGAACCTGCCACCGCGACACTTGCCCCGTCGGCATCGCTACTCAAAACCCGGACCTGCGAGCCAAGTTCGCCGGTACCCCCGAGATGGTGGCCCGCTATCTCCTGCTGGTCGCCGAGCAGGCGCGCCGGCTGCTCGCGTCGCTGGGGCTCCGCTCGATCGACGAGGCCGTCGGCCGCACCGAGCTGCTGCGTCAGCGACCCCTCGACGACGGGCGGTCCGACTCTTTGACTCTGACAACGCTCCTGGCCGACCCTGGGGAACAACGACGATTCGTGTCCGACGACGCGATCGTGGGTCCCCGATCCAGTCTCGGCGACCGCCTGTATCGAGACGGCTTCGGTGCATTGGAACGCGACGAACACGTCGATCTGAGCTACGCGATAACCACCGCCGATCGCTCGGTCGGCGCCCGTCTGGGATGTGCTTCGACGTTCGAGCTCCCGGCGCGTCGCCACGGGTCGGTGCGTGCGACGTTCGAAGGGGAGGCCGGTCAATCCTTCGGAGCGTTCCTCGAC